>NZ_JBQKKR010000037.1:0-404 GCF_052116665.1 Dysosmobacter sp. Sow4_B12 | reverse complement strand
GCGGTGACCACGCCAACGGCGTGATCTTCGTCCCTGCCGGCAGAAACGCCGGCTTCCGCTCCTGAAATTTCTCCAACCACCGCTCAGACGCAGCGTCGGCCTCCTCCTGCGACAGATCCGGGTTCGGCGTCTCGATCGCCACAGACGGCACCGCCGACACGTCCAGCATGTCCGACTCGTACCGGCCCTGCCGCTCAATCCGCGCCCACGTCGTCAGATGCTGCTCAACCACACCCACCCCACGGGCGGGCTCCCACTCGTCACCACCACGCCGCACATGCACCACGTCCGCCGACGACACCCGACGGCCACGCACCCAGTAGGCCACCTCGCTGGTCTCCGGATCCCGAGTGATCGACACCCACGACGCAGGCACCCACGACGCCGCTAGCGGATACCCGTCC
>NZ_JBQKKR010000036.1:0-411 GCF_052116665.1 Dysosmobacter sp. Sow4_B12 | reverse complement strand
ACGCAGCTGGCCACCGGCGAGCTGAAAAAGTAAGTCGATGTGGATGGTCTCCGCCGCGAATGCGGCGCACAAGCGTTTTGCGGAGCAAAACCTTGAAATGGGCGGGCTCCGCCCGGCCATTTGAATCCTATGCGGGGTCCCCGCACGCCGCAGGCGTGTGGGGTGCGCCAGCAACATCGACGGTGTCATGGACGGCGACCTGGATGGATTCTTAAACGCCTACTTGACGCAGCTGGCCACCGGCGAGCTGAAAAAGTAAGTCGATGTGGATGGTCTCCGCCGCAAGTGCGGCGCACAAGTGTTTTGCGGAGCAAAACCTTGAAATGGGCGGGCTCCGCCCGGCCATTTGAATCCTATGCGGGGTCCCCGCACGCCGCAGGCGTGTGGGGTGCGCCAGCAACATCGACGGTG
>NZ_JBQKKR010000035.1:0-493 GCF_052116665.1 Dysosmobacter sp. Sow4_B12 | reverse complement strand
GCGTGGTGGGCGGCCGCTACGGTCTTTCCTCCAAGGACACCACCCCCGGCCAGATCATCGCTGTGTATGACAACCTCAAGCAGGCCGAACCCAAGAACAACTTCACCATCGGCATCAACGATGACGTGACCCACACCTCCCTGGATTACAAGGAAGTGGAGTTCAAGCATCCCGGCGAGGTCTCCTGCAAGATCTGGGGCCTGGGCGGCGACGGCACCGTGGGCGCCAACAAGAACGCCATCTCCACCATCGGCCTGGTGGCCGACAAGTATGCCCAGGCGTACTTCTCCTATGACTCCATGAAGTCCGGCGGCCTGACCCAGAGCCACCTGCGCTTCGGCGACCAGCCCATCCGCTCCACCTACCTGGTGTCCTCCGCCGATTTTGTGGCGGTCCATGCCCCCACCTACGTCAACAAGTACGACACCACCGAGGATCTGAAGGAGGGCGGCACCTTCCTGCTGAACTGCCCCTGGAGCGTGGAAGAGCTGGA
>NZ_JBQKKR010000034.1:0-502 GCF_052116665.1 Dysosmobacter sp. Sow4_B12 | reverse complement strand
TTTTGTGGCGGTCCATGCCCCCACCTACGTCAACAAGTACGACACCACCGAGGATCTGAAGGAGGGCGGCACCTTCCTGCTGAACTGCCCCTGGAGCGTGGAAGAGCTGGAAACCCGCCTGCCCGGCAAGATGAAGCGGGACCTGGCCCGGAAGCACGCCAACTTCTACATCATTGACGCGGCCAAGCTGGCCGTTTCCGTGGGCCTGGGCGCCAACCGCACCAACAGCATCCTGCAGGCCGCCTTCTTCGCCTTGACCAAGGTCATTCCCCTGGACATGGCCGTGGAGGACATGAAGAAGAACAACTACAACTCCTACTTCAAGAAGGCCGGCCAGGCCATCGTGGACAAGAACAACGCCGCCGTGGACGCCGGCATCAGCGCCGCCGTAAAGGTGGACATCCCCGCCAGCTGGGCCGATGCTGCCGACACCCCTGTTGTGGAGCCCGTGGGCGCTTCCCAGTTCGTCAAGGACATCGTCATCCCCATGGACCGCCAGAAG
>NZ_JBQKKR010000033.1:0-541 GCF_052116665.1 Dysosmobacter sp. Sow4_B12 | reverse complement strand
GATTAGTAATATATAAGCGAGGGTGTTACAGCCTTCGCTTTTTCCTTTATGATGAAGGTGATTGGCTGACGGAATTTCCGATTGGGACCCCACGCCCGCAGACAAATGTGTCAGCCAGCCTTCATCATTCTGCATTCGATTCAGCAAGTTGGGACAAATCACTGCTCCCGTTTCACGGACTAATCTGATTGAATTTTGAAGTGCTGGAACCAATCGTATCTCAACTAATGAAGGAGGAGTTTCATGATCGCAGTTGGAATCGACATATCCAAAGCCAAGAGCACCGTTGCGGTGATTGATTCAGACGGTACAGTTCTGGCAAGTCCATTCACAATGGCTCATACGCAGCCGGATATGGAGGCTTTCGTGACATATCTGAAGGGACTTGGAGAACCCATAACCATTCTTATGGAGTACACTGGCCACTACCATTACCCGGTGCTCAAGAAGCTTCAAGACGTGGGATTTCCCGTTTGCATCGTTAATCCATACCAGATGAAAAAATACGGGGATGTAGAGATTCATAAGGCGAAGACGGACA
>NZ_JBQKKR010000032.1:0-665 GCF_052116665.1 Dysosmobacter sp. Sow4_B12 | reverse complement strand
TCAGCCT
The DNA here is from genome assembly GCF_052116665.1 of Dysosmobacter sp. Sow4_B12. Taxonomy (NCBI): domain Bacteria; kingdom Bacillati; phylum Bacillota; class Clostridia; order Eubacteriales; family Oscillospiraceae; genus Dysosmobacter; species Dysosmobacter sp. Sow4_B12. The sequence continues at coordinate 658 of NZ_JBQKKR010000032.1, read as the reverse complement.
GTCGAGAAACCCCGGTTGTGCATTAGGCAGCAACCGGGGTTTCAGCGCAAATTCGGGGAAATAGAATTGAGAACAGGAAATGGACAGAGTCATTCCATTTCCGCCTCGCCAGTTTTTTGAGGTTCATGGCAGCAAATTTAAGCTTCACCCATTTTGTTACCTGGGCCAAGCCTCTGTATTGTGTATAACGCATGGCGTGTTTTTCTTTCGCATCTGCAAAGTCTCGTTCAATCGTTTCTTTGCGTTTCTTGTAAAGGTCCTGGTACACAGGCGTGTATCGGACATCGTCCGCCAGATCCTCATAGCCTTTCCAGATATGGCGCTGTACCGTCTTTACGCAATCCTTGGAATGAGTACAGAGCTCTCTGGTAGGGCAATTGGCGCAGATATTTGGGTCGCTCTTGTATTCCCGGTATCCATCCCGGTTCGTGGTGCTGTATTTTAGAATCTGGTATTCGGGGCAAATGATGCAGTCGTAGAACTCATCATAGACGTATTTCCACCACTCGTGTCCGCCCTTCATCGTTTGAGGACGCTTATAGGCTGTGGAGAGAACCCTTCCATCACCAAATACTTTCTTGCAAATATGCGGAGTCTTGTAAGCGGAATCTGCAACAATGGTCTCTACTTCGGGGAATGCCTTCGTTACCTTGTCATA
>NZ_JBQKKR010000031.1:0-755 GCF_052116665.1 Dysosmobacter sp. Sow4_B12 | reverse complement strand
CTGCGGCAGTCTGCTGGGGTGCGGTTCCGGTGTAGGGCTTTCCGCTTTCCACCTGCACACAGCCGTTAACGCTGTCCCAATAAACATTGAAACCGACCTGTTCGCCAATGTCCCGCAGCTTCACATAGTTGTTGCCGTTGATGACATAGGCTTCCATCTGTACTTCCCGTCCATCGACAAATACGCGATGGGTACTGCGCTCGGCCATGATCCCGGCAGCATACGCCGTGGTAGTGACGCCAGCCAACAGCAGGCAGGTAAGAAAACCGGCTGCAAAACTTCCTCGCTTCATGGTGTGTACCTCCATATCCTTTGATGGCTTCATGGTATCGCGGATACCGCCGTGTGTCAAAAAATCCGCCCTGATTTTTCAGAGCGGATTTTTAGTTACACTTCGCTGAGCAGGAAGTCCAGCGCCTTTACGATTTTGATACCGTCCACGTCGCTGATAAGGTCGCAGTCCATGGCAATCACGATCTTCTCGTAATTGTCCTGCACAGCTTGCAGCGGCGCAAGCTCCCGTGCGCGGGTTTCGGGGGCGTTCATGTTGTCAGTGACTTGGATATACTTTTTCTCATTCATCTTTGTTGCGATGAAGTCGATCTCCTTTTCACCAACCTTGCCGATGGCCACCTCATAACCACGCCGCAGCAGTTCAAAATAAACGATGTTTTCCAGAATGTGTCCCACATCGCCGCCCCGGTTTCCTAACAGGTAGGTGCGGAGGCCGGGATCGACGATATAGTATTTGCCCA
>NZ_JBQKKR010000030.1:0-921 GCF_052116665.1 Dysosmobacter sp. Sow4_B12 | reverse complement strand
CCGCTACCTGATCCGCGACGGCCACGACTGGGCCGACGAGTTCGACCCCGACGAGCACAAGCTTGGCCGAGTGCCGGTCGTGATGTTCCTGAACCGGCCCCGCACGGGCCGCTGGACTGGCGTGTCAGAGATGGCGGACGTGATCCCGATGACGGACGCGATCGCCCGCATCATCACGAACACGCAGATCGGCGCTGAGGCGTTGGCGTGGCCCCACCGGTGGGCCGCTGGCGTCAAGAAGGAAGACTTCATCAACCCCAAGACGGGTAAACCCATGGCGACGTGGGAGGCATACATGACCATCCTCAAGGTCACGTCGAACAAGGACGCCAAGTTCGGGTCGTGGGACGCGGCGCAACTGTCGAACTTTACCGACGCCGTGAACGCGATGCTGCGCTGGTGTGGCGGGATGTTGGGGCTCCCGACCCGCTACCTCGGTCAAGACACCGTCAATCCTGCGTCGGAGGGCGCGATCCGCGCCGATGAGGCCCGTCTAATCCGCAACGTCGAGCGCATGAACGTGTACGACGGTGACTCGTGGGCGTGGGTGATGGGCCTGCGGGAACGCCTCCGCACCGGCGAATGGCTCCCCGGCAACGAGATCAGGGCGCTGTGGCACGATCCCGCGACCCCCACCTACTCACAGCGAGCCGACGCCCTCACGAAGATGGCTGGCGGCGTGCCGATCCTCTCTCGCGAGGGCGTGTGGGACGAACTGGGATGGGACGAGGGGCGCAAGCAACGGGAGCGGGCCTACTTCCGCGAGCAGGATGCCGACCCGCTGGTGCAGGCGCTGATGGCGGCTCCGGGCGATGTCACCACAGTCGCCTGAGAAGGCGATGCTGGCCCGTTCGCGGGCCGCTGCCACGATGGTGGGCCGCGAGTGGCGCACGATCCGCGCGAGCGGCGACTGGGCTGCTC
>NZ_JBQKKR010000029.1:0-954 GCF_052116665.1 Dysosmobacter sp. Sow4_B12 | reverse complement strand
AAGGTGGACGAGTGGTCCGCCAAGGGCCGGAAGAACCTGTTCGGCTCCACCGTGGACGTCATCCAGATGCAGTCCGAGGCCGGCGCCGCCGGCACCTGCCACGGCTCCCTGCAGGCCGGCGCCCTGACCACCACCTTCACCTCCTCTCAGGGCCTGATGCTGATGATCCCCGCCATGTACGCCATGGGCGGCCAGTTCCTCCCCAGCGTCATGCACATCGCCTCCCGCGTGGTCACCTCCAACCACCACTCCATCTTCGGTGACCACACCGACTTCATGACCTGCCGCATGACCGGCTACGCCATGCTGATGTCCTCCTGCCCCCAGGAGGCCATGGACCTGGCTGCTGTGGCCCACCTGTCCGCCATCAGCGGCAAGTACGCCTTCATGCACTGCTTCGACGGCTTCCGCACCTCTCACGAGATGCAGCGCATCGAGGCTCTGGACTACGAGGACCTGCGGCCCCTCATCGACCAGAAGGCCCTCAGCGAGTTCCGCCGCCAGTCCCTGAACCCCGAGCATCCCACCAACCGGGGCAACAACGTCAACCCCGACGTGTACTTCCAGTGCAAGGAGGGCGCCAACGAGAAGGCCGCCTCCATCCCCGATACGGTCCAGCACTACATGGACGAGATCAACAAGCTCACCGGCCGGGACTACAAGCTGTTCAACTACTACGGCGCTCCCGACGCGGAGGAGGTCATCGTGGTGATGTGCTCCGCCTCCGAGGCCGTGAAGGAGACCGTGGACTATCTGAACGCCCAGGGCCGCAAGGTGGGCCTGGTGCAGATCCACCTGTACCGTCCCTTCTCCGTGAAGCACTTCGCCGCCGCCATCCCCGCCACCTGCAAGCGCATCGCCGTGCTGGACCGCTCCAAGGAGACCGGCTCCGTGGGCGAGCCTGTGTACCTAGACGTGGTCACCGCTTTGAACCAGGCTGGCCGCGGCGACATC
>NZ_JBQKKR010000028.1:0-1009 GCF_052116665.1 Dysosmobacter sp. Sow4_B12 | reverse complement strand
AAATCTTGCTAATGTTTGTCAAGGACTTTTTCTGAAAACTACAACGCAAAAATGGCGCACCAAATTAACCCATCAGATTGCGGGCTTTGAAAAAATGATGTAGAATCAAAGCGGTTTACTTGTAGGCTCCATCGCTCTGGCATAGTAGATCCGGAGGAACTTGTTCACGCCAGCCATCTTGGCTACGTTGAAAGGCTTCCCTTCCTGTTCTTTTTTGAGCATAAAGAGGTACACGGGGTCGTCTTGAGGTTTTGTCAGTTTAAGGGCCTGCATTACCTCGTAACAAGCCTTTCTGAGAGCAGAACTGCCACGTTTTGAAATGTGGCGATTTCTGCTCTCGAATTGTCCGGATTGATATGGAGGGGCATCGTTGCCGGCATAGGAGTTCAATGCCTTGCCGCTGTGAAAGCGACGTATGTCACCGATCTCAGCGAGGATAATCGGTCCGAGACGGTCACCGACTCCATGCATTGCTCGGAGTATCTTGTATTCCGGAATCGTTTCAGCGATATTTCTCATCTGAGAAATGATATCATCGGCAGCATTTTGTGTTGCGGAAAGCAAGTCGACACATTGATTTTGTGAGAGCCAAATGTAAGGGTCTTCACCGCGGGTGGTAATGCTGTCAGCAGCGAGCTCGTAGATACTGAGACCCTTGCTGGATGCGCTGCGTTCTGAAGCCTTTTTCGCCAAGACATCATAGGACGCCAGGAACCGAGCCTTTCCAATTCGCTGAATCTCATCAAAGGACTTGAATCGTTTGATGAAGAGCAACAACGCACATTTTTCGGGATTTCTACTGTTCAATGGCAGTATTTTTGTAATCCCAGGCATCGTTTGATCCAGCAGAGATATAAGCTGAACCTTCAGCTTTGCAACATAAGAGATACGTTGGTTGTATTGGCGGGAAAGGAATTTCAAGTCCTCATACTTTTGCTCCATTGAGCTATACGGTACGAGTTTGTAGGATTTTTCAAGTGCATAGGCTGCTATCCGAAGCGCATCCTTC
>NZ_JBQKKR010000027.1:0-1409 GCF_052116665.1 Dysosmobacter sp. Sow4_B12 | reverse complement strand
TCCAGGCAGGGGCAGTAGCAGATGACGATGGCGGGACCATCGTACTCCTCGGCCTCCCGCAGTGCCTTCAGCGTCTGGGCCTGATCCCAGCCCATGGCCACCTGGGCCACATACACGTAGCCGTAGCTCATGAGGATGGCGCCCAGGTCCTTCTTGGCCACCTGCTTGCCGCCGGCGGCGAACTTGGCCACAGCGGAGGTGGGAGTGGACTTGGAGGACTGTCCGCCGGTGTTGGAGTACACCTCGGTGTCCAGCACCAGCAGGTTCACGTTCCGGTTCTGCGCCATCACGTGGTCGATGCCGCCGAAGCCGATGTCGTAGGCCCAGCCGTCGCCGCCGATGGCCCACACGGACTTCTTGGCCAGGTATTCCTTGTTCTCCAGGACATAGGCCACGTCCTCGGTCTGCTCAGCGGCCTCCAGGGCGGCGATCAGAGCGTCGGACACGGCCCGGGACTTCTCGCCGTCGTTCCAGTTGGCCTGGTAGTCGTCGATGGCAAGAACGGCGATGCCGGACTCCTTGATGCTGTCCAGACGGATGAGTAGCTCCTTGCGGATGGCGTCCTGGGCGTGGAAGAAGCCATAGGCGAACTCGGCGTTGTCCTCGAACAGGGAGTGCTCCCAGGCGGGGCCGCGGCCCTGGCTGTCCTTGCAGTAGGGCAGGATGGGGGCGCCGCCGGAAATGGCGGAGGAGCAGCCGGCGGCGTTGCCGGCGTACATGCGGTCGCCCACCATCTGGCTCAGCAGCTTGATGTAGGTGGTCTCGGCGCAGCCGGCGCAGGCGGCGGAGAACTGGAAGTAGGGCTTGGCGAACTGCATGTTCTTGACGGACTTGCTGTTGATAACGTCCTTCTTGAGGTAGGCGTCGTTCATGGCCACCTTGTCGAAGTTCTCCTGCTCGGGCTTCATCTCCTCGAAGGGGGTCATGACCAGGGCGTCGGCCATCTTCTCATTCTTGTTGGCGGGGCAGGCGGTGAGGCACACGCCGCAGCCCAGGCAGTCATAGGGAGAGATCTGCATGCGGAAGGAGTATGCGGGGGCGTCCTTGCCCAGGCCCTTGGCGGGCACAGTGACGAAGGAAGCGGGCACCTGGGCCTTCTCCTCCTCGGTCAGCAGCACGGGACGGATGGCGGCGTGGGGGCAGCACATGGCGCAGCGGTTGCACTGGATGCAGCTCTCGGCGTTCCACTTGGGCACCTTGGTGGCGACACCACGCTTGGAGAAGGCGGAGGTGCCGTTTTCCCAGGTGCCGTCCAGCACGCCGTGCTTCTTGAACACAGAGACAGGCAGCTTGTCGCCCTTCTGGCGGTCCATGGGGATGACGATGTCCTTGACGAACTGGGAAGCGCCCACGGGCTCCACAACAGGGGTGTCGGCAGCATCGGCCCAGCTGGCGGGGATGTCCACCTT
>NZ_JBQKKR010000025.1:0-3909 GCF_052116665.1 Dysosmobacter sp. Sow4_B12 | reverse complement strand
CACGTACCCTTGGTGGTTATGGGCCCGTAGCTCAGCTGGCTAGAGCGTACGACTGATAATCGTAAGGTCGGTGGTTCGAGCCCACTCGGGCCCACCAACAAAAAGAAGTCCGGAGACGGATGGGAATAGATTACGGGGGTTTAGCTCAGCTGGGAGAGCGCCTGCCTTGCAAGCAGGAGGTCAGCGGTTCGATCCCGCTAATCTCCACCATTTGAGATTAGATTGAAGCATTCAACAGTTTGAGTGTTTCAATCTGGCTTCAAACGAGGCTGGAAGTGTTTTGCACCTTGAAAACTGAACAATGTAAATGCAAGTGAAGTAAGGCAACAGAGAGGTTCCGTGTCTGAAAGGACACGGAAAGCGTAAATTTAATTGTGGAACAACATCCGAAAGGATGAAGGGTAACGATTACAATTTCAATCTGAGATTGCCTGCATAATTCACAAACGAGAACGAGCGAAAGCACGTTTTCGATTGGTCAAGCTATAAAGAGCGCAAGGGGAATGCCTTGGCACTGAGAGCCGATGAAGGACGCGACAAGCTGCGATAAGCCTCGGGGAGGAGCAAATATCCATTGATCCGGGGATTTCCGAATGGGGCAACCCGGCTGGACAATATCCAGTCATCCTGCATTGAATCAAATAGGTGTAGGAAGGGAACCGCCTGAACTGAAACATCTAAGTAGGGCGAGGAAGAGACATCAACCGAGATTCCGTAAGTAGTGGCGAGCGAACACGGAAGAGGCCAAACCGGAGGATTTATTCTCCGGGGTTGTGGACAGTCATTTAGCAGAGGTTATCTAGGAGAACGGCATGGGAAGGCCGGCCACAGAGGGTGAGAGCCCCGTATCTGAAAGAGAAGACTGTGAGACTGTATCCAGAGTACCGCTGGACACGTGAAACCCGGTGGGAAACAGGGGGGACCACCCTCCAAGCCTAAATACTACTCAGTGACCGATAGAGGAGCAGTACCGTGAGGGAAAGGTGAAAAGGACCCCGGGAGGGGAGTGAAAGAGAACCTGAAACCTTGTGCTTACAAGCAGTCAAAGCACGTTAAAGTGTGATGACGTACTTTTTGTAGAACGGTCCGGCGAGTTATAGTAACGAGCAAGCTTAAGGTATTCAGTACCGGAGGCGTAGCGAGAGCGAGTCTGAACAGGGCGTATGAAGTTCGTTGCCATAGACCCGAAACCGGGTGACCTACCCATGAGCAGGTTGAAGTGGGGGTGAAACCCCATGGAGGACCGAACCGACCCCCGTTGCAATGGTGGCGGATGACTTGTGGGTAGCGGTGAAATTCCAATCGAACTCGGAGATAGCTGGTTCTCCCCGAAATAGCTTTAGGGCTAGCGTTATGTTAGATTACCGGAGGTAAAGCACTGAATGGTTGAGGGGCCGATAAGGTTACCAACGCCTATCAAACTCTGAATGCCGGCTAATTGATGCATAGCAGTCAGACAGTGTGAGATAAGTTTCATTGTCAAAAGGGAAACAGCCCAGACCTACAGCTAAGGTCCCAAATGTATGCTAAGTGGAAAACGATGTGGAATTGCGAAAACAACCAGGATGTTGGCTCAGAAGCAGCCACTCATTAAAAGAGTGCGTAATAGCTCACTGGTCGAGTGACTCTGCGCGGAAAATGTAACGGGGCTAAGCATACAACCGAAGCTTAGGATTGTACGCAAGTACAGTGGTAGGGGAGCGTTCTGTATGGGGTGAAGTCGCATCGGAAGGAGCGGTGGACTGTACAGAAGTGAGAATGCCGGAATGAGTAGCGAGAATTATGTGGGAATCATAATGGCCGAAAATCTAAGGTTTCTTGGGGAAGGTTCGTCCGCCCAAGGTAAGTCGGGAGCTAAGCTCAGGCCGAGAGGCGTAGGCGATGCACATACGGTAGAAATTCCGTAACCACCGAAACTTAAACCAGAGGGACACTTGAGGATAGCCGAACCCGGGCGTTGGTTGACCCGGGCGAAAGGGAGCGAAACTATAGTAGCGAAGTCGGCGATGCCTTGAGGCGAGAAAAGCTCTGGGGAATGCTAAGGTGCCCGTACCGCAAACCGACACAGGTAGATGAGGAGAGAATCCTAAGGCCAACGGGAGAAGGGTTGTTAAGGAACTCGGCAAGTTGACCCCGTAACTTCGGAAGAAGGGGAGCCTCGAAAGAGGCCGCAGTGAATAGGCCCAAGCAACTGTTTACCAAAAACACAGGTCTATGCTAAATCGAAAGATGACGTATATGGGCTGACGCCTGCCCGGTGCCGGAAGGTTAAGAGGAGATGTCAGCGCAAGCGAAGCATTGAATTGAAGCCCCGGTAAACGGCGGCCGTAACTATAACGGTCCTAAGGTAGCGAAATTCCTTGTCAGGTAAGTTCTGACCCGCACGAAAGGCGTAATGATTTGGGCACTGTCTCAACAGCCCACCCGGCGAAATTGTAGTACTGGTGAAGATGCCAGTTACCCGCAACTAGACGGAAAGACCCCATGGAGCTTTACTGCAGCTTAATACTGGAATTCGGTAGTTCATGTACAGGATAGGTGGGAGACTTGGAAGCAGGGGCGTCAGCTTCTGTGGAGTCGCCGGTGGGATACCACTCTTGGACTGCTGGATTTCTAACCTGCGGCCGTGAATCCGGTCGGGGGACACTGTTAGGCGGGCAGTTTGACTGGGGCGGTCGCCTCCAAAAATGTAACGGAGGCGCTCAAAGGTTGGCTCAGCACGGACGGAAATCGTGCAGTGAGTGTAAACGTAAAAGCCAGCCTAACTGCGAGACCGACGGGTCGAGCAGTAACGAAAGTTGGAGTTAGTGATCCGGTGGTATGTGAGTGGAAATGCCATCGCTCAACGGATAAAAGCTACCCTGGGGATAACAGGCTGATCTCCCCCAAGCGTCCACAGCGACGGGGAGGTTTGGCACCTCGATGTCGGCTCGTCACATCCTGGGGCTGAATTCGGTCCCAAGGGTTCGGCTGTTCGCCGATTAAAGTGGCACGCGAGCTGGGTTCAGAACGTCGTGAGACAGTTCGGTCCCTATCTGTTGCGGGCGTAAGAGATTTGAAGGGAGCTGTCCTTAGTACGAGAGGACCGGGATGGACGTACCTCTGGTGCACCAGTTGTCCTGCCAAGGGCATAGCTGGGTAGCTATGTACGGACGAGATAAACGCTGAAAGCATCTAAGCGTGAAACTCCCCCTAAGATGAGATCTCTCACTCTTCATGAGGTAAGGGCCCAGGAAGACTACCTGGTTGATAGGCCGGAGGTGGAAGCGCAGTAATGTGTGTAGCTGACCGGTACTAATAGCCCGAGGGCTTGACCTACAAAGTATGCAGGCAATGAGCCTTAGTGAAATGCAGATACATTGTTCGGTTTTGAAGGTGCAAGGCACTTAAGAACCCGCACCTTTAGCTCAGTTGGTAGAGCAACTGACTCTTAATCAGTGGGTCCCCGGTTCGAGTCCGTGAAGGTGCACCAAGCCTGTTCGAGGTGTACTCAACGCGGGTACACCTCGGATGGGGAAACAGAAGAGAGCTTCTGTATCCGACGCAAACCAGCGAAGTGTTTGCGGAGGAAAGAGGAGGAAGAACGGAGCGTTGTGAGCTTTGGCCGGAGGCCGAAGCGAATGGAGTGAAGTTTCTTCCGACGACATGGCCCGTTGGTCAAGTGGTTAAGACAGCGGCCTCTCACGCCGTTAACATCGGTTCGAATCCGGTACGGGTCACCACAAATCAAACATGAAATGTTTGATTTGGAGAAGCTTGACAAGTGCAAGCGAAAAGTGTATAGTGTGTATGTTCTCCGGTAACACGGATAACGCAGTTGGTGCTGATTAGGACGAGGGTCCACCCGTTCCCATTCCGAACACGGTAGTTAAGCTCGTTTCTGCCCACAATACTTGGCTGGTGACGGCC
>NZ_JBQKKR010000024.1:0-8645 GCF_052116665.1 Dysosmobacter sp. Sow4_B12 | reverse complement strand
ACGATTCCGCGATCCAGTTTCCCTCGTTCCAGCATCTTTCATCACCCATGCTTATTTTACCATATAAATGCGATAAAGCCCAGCTATGCTGGACTTTTTCGACAGCCTGAGCCAGCGCCGATTAGGCGCTGGCTGCACGATGTTCTTTGAAATTTTTCACGGCCATGTGTTACATGGCCGTGACGGTTATCAGAAAAATGCTCAAAAAGCCGCTCCAGCGTTCTGCCCGCGCCGGATGTGGGTACATACCAGATAAAGGGCCGAAGCGCAGGGAACGAGGCACAGCCAGGCGCTGTGGGGACCGAGGACCCGCCACAGCAGAAAGGAGGCGGCCACACCGGCGTGGAAGGATAACAGCGTCTTGCCGAAAAAGGCGGCCTTGGGCAGGTGGGTGGGGTCGTGGTTGGCCAGCACCTCGGTCATGGCCATGGTGAACTGGCGCAGGTTGTTGGTAGAGAAAATGGAAGAGCTGACAAAGCCGTCGGCGCCCGGGAAGCTGTTCCACTGAAAGGCCATGGCGAAAAACAGCGGGTACAGGCCCAGCACCGGATAGATATCCGTGGGGAAAAAGCCGACCATCACAGCCGCCCCCGCGTCCAGCGCCACGCTGATGAGCCGCAGGTCCCAGGGGAGCCGGGACGGCAGGTACACGGTTAAGGCGATGGCCGCCATGTACAGCAGCATGCCGCCGAGGCGCAGCAGAAGCTGCGTCCAGTCGGCGGACAGCAGGCTGGTCACGACGCTGATGAGATTGGACGTCTGGGCGTTGCCCAGGAGGTTTCCGAAGGACAAAACGGCGTGGACACCCAGATAGCCGCCGATGAACGCCATATTGAAATGAATGCGCTGGCTGAGATTGCTCATTTCCTCATCTCCTATGTGATGGCCGCGTTATGGATGCAGCAGGCGGCGGGCCACCGCCACGTTCTGCTGCTCCAGCTCCTGCAGGCGCCGCACCGCGGCAGCCTGGTCCTCCGGGCGGCGGCTCTGGCCCACTGCCTGGTCGATCATATGCCGCAGGCCCTCCTCTGTCAAAGCGTCCAGGTCCACAAACAACTCCTGGCCGATGTATTTGAGGAAGGCGGAGACCTTGGGGTCATACACCACGCCAGCCAGCGGGATGCCCTGGCCGGCTGCGAAAATCAAGGCGTGGAGCCGCATGGACACAACGACCTCCATACGGCTGAGGGCGCCGATGATGGTGCCCGCGCCGCCGGCGTCGTCCAGAAAATAGTGGGGGGTGGTCAGAGACTTGGCGGCCAAACGGTGGGCCACCGGGTCCAGATGCTTTTCCACGGCGGTGAATACCGGCGTCAAGCCGTAGGTATCGTAGGCGTATTGAGCGGCAGCACCGAACAAGGGCGCCTTTTCCTCAAAGCCCTTCCACTGCCGCAGGGCGAAGCAGATATATTTGCCGTGGGGCGGGATGCCGGCACGGAGCATTACGCTGTCGATCTCGTCGTCACTGGCCCTGCGCAGGGTCAAGGCTGGGTCCGCCGTCAGCAAAATCTCCGGCTTTGTGACACCCATGAGCCGCAGCTCCTCCCGGGAGTCCGGCTCCCGGAGAGTGATGACGTCCACGTTGGCGTTCAGTACCCGGGCCGCCAAACGGCGGTGGTTTTCCCGGGTGACGGGACCGATGCCGCAGCCGTACATCTGCACCCTGCAGCCGGCCTTTTTGGCGGCGCTGATGTTGTGGAGGTAAAACCACAGGGAACGGCGGGAGGTCACGTCCTGAATGAGGCTGCCGCCGCCGTTGATATAGAGCTTCGCACGGCGCATGGCCCGCAGCCAGGCGGGGAAGTTGGAGCGGTGCACCGCCTGGACCCGGTAGGCCAGACGGGTGGATTTGGGGTCCTTGGACAGCACCAGCACCGGCATGTCCGGGTCGATGGAGCGCATCTCCTGGAGGATGGCCTCCAAAATGGCGTCATCGCCGGCGTTGCCCCGGCCGTAGGCGCCGCAGATGACCACGCCGTCCCGGTCCGCATTGGGGCGGCTGTGGCGGCGAATGATCTCCCGGTAGATGTGCAGCTGGGTGTCCACGGTCTTTTGGATGGAGAACTGGGTGGAGGCCTTTTGATAGAGCTTTTCCCCCATCTCATGGCGCAGGGCATCGTCATTGCCCAGGGCGGCCAGGTGCTCTCCCAGGGCCTGCCAGTCTCCGGAGGGGACCAGGAAGCCGTTGACGCTGGAGTCGATGAGGTAGGGGATGCCGCCCACGGCGGTAGCCACAGTGGCCAGGTGGAACCGGGCGCCCTCCGTCAGAGCGTAGGGGAAGGTCTCGGACAAGGAGGTGAGGGCGTTGATGTCCAGGGCGGAGTAGAAGCGGTCCATACCGCCGCTGATCCAGCCGGCAAAGGTCACCTGCTTTTCCACGCCCAGCTCCCGGGCCAGGTTCTCCAGCTTTTCCCGCTCCTCGCCGTCGCCGGCGATGACCAGACGCAGCCGGGGACATTTGCGGTATCCGGCGGCAAAGCCCCGGATGAGGGTGGACATGTCCTTGACGGGATTGAGGCGGGCGGCGATGCCCACCACCACGGAATCATCGTCCACGTCGGCCCCCAGGCTCATTAGGTAGGGGAGCCGGTCCCCCTGGGGCGGGGCGGGGGTGAAGTCGATGCCGTTGTAAATGGCGTAGAAGCGGTCGGCGGGGAAGCCCCGGGAGATGAGCAGGTCCACCATGGCGTCGGACACGCCGATGCGGTAGTCCAGCTTCCGCAGGGCGTAGGCGTTGATGGTGCCGAAGGTCAGGCGGCTGAGGGGACGGCCCATGTAGTCCAGGCGGTAGTCGCTGTGGACAGTGGTCACCACCGGCAGTCCGGTGGTCTTGCGCAGCAGGGCGCCGATCATATTGGCCCGGGCGCCGTGGCAGTGGATGAGCTCATAACCCTCTTGGCGGATGGTATCCGTCAGCTGCCGGCGGATGCGGAAGATGTTGTTGCCGCCGCAGATGGCGGTGGGGATGCCCATGGAGCGGGCCTCGTCGGCAAAGGGGCCGTCCCGGAAGCACACCAGCTGGGCGGTGATGGTTTTGTTGAGATGCTGCAGCAGGCTCAGCACATGGGTCTTGGCACCGCCGGAATCGCCGCCGCTGATGAGATGGATAACTTTCATGCAAACCCTCCGTGCGCCGCTGGACGCGCCAGCCGGCGCGTTTTTTCACGCATGGGCGCTTCTTTTGAAAATGGTCTTGTGAAATGGCGGAAAATATTATACAATGTTTTGCGGACATTGTCCACAGAGAAACAGCCGGGCTTTTCGCCTGTTATGGAGGAAATTATGGAACAAAAAGCAAAGCGTGTTGGAAGTTTCAATATCATTGACATCATCGCTGTGGTCTTGATCCTGGCGGTGCTGGTATTTGCCGGCATGAAGCTCATGCACCGGGGCGGCGGTGAGACCGCGGAGACTCCCATGACCAAGGTCACCTATGTGGTACGGGCCGAGGGAGTGCCGGCGGAACTGTATGAAAACTGCCTGGAGCACCTGCCCTCTCCGCTGATGGCCTCCGGCGCCCTGGTGGGCGGCCAGATCGAGGCTGTGGAGAAGGTGCCGTATTATGTACTGGGGCCCGATGGCCAGTGGGTGGAGGATCTGGACCATGTGACGCTGTATTTCACCGCCACCACCCAGACGCCCACCACGGAGGTCATGACCACCAAGGTGGGAGACCAGGAGGTCCGCATCGGCAAGAAGGATTACATTCTGAAAAGCGAGTATATCGAGATCAACGGAGGAACCATTGTCGACGTGCAGTGGGAGCAGTGACCGAACCGAAAAAGAACGCCCGGCAGGGCGTTCTTTTTTGTGCTTTACTGGGCGCTTAGACGTGCGAACCAGTCTGTCGCAAAATCCCGGAAGGCCGCCACATGGGGCGGCAGGTAGGCGTTGTAGCACCAGTGGAGGTACAGGTGGCGGGTATAGGCAAAGTCCGCCAGCGGCACCAGGACAATGCCGTCGCCCATGGGGGGAAGGCCTGTGCGGCTGGGCAGGAAGCAGACCCCTAGCCCGCAGCGGACAAAATCGCACAGGGTGATGGGGTTGTCGCTTTCCGCCACGATACAGGGGGCGAAGTTCACCTCGTTGCAGGCCTTTTGAATAATGCGGGCCCAAGGGCGGTCCCGCCGGAGGCTCACAAAGGGCTCCTCCCGGACATCCGCCAGGGAGACGCTGCTCCGTCGGGCCAGAGGGTGGTTCGTCGGAACAGCCAACATGGCGTCCTCCTGCACCAGCAGGCGGGAGTTCCGGGGCAGGACCTCGTCTCCGGCGATGGAGTCGAGGAGCATGTCGTATTCCGGCGGCTCCGTATCCTGGAACATCCGCTGGACGATCTCAAAGCGGATGTCTGGCCGGGCACGGCGGAACTCCAGCAGCAGATGGGGGATGAGGGCGGTGGCGGAATGGACGCACAGGCGGATGCAGGTTCGGGCCTCGCTTTTCTGGGCGGCGATCTCGTTTTTCGCATCCTGGATGGAGGAGAGGATCTGCCGGGAATACCGCAGCAGGATGCGCCCGTTTTCGTTGAGATGCATGCGCCGGCCGCTGCGGTCGAACAGGGAGGCACCCAGCTCGTTCTCCAAATTTTGAATGGTCCGGCTCAAAGCCGGCTGGGCAAGGTTCAGCCGCTGGGCCGCCTGGGTCATGTGCTCCAGCTCGGCCACGGCTTGAAATTGGATCAGCTGAAAAATTTCCATGGTACAAACACCTCTGCCCTTCGCGTGCAAACGGGGGTTTTTGTGTAGTATAGCATAAAAACGCAGGAGATACCACTGTAATTATTGAAATTATAATTTATAGTTATCAATTTATCGCTACAAAGTGTTAGACGGGCAAAGAAAACAATGATATATTGTATAAAAATGTAGATGCCTGTATGAATTTGCGGCCTGTTTGAGCCGTTGAATATTGTTTTGTGAAAGGGAGAACGCATATGCTGCAATTTGATCCTCAGAAGTATTCCTACGCCTCTCACCGGAACATCGTCTATGCCAAAAAGGGCATGGCCTGTTCCACCTCCCCCATTGCCTCTCAGGTGGGCCTGGACATTATGAAGGCCGGCGGCAACGCCATGGACGCCGCCATCGCCATGGCCACCACGCTGCCTCTGGTGGAGCCCACCGGCAACGGCCTGGGCAGCGACTGCTTTGCCCTGGTGTGGAGCGCCAAGGATTCCAAGCTGTACGGCCTGGACGGCTCCGGCGTCGCCCCCATGGCCCTGTCCGCCGAGAAGGTCCGGGAGGCCGGCTACACCGCCGTGCCCATGAACGGCTGGCTGCCCACCATGGTCCCCGGCGCTCCCAGCGCATGGGCCAAGCTGCGCCAGCGCTTCGGCACCAAGCCCATGACCGAGCTGATGGCGCCCGCCATCCGCTACGCCCGGGAGGGCTTCTGCATCCCTGTGAACGTGTACAAGCAGTGGAAGGCCGAGGTGGCCCGCTTTACCGCCGCCGCGGAGAAGGAGCCTGAGGTGTTCGGTCCCTGGCTGCAGTACTTCACCAAGGACGGCAAGACCTATGAGCCCGGCGACACCTTCTATAATCCCGACTTTGCCACGACTCTGGAGTCTCTGGCCGCCACGGACTGCGAGAGCTACTACCACGGCGAGATCATGAAGAAGATCGTGGACTTCTCCAACAAGACCGGCGGCTTCTTCGCCGAGAGCGACTTCGAAAACTACGAGGCCGGCTGGGTGGAGCCCATCTCCGTCAACTACAAGGGCTATGACGTCTGTGAGATGCCTCCCAACGGCCACGGCATCACCGCCTTGATGGCGCTGAACATGCTCAAGGGCCTGGACCTGGGCCAGGAGCGGGAGTCCGCCATGGCCTACCATTACATGATCGAAGCCACGAAGCTGGCTTTCGTGGATACCAAGAAGTTCGTGGCGGACCCCCGCTACATGAAGACCAAGGTCTCCGACATGCTCTCTGACCGCTATGCCGACGTTCGCCGGGCCCTCATCACCGACAAGGCCATCTATCCCGAGGCGGGCGACCCCTCCTGCGGCGGCACCGTGTACTTCTGCGTAGCTGACGGCGAGGGCAACATGGTCTCTTTCATCCAGTCCAACTACAACCGCTTCGGCTCCGGCGTCGTCATTCCCGGCACCGCCATCACCCTGCAGGACCGGGGCGCCAACTTCTCCATGGACCCCGAGAGCGACAACTACCTGGAGGGAGGCAAGAAGGCTTACCACACCATCATTCCCGGCTTCCTGTGCAAGGACGGCAAGGCTGTCGGTCCCTTCGGCGTTATGGGCGGCTTCATGCAGCCCCAGGGCCACGTGCAGGTCATCGTCAACGCCATCGACTACCACATGAATCCCCAGGAGAGCCTGGACGCGCCCCGCTTCCAGTGGGTGGGCGAGAAGAAGGTCCAGCTGGAGCGTGAAGTCCCCGCCCACATCGCCCAGAAGCTGGCCGACATGGGCCATGAGGTCACCATTGTCAACGCCAACCTGGGTATGGGCCGCGGCGAGATCATCTGGCGCATGGACGACGGCACCCTGGTGGGCGGCACCGAGCCCCGGGCCGACGGCACCATCGCCGCCTGGTAAAAAACGCGCATATTTGGCGGAAAGGGATTGCCTGCCGCCTGCAATCGTGTTATGATAGCACGGCTTAACTCCGATGCAGCCGCGCGCCGGAAACGGCGCGCGGCGCGTTGGTGTGGTGAAAAAAGAAGAAAGAAGGCAAGACATGCTGCACGATCTATTGATCCTGTATACCCTGTTTTTCCGCATGGGCGCCGTCACCTTCGGCGGTGGCTATGCCATGCTGCCCATCCTGCGGCGGGAGATCGTCCAGAAGCACAAGTGGATGGACGAGGAGAACATTATGGACTATTACGCCCTGAGCCAGGGCCTGCCCGGCATCATCGCCGTCAATGTCTCCGTGTTCATCGGCTACAAGCAGCGCAAGGTTCCCGGCGCCGTGGCCGCGGCCTTGGGCATGGTGTCCCCCTGCATCATCATCATTTCCATCATCGCGTTCTTCCTGTCCAACTTCCAGGATAACGTCTACGTCCAGCACGCCCTGGCGGGCATCTCCGTGTGCGTGGCGGCGCTGATTTTGGACGCGGTCATCAGCATGTGGAAAAAGGGCGTCAAAGATACCTTTGGTATTATCCTGTGCCTGGTGATGCTGGCGCTGAGCGTGTTCACCGACATTTCCCCCATCCTGCTGGTCATTGCCTGCGCCCTGCTGGGCGTGGCGGCCAAGTGGCGGGAGATCAAAACGCCGAAGGAGGGTGACGCGAAATGATCTATTTACAGCTTTTCTGGGAGTTTTTGAAGATCGGCCTGTTCGCCGTGGGCGGCGGCATGGCCACGCTGCCCTTTTTGCAGGACCTGGCGGAAAAGACCGGCTGGTATTCCCAGTCCCTCATCACGGACATGATCGCCATCTCTGAGTCCACCCCCGGTCCCATCGGCATCAACATGGCCACATATGTGGGCTGCAACGTGGCGGGTTTCTTGGGCGGCGTGGTGGCCACCATGGGCGAGATCCTGCCGGCCATCGTCATCGTGGTGACGGTATCCCGTTACCTGGAAAAGTTCCGGGGCAGCAAGCTGGTGGACGCCGCGTTTTACGGCCTGCGCCCCGCTGTCACCGGCCTCATCGCCGCTGCCGGCCTCAGCGTGGTGAAGGTGTCCATGTTCCACTTTGATCTGTATCATCAGACCGGCGTGCTGATGGATGCCTTTGACCTCAAGAAGATCATCTTCTTTGTGGCGGCCTTTGCCGCCATCAAGAAGTTCAAGCTCCATCCGGTGGTGTACATCGCCTGCGCCGCTGTGGTGGGCATCCTGCTGTCCTTCTGATGAAAAGCCGCCGCTTTCTGAAAAGCGGCGGCTTTTTTCGGCGGCGGGCTGTGAAATCCACTTCCATTTCCGCCGCGGATGTGGTACAATCAAACAAATAGCTCCAACAGACGGCATCATCCAAAAAGGGAGGTATCACGGTATGAAGAGATTGACCGACGCGGCGGACCGCTACCTCAAGGCCTGCGGCTGGCGGGACATAGCGGTGCTGAAGATATGCCTCTGCGCGCTGGGCGTGCTGATCGGCCTGGCGGTGCCCGGACGGAAAAAGCGTCCCGCGGCCTGGGCGGCGTCGCTGGTGTTCGTGGCGGCCTATGTGCCTTTGATGGGAAAATTCCTGCCGTATCTTCTGGGGGACCGGGTGGCTATTGAGGATATTTACCGCTGAGGCGGAAAACAGTTGTAAGATCCCGGGAAACGGTGTATCATAAGGACAAAACATCCACAACAAAGACATCCTGTATGAAGGAGGATATTCGCGTTATGAGCAAAACCGCAAGCATGGTCATGAAGATCATCGGCGCCAGCCTGGCCTTCGCCGCTTTTGTCTGCCTGCTGATCGGCGGATGGCATGACCTGTCCGTGGGCTACTGCGGCATGAAAAAGCGCCTTGCCAAGAAATTCGGCAGCGAGTATGACGACTACGCCGACGAAGAACTGTACGAGTAAGTGAGTAAAAACTGCCTCCGTCCCGCGGGACGGAGGCAGTTTCAGCCTGTCGAGAAACCCCGGTTGTGCATTAGGCAGCAACCGGGGTTTCAGCGCAAATTCGGGGAAATAGAATTGAGAACAGGAAATGGACAGAGTCATTCCATTTCCG
>NZ_JBQKKR010000023.1:0-10651 GCF_052116665.1 Dysosmobacter sp. Sow4_B12 | reverse complement strand
TCTACGATTCCGCGATCCAGTTTCCCTCGTTCCAGCATCTTTCATCACCCATGCTTATTTTACCATATAAATGCGATAAAGCCCAGCTATGCTGGACTTTTTCGACAGCCTTAGGTGCCGGTGCTTTCCCACCGGCACCTAAGGGGAAGCGGGCTTACAGCAGGGTGTCCAGAGCCTGCTTGAAGTCGGCGATGACATCCTCGGGGTCCTCCAGGCCCACGCTGATGCGGACCAGGCCCTCGGAGATGTTGGAGGCGGCCAGCTCCTCGGCGGTGTAGGTGGAGTGGGTCATGGAGGCGGCGTGCTCCACCAGGGTCTCGGCGCCGCCCAGGGAGACGGCGATGGTGCACAGCTGCAGCTTGTTCAAGGCGGCGGCGGTGGCGGCGCGGTCGGCCTTCAGCTCAATGGAGACCATGCCGCCGAAGTCCTTCATCTGCTTTTTGGCCACGTCATGGCCGGGGAAATCCTCAAAACCGGGATAGTAGACCTTGGCCACGGCGCTGTGGCCGCGGAAGAACTCCGCCACCTTCCGGGCGTTGGCGCAGTGACGGTCCATGCGGATATCCAGAGTCTTCAAGCCGCGGGCAATGAGGAAGGCGTCAAAGGGGCTCATGACGGCGCCGGTCATATCCTTCAAGCCGGTAGAGCGGCAGGTCTCAATGAATTCCCGGGTGCCCACGATAAAGCCGGCGATGACATCGCTGTGGCCGTTGATGTACTTGGTGGCGCTGTGGACCACGATGTCGGCGCCCAGGCTCAGGGGACGCTGCAGGTAGGGAGAGCAGAAGGTGTTGTCCGTCACCACCTGGATGGCGGGGTTATAGGCGTGGGCCGCCTCGGCCACCGCCTGGATGTCCACGATTTTCAAATTGGGGTTGCAGGGGGTCTCAAAGTAGACCACCTTGGTCTTGGGAGACAGGGCCTTCTTCACGTTTTCCACGTCGGTCATGTCCACCAGGGTCACCTTCACGCCGAACTTGGTCAGACCGTGGGTCAGCAGGGTGAAGGTGCAGCCGTACAGCGTCTCGTCCGCCACGATCTCGTCGCCGGCTTCCACCAGGCTCCAAAGGGTGGCGGACACGGCGCCCATGCCGGAAGCGGTGGCGAGGGCAGCCTCGCCGCCCTCCAGGGCGGCCAGCTTTTCCTCCACCTGCAGCAGGGAGGGGTTGGCGAGCCGGGTGTAGATGTAGCCGCTTTCCTCACCGGCGAAGCGGGCGCCGCCCTGCTCCACCGTGTCAAAGGCGAAGGTAGAGGTCTGGTAGATAGGGGTGCAGAGGGCACCGGCACTGTTGGCGGACTTGCCGGCGTGGATCTGGCGGGTAGCGAAGCCCGCTTTCTTCAGATCATGCATGGATATGCCTTCTTTCTCTTCGTTTTGGAATATATATCGGAAATATTGATGATTAGATATAGCAACATGTTATATTTGCGGTGGGGGCAGCGTCAACCTACTGTTTTCCTGTGTTCAATAAATTTATCAGATTTGACAGAGAAAGCAAAAAAACCGTAGCGGTTTCCGTCAAAATACGCTATACTGAACTTACATATGCACCGGGGGTACAAGCATGAAAAAGCTTCTTCAGAAGTGGCGCGACGTTTCCATCAAGACCAAGAGCAGTATTCTGGTGG
This sequence comes from Dysosmobacter sp. Sow4_B12, assembly GCF_052116665.1. NCBI lineage: Bacteria > Bacillati > Bacillota > Clostridia > Eubacteriales > Oscillospiraceae > Dysosmobacter > Dysosmobacter sp. Sow4_B12. Next base: position 9,022 of record NZ_JBQKKR010000023.1, on the reverse strand, counting down.
GCATCATGATCGCCTCCATGTGGGCGCTGGTGGCCTACGAGATGATGCAGTTCCGGGATTTCAGCCGCAAGTCCGATGTCATCATGAACGACTACATCGAGATCACCGGCTTTATGGACGCCTTTTCCGAGGAGAATGTGTGGCTGGAGGCCTATATCCGCCCGGCGCTGGATGTGGACCGCAATTACCGCCTGGCCGGTGAGGAGACGGACCGCAGGATGGAACTGCTGCGGCCGGACCTGGCCGCGGACCGGCGGGAGGAATATGTGCTGAAGCGGGCCATCTGCAACGCCATGGAGCACTACCGGGAAACACAGGTCGTCTTTTTGAACACGGGCCGGAGCGGTGACGCGTTCATTCAGCGGTACTTTTCCCTCAAGAGCCAGGCCGCGTACATCGACGGCTACACCCGCGAGCTGCTCAACAGCTGTATGGAGCGGGGCGGGGAGCAGTGGCAGGAGATCGAGACCGCCAACAACCTCAACAGCCGGCGCTTCAGCGGCTTCCTCGTGGGAGCCACCGTGCTGATGATCGTCATTTTGCTGATCCTGACCCGCAGCGTTCTGCGGCCTCTGGAGGACCTGGGCGGGGCGGCGGACCATATCAGCGCCGGTCGGTATGACGCGCCGCCGCTGGAGGTCCGCGGCAATGACGAGCTGGGACGGGCCGCCCGGTCCTTCAACCTCATGCAGACTGAGATCCGCCGGACCATCCACGCTTTGGAAAAGCAGGCGGAGATGGAAAAGAGCCTGCTGGAAAAAGAGGTGGAGGCCGCCCAGATGCAGCACAAGCTCCAGGAGGGGCGCTTTGCCCAGCTGCAAAGCCAGATCAACCCCCACTTCCTGTTCAATACCCTTTCCACCATCGCCGCCCTGGCCCGGGAGGAGGGCGCCCCGCTTTCGGAGGATCTGGTGCTGCGTCTGTCCAGCTTTTTCCGGTACTCCCTGGAAAGCGATGAGAAGGTGGTGCCCCTGGGCCGGGAGATCCAGCTGCTGCGGGACTACATGGAGCTGCAGGAGACCCGGTACGGCGACCGCATCACCATGGAGGTGCGGTCGGACCCGGCGCTGGAGGATGTGCCGGTGCCCAAGTTTATTTTGCAGCCCCTGGTGGAAAACGCCATCCTCCACGGCCTGCGGCAGTGCACGGAGGGCGGCTGCATTCGGGTCCGCTCCCGCCGGGACCGGACAGGGAACATTGTCATCACAGTCACGGACAACGGCTGCGGCTTTGACACAAGCCGCCTGGGCGCCGCTGCCGCCGGGGAGCGCCGGTCCGTGGGACTGAAAAATATCGCCGAGCGTATGGAGTACAGCGGCGGCCGGCTGGATGTGTGCAGCGTCCCCGGCGTGGGCACCTGCGCGCGGATCACTGTTGGAGGAGGAACGGACCATGATCAAGATCCTGGTGGCCGAGGATGAGGCGCGGAGCCGGGCGGCACTGGCGTCCAGGCTGCGGAGTATTCTGGGGGAAGCGGCGCTGATCGAAACGGCGGCGGACGGAAACGAGGCGGTGACAAAGGCGGTTCAAGTGAAGCCGTACCTCATTTTTATGGACATCGAGATGCCTTATAAAAACGGCCTGGAGGCAGCCGCTGTGGTAAAAAGCCAGATGCCGGAGACCCATGTGGTGTTTTTGACGGCCTATGATCGGTTTGACTACGCCGTGGGAGCCCTGCGTTCCGGCGGGGAGGACTACCTGCTCAAGCCCGCCTCGGAGGCGGACCTGCGGGAAATGCTCCAGAAATTTTTCGATGTGGCGCCCCAGGCCCCCAAGGACGCCACACCCTTCGAGGCGGCGTTGCGGGTCTGGCTCCACCAGCATTACACGGAGGATGTCGCCCTGGAGGCCGCGGCGGAGAGCATGGGCATGAGCCCCTTTTACTTCTCCAGACAGGTGAAGGCGGCTACGGGACAGACGTTTTTGGAGCTGTTCACCGGCTACCGCATCGAAAAGGCCAAGCAGCGCCTGCTGGATACGGAGATGAGCGTCAGCGAGGTGGGACGCTCCGTGGGCTATCCGGATTCCAACTATTTTACAAAGGTGTTCAAGCGAGCGGTGGGATGCACGCCCACCATCTACCGCAGCCGGGGAAAATAGCAGTTTGAAACGAAACAGCAGCAGCAGGCAAACGCCTGCTGTTGTTATTTTTACACAAAATTTAAGGGGAACTTTTGAATCTAAATAAAAAATAGACGACAAAAGAGCAAAACTTTACGATTTCTTAATATTTGAAAGTCTTATAAAATAGATATACAAAAAAGTGCTTGAAAAAGCCGAAAAGACGGAGGAAAAGAAATGAAAAAGTTCCTTGCAACTCTGCTGGCTGTCTGCACGGTGCTGGCCCTGTGCGCCGGCTGCGGCAGCAAAAAAGAAGAGACTCCCGCTGCTTCCGAATCCAACGAGACCCCCGCTGCTTCCACGGAGACCGTGGTCCTGCGCCTGGCCAACAGCCACAACGCCGAGCACATCACCAGCCAGGCCTGCCAGATGTTTGCCGACCTGGTGAACGAGAAGACCGACGGCCGCATCACCATCGAGTGCCACTTCGCCGGCGAGCTGGGCGACGAGCGCTCCACCATCGAGCAGTGCCAGTTCGGCGGCCTGGACTTCACCCGTGTATCCTCCGGCGCCTCCGCTGAGTTCGCTCCCCTCATGAACGCCCTGCAGATGCCCTATGAGTACACCAGCGTGGACCACCTGTTCGAGGTCCTGGACGGCGAGATCGGCCAGGAAGTGTTCGAGACCTTCAAGGCCAACAACCTGGTGGGCATCACCTACCTGCATCCCGGCTCCCGCAACTTCTTCAACGCCAAGAAGGAGATCCACACCCCCGCTGACCTGGCCGGCATGAAGATCCGCGTCTCCGAGTCCGATCTGATGCTGACTTTGATGGATTCCCTGGGCGGCATCGGCGTGGGCCTGCCCTTCAACGACACCTATTCCTCCATCCAGACCGGCGTTGTGGACGGCGCCGAGAACAACATGACTTCCTACATTGAGATGTCCTTCTGGGAGGTCGCTCCCTACTGGACCTATGACGGCCACTCCTACATGCCCGATATGATCCTGGCCTCCAAGCAGACCATGGACAAGCTGTCCGCCGAGGACCAGCAGATCATCTTCGACTGCGCCAAGGAAGCCGAGGTCTGGCACCGTGACGCTTGGGAGGATTCCGAGGCAAAGAACGCCAAGATCGCCGAGGAGAAGGGCTGCACCCTCACGACTCTGACCGACGAAGAGGTCAAGGAGTTCCAGGATGCCGTGGCTCCCATGTATGATACCTTCTTGAATGACGAGCAGAAGGCCATCGTGGAGCGCGTCCAGGCTCTGGGCTGATACGTGCTTGAAAAAGGGCGGCCTTGGAAAGGCCGCCCTTTCCGTTATGAAATGCAATGAAAGGAGCCAACGCGATGAATATTTTGCGGAAAGCCTGCCGCTTTCTGTTTAAGGCGCTGGAGTGGTTCGCCATGATCTGTATGGTGATCCTAACGGTCATCGTCTTTACGGACGTGGTCCTGCGCTACATTTTCAAGCAGGGCTTTTCCTGGACCCAGGAGGTGGCCACGCTGATGCTGGTGTGGTTCAGCCTCATCGGCATGGGCATCGGCGTGCTGGAAAAAATCCACATCAGCATTGAGATGTTCACCTCCAAGCTGCCGGAAAAGGCCATCAGCGTGCTGGATACCATCAACCATATTTTGATCGCCGTTTTCGGCGGCGCCATGGTGTATTACGGCGCGCTCATCATGGACATGACCAAGCTGTCCACCATGCCGGCCACCAAGCTGCCCAGCTCCGTGCTGTACGTGATCCTGCCCCTGTCTGGCCTTCTGGTGCTGCTGAACGCGGTCCTGGTGGCAGCTAAGCAGGACAAGAAGATCTTTGCCGAAGGCGCTGACGCCGGAAAGGAGGAGACCGATGCCTGACACGAGTATTGCCATCGCCATTATGCTGGGGTCCTTCGCGATCCTGCTGATGCTGCGGATGCCTATTTCCTTCACCCTCGGCATTTCCTCCGTGCTGACGGCGCTGTATCTGAATATCCCCCTGGCCACGCTGTTCCAGCGGATGGTCAGCGGTGTCCAGAGCTTTTCCCTGCTGGCCATTCCCTTCTTCATCCTGGCCGGCGAGATCATGGGCCAGGGCGGCATCTCCCGCCGGCTCATCACCTTGGCAAACGCCTTTGTGGGATGGATGCGGGGCGGCCTGGCCCAGGTGAACATCCTGGCGTCCATGTTCTTCGGCGGCATCTCCGGCTCCGCCGTGGCGGACACCTCCTCCATCGGCTCCATCCTCATCCCCATGATGACGGACTCCGGTTATGACAAGGACTTTTCCGTGGCCGTCACCGTCACCTCCTCCTGCCAGGGTGTTATGATCCCGCCCTCCCACAACATGATCCTCTTCGCCATGGCGGCGGGCGGCGGCGTGTCCATCGGCCAGCTGTTCATGGGCGGCTTGATCCCCGGTATTCTGCTGGGCGTGGCCTTGATGATCATGACGGCCATCATTGCCCACAAGCGCAATTATCCCAAGGGCCGCATGATGTCTGCCGGTGAGATCTGGAAGGCCACCAAGGACGCCCTGCTGGGCCTGATGACCTGCATCATCATCGTGGGCGGCGTCATCTTCGGCTGGTTCACCGCCACCGAGTCCGCCGCCGTGGCTGTGGTGTATGCCTTTATCGTTACCTTCTTCGTCTACCGGGAGATCCCCCTGCACCAGTTCGGCAATATCCTGCGCAAGTCCCTGCGGACCATCGCCATGGTCATGGCCTTGATCTCCACCGCCTCCATGTTCGGTTGGCTGCTGGCCTATCTGAAGGTGCCCGCCATGGTGACCAACGCGCTGCTGGGTATCTCCGATAACCGGGTGGTCATCCTGCTGCTCATCAACATCATGTGCCTGGTCCTGGGCTGCATCATGGACATGGGACCCCTCATTTTGATCTTGACGCCCATCCTGCTGCCGGTGGCCACACAGCTGGGCATGGCTCCTGTGCAGTTCGGCGCTATGCTGATTTTGAACCTGGCCATCGGCCTGTGCACGCCTCCTGTGGGCGCCGCCCTGTTTGCCGGCTGCTCCATCGGCCGTATCAAGATCGAAGAGGCCACCAAGGCCTGCCTGCCCTTCTACGCCATGATGATCCTGGTGCTGATGCTGGTGACCTTCTGGCAGCCGCTGTCCATGTTCGTCCCCAACCTCATGATGGGCTGAGCCATGGAAACGATCCTCGTCAAAGCGGCGGGGCTGGCTCTGATGATCTTCGCGGGCTACGGCTTGAAACGGCTTGGCGTCTTCCGTACGGAGGACGCCAAAGTCATCTCCCGCATCGTGGTGCATCTGACGCTGCCCGCGGCCCTCATCACCGGCTTTCGCACCTTTCATTTCGACGCCAGTTATCTGGCCCTCATCGTCATTGCCCTGGTCAGCAACTTCGCCCTGCTGGGCGTGGGCCTGCGGCGGACCCAGGGCGGAGACCTGGCAACCAGGGGCCTGTACGCCTTGAATGTCTCCAGCTATAATATCGGCTGCTTCGTGCTGCCCTTTGTCCAGAGCTTCCTGCCGCCGGAGGCCCTTGTGGGCGTGTCCATGTTTGACGCCGGCAACTGCCCGGTGAACTCCGGCGTCGCCTACGCCATCGTGTCCGCCCGCAGCAGCGGCCAGCGGGTCCGCCTGGGCTTCGTGCTGGACAAGCTGGTCCACTCCGTGCCCTTTATGACGTATCTGACCTTGATGGTGCTGTCCATTCTCGGCATCACGCTGCCGGAGCCGGTATACCAGGTGGCCTCCACGGTGGGCGGCGCCAACACCTTCCTGGCCATGGTGATGATCGGCATGCTGTTTGAGGTACGGGTGGAGAGGGAGGACCGCCGGCTGATCCTGGAGATCCTGGCGGTGCGCTACGGCTGCAGCCTGGCCATGGCGGCTCTGGTGTGGGTGCTGCCGCTGCCGCTTTTGATCCGGCAGGTGTCCGTGCTGGCCATGATGGCGCCCATCCCCTCCGTGACCATGGTGTACTGCGAAAAATGCGGCTGCAAGCCGTCGCTGTACGGCGTGTTGAATTCCCTCAGCATCGCGGTCAGCCTCCTGCTGACCTTCCCACTGCTGCTGGTGCTGCATCTGTAACAAAAAACGCCCTGCGGACCCCTGCGGTCCGCGGGGCGCTTTTCGCTTGCTTGATAAAAAAGTTGGCTTTGTGAAAAAACATGGCAGTCTGGCCCGTGTTTATGGTGAAAGGAGCTGAGAGACCGTGAACGCATTTGGTACCGATGCCGACATCCAGCGGGTGGTGGAGCAGTACAGCTCCATGCTGCTGCGGCCGGCCTGCTGGGCCTGCCTGCCGCCACGGTGGGCACCCGGCTGGCCCGCGGCCGGAAGCGGCTGCGGGAGCTTTTGAAGGAGGCGTGCATATGAACCGACAGGACTACCGGAAGGCCTTTGACGCCATCTCTTTCTCGGAAGATTTTGCGCCCCGGACGCAGGCGCTGCTCCTAAAGGCAAAGCAGCAGGCGGCGGAAAAGGAGAGACAAGGCATGAAATGGAAAACAGTGATCAGATCCGCGGGATTGGCGGCGGCAGTGGTGGTAGTGCTGGTGCTGTCCGTGTCGGCGGCGGTGCGGTGGCTGAGCCCCGCCCAGGTGGCGGAGCATGTGGAAGAGCCGCTTTTGGCGGCGGCCTTCGAAAGTGAAAACGCGGTGCCCATCCATGAGACCAGGGAGACCGGCGGCTATGCCATCACCCTGGAGGGCATGGTTTCCGGCCAGGATCTGGCCAATGTTCCGGCGGAGTACAATGGTGACATCATCAGCGACCGAACCTACGCCGTGTTCACGGTGCGGCGGAGCGACGGTGAGCCGCTGACGGAGCAGCCCATGGAGCTCAGCTATACGCCGCTGGTATCCGGCTGCCACATGGGCGTGGTGAACGCATGGACCCTGGGCGCCAATTGCCAGTCCCCTGCGGAGGATGGCGCGGCCTATTACCTGTTCGATACCCGGAACCTGGAGACATTTGCCGACCACACCGTGTATTTTGCCATCTATGAGGGCGGCGTCCCCTCTCTCGAGGAATTCACCATGGAGGCGGATGGCAGTCTCCGCTTTGCGGAGGATTTCCAGGGCGCCCATGCACTGTTCACCCTGCCGCTGGATGCCGGCAAGGCGGACAGCGCGGCGGCGGAGGCCTTTGCGGCGGGGACCGGACTGGAATTCCCCCCTATGGAGCGGGAAGAGCCCCAAGGCTGAAAGATAAGCAAAAGGAGGCCCGCGGCATCACCGCGGGCCTCCTTGCCTTATACCATTTTGCGGGCGATGAGCACGTCCATGCAGTGTCGGTGGGGGACGCCGCTGCTGGCGCAGTCGAAGATGCGTTCCTCCAGCCGCTCCACCTTCCAGTCGGCATAGCAGGTGAGCAGTTCCCCGGAGGACCAGAAATACTCCCGCTCCTCCCAGTCCGGCGGCACCGGCAAAAAGGGCTTGTCCACAAATACGTTCAAAACATGGATGCCGCCCACGGCGGTGTGGGCCTTGTAGCCCTCCAGCACCCGGCGGCGTTCCGGCTTCGGGAGGTACTGGAGGACACCGCTGGAAAAGACGATGTCAAAGGTGGTCTCCGGCCGGTAACTCAGCAGATCCGCCTGGAAAAAATCCACCTCCGTCCGATGAAGGTCCGCCAGCTGCCGCCCCTTTTCGATGCCGCTGGCGGTCACGTCAAAGGCGGAGACCGTGTAGCCGTTCCGGGCGAAAAACACCGCCGCCTGCCCCTCGCCGCAGCCCACGTTCAGCAGCCGCAGCGACCGCACCGGCGGCATGAGCCGCAGCACCTCGTAGCAGCCGCTCCACACATCGTTGCCCCAGTAATAGGCAGGACTGCGGTATTTGCTCTCGTACTGAGAGGTGCGGAGCTTTTCCCGCCGGTAGCCCAGCAGGGCGTCAATGCTGACGGAGAACACCTCCGCCAGGTGGGGAAGCAGCTCTATGTCCGGGTAGGACTGGCAGTTTTCCCATTTGGAGACGGACTGGGGCGAGACCCCCAGCTGTCCCGCCAGCTGCTCCTGGGTCAGCCCCCGGGCCTTCCGCAGGCGCAGCAGGTTGTCTGCAAGATCATGGTTCATATGATTCCCTCCCACCAGCAGTATACCGCATTTTTGCCTGGAAGCAAATCACGCTCCCCGGGAGTTTTTTCTCCGCCGCAACCGCTTGTTGCAAAAAACGGCATGCGCCCCAGGCCACTCGGCCTGGGGCGCATGCTGGTTCAAAGAGAGGGAGGCGCGTTAGCGCATGGCAATGGTGACTTCGGATTCCGCCGCCAGGTCGCCGGCTGTGTAAACCGTGCACTTGCAGGTGGCGATGGCCTTGTCGGCCCGCTCGGTGAGCATTTCCGCGTGGATCTCCAGGGTGTCGCCGGGGAGGATCTTCTTGCGGAATTTCACGTTGTTGATGCCCAGGAGCAGGGGGACCTTTCCGGCATAAGCGGGCTTGGTCATCAGCACCAGGTCCGTGGCCTGGGCGGTGGCCTCCACCGTGTATACGCCGGGGAGGACGGGGTCGCCGGGGAAGTGACCCTTGAAGATCTCACGCTGCGGGTCCACCCAGAAGGTCGCTACGATATGGTCGCCGGGCACCAGCTCGCTGACCTCGTCGATCAGCAGCATGGGGTCCCGGTGGGGAATAATCTCCATGACTTGCGCATGATTCAGTTTCATAACTTCAGACATGACGAACCTCCTTATATTTTCGCCGCCGCGGCGGCAGTTCCTGCGGGAAAAGGGGATGCTTAGGCTTCCTCAGCCATCTTGCGGTACTTGTTGTAGCGGGCCTTGACGTCGGCGATCTCCTTCTGGTAGAGGGCGTCGGCCTTCTCGGGGAAGTTGTTCTTCAAAGAGGCAAAGCGGTTCTCGCCCATGAGGAAGTCCATGAGCTTGCCGGTGTCGGGCTCGGGAGAATCCAGCTGGAAGGGGTTCTTGCCCTGCTCCGCCAGCCGGGGGTCATAGCGGTAGCAGTGCCAGTAGCCGCAC
>NZ_JBQKKR010000022.1:0-26606 GCF_052116665.1 Dysosmobacter sp. Sow4_B12 | reverse complement strand
CCCGGACATTTGCGTCCTATGCGGGGTCCCCGCGGGATGTGTCCCGTGGGGTGCGGCGGCGCGCATGACGTTCTGCTGAAGGATACCACCAACTCCGGCAGCCGCAGCTGAAAACATCTTCTTTGATTCAGAGCAGTCCTCCTGGACTGCTCTGAATTTTTTATCAAAATTCTCTGTAACCTTTCGGTTTTTTCACGGCTGGACAGGCGGACAGGCTTTTCCGAAAGAGCGGGCTGCGGAAGATATTCCGTATGCAAGCAAACGCTGGCAGACAGGGTCCCCCAGTCCGCAGTCACGAAGTTATCCCGCTATTCTTCGTTATTTAATCGTTTTTCTTTTAACTTTTCCAAAAGCTCTTGTATTTTTCCAACAATGTCCTATAATGGAGGTTACCCTACCCAAACAGGAGTTAATCATGATCATGCATACAAGACCTCGTATTTTAGTTGTCGGCAGCTTTGTCATGGACGTCATCGCCACCACGGAGAAGATCCCCACCTCCGCCCAAACGGTGTACGGAAAATCCTTCCATATGGCGCCCGGCGGCAAGGGCGCCAACCAGGCGCTGCAATGCGCCCGCCTGGGGGCGGAAGTCACCATGATGGGCTGCGTAGGCGACGACCTGTTCGGCCAGACACTGTTGGAAACGCCCCGTCAAGCCGGCGTGGATGTGAGCCATGTACTGGTGCGCAAGGGCATCACCTCCGGCGTGGGCCATGTGACGCTGGAGGTGACGGAGCACACCGCCCAAAACCGCATCGTGGTCATTCCCGGTGCCAACCGGACGCTGACTGTGGAGGAAGTGACATGGATCCGGGAAGAGATCGCCTCTTATGACATGGTCCTGCTGCAGCTGGAGGTCCCCATTGAAGTCAACCGCGCCGTAGCCGGCTGGGCCAAAGCCGCCGGTGTGCCGGTGATGCTGAACCCCGCCCCCGCCACCGATTTGGACAGTGAGCTCTTAAGTCTTGTCACTTATCTCACCCCCAACGAGCAGGAGGCCTCCGTGGAGACCGGCCTGCCCCTGCGGACGGAGGCGAACGGGCTTTTGAAGGAGGAGGACTTGCAGGCCATCGCAAAGGCCCTGTGGTCCAAGGGCGTGGAAAACGTCATCATCACCCTGGGCGGACAGGGCTCCGCCGTGGTGGGTGCTGACTCCATCCAGTACATCCCCTGTGTCCATATGGACCACGTGGCGGACCCCACCGCCGCCGGCGACTCTTTCGTGGGCGCTTTGTCCGTGGGACTGACGGTGGGTCTTTCCCAGCGGGAGGCCCTGGCCTTTGCCAGCCACACCGCCGCCATCACGGTGTCCCGGATGGGCGCCATGCCCTCCCTGCCCACTTTGGATGAGGTTTTGTCTCTGCTGCGGCAGCGAAACTACGACGGCTTCGACCTGTCCCTGCTGGACACGCTGAAAGCTTAAAAACAGCCGCCGCGGAGCCCCTTCCGCGGCGGTTTCCCATATGTGCAAAGGAGGAACGTTTGTGACTGGGACTGTGGTGTGCTTCGGGGATTCCAATACCTACGGCTATGATCCCCGGTCTCTTCTGGGGGACCGCTATCCCAAAAGCGTCCGCTGGACGGGGATTCTGGATAGCTCCGGCAGCTGGTCCGTGACCTGCTGCGGCCAGAATGGACGGGAGATCCCTACCCTGCCCGCCCACTGGGAGCCGCTTTGCCGCTTGCTGGAACAGACACAGCCGGATGTACTGATGGTCATGCTGGGCAGCAACGACCTTCTCTGCCGTCCCGGCTTCACCGCGGAGGACGCCGCCGCCCGGATGGAGACCTTTCTTGGCGCCCTGTCCCACCCGCGCATCCTGCTCGTCTCTCCTCCGGCCATGGCGCCCGGCGCATGGGTGACGGAGCAGCGCCTCCTCACCGAATCCGCCCGGCTGGGCGGCTGCTACGAGGCCCTGTCGCGAAAGCTGGGCTGTGCCTTTGCCGACGCCGCCCGCTGGGACATCCCACTGGTCTATGACGGCGTCCATTTCTCAGAGGAGGGCCACCGGCGTTTTGCCCGCCGGGCCGCCGAAGCCCTGGACGCTCTTTTCCCGCCCCGCGATTTCGTACTTCCATGAAAAAGGAGGCCGCCATGCATCCCACCGTCAGTATCATCGTTCCCGTTTACAACGCGGAAAAGACCCTTGCCCGTTGTGTGGACAGCATTTTAAACCAGACTTATGAGGACTATGAGCTGCTGCTGGTCAACGACGGCAGCACCGATTCCTCCGGCGCCCTGTGCGACGCCTATGCCGCCCGGGACTCCCGGGTCCAGGTATTTCATAAGGAGAACGCCGGTGTTTCCAACGCCCGGAACCTGGCCCTGTCCCAGGCCCGGGGCACCTACCTGCAGTTTCTGGACAGCGACGATTGGATCACGCCGGAGGCCACCTTGTCCCTGGTCCGGGCGGCGGAGGACCACCAGTGCGATCTGGTCATCTCCGACTTTTACCGGGTCGTGGGCGAGCGGGTGTCCCACAAGGGCGACATCGACGAGGACACCGTCCTCACCCGGGAGGAATACGCCGCCCACATGATGGAAAACCCCGCTGACTTTTACTACGGCGTACTGTGGAACAAGCTGTACCGCCGGCAGATCGTGGAGGACCACCACCTGCGGATGGACCCGGAGATCAGCTGGTGCGAGGACTTCATGTTCAACCTGGAGTATATCCGACACGCCCAGCGGTTCTACGCCCTCCAGGTCCCCATTTACTATTATGTAAAAACCAAGGGCTCTCTGGTGTCCAGCCAGGGCCTCAGCATCTCCAAGACCGTGCGGATGAAGCTGATGGTCTTTGAGTACTACCAGCGGTTTTTCAAAACCGTTCTGGACGAGGAGGAGTACGAGAAAAGCCGTTTGAAGGTATACCGCTTTTTGGTGGACGCCGCCGGTGACGGTGCTGTACCTCCCACCATTCTTCCCGGCTCCACCCGTTTGGGCAGCGAGCGGCTGCAGGTCTCTCCGGATATTCTGGCTGGCGACAGCCTGCTCCACGACAGCTTCCGCCAGCGGAAAATGCTGGACCATTACCTGGAGCTGGTGGCTCTGAAGCATGACCTGCCCTTAAAGGACACCCGGTTGCTGCTGTACCTCTACCAGGCCGGTCCCGTCATCACCCGGAAGGACCTGGCGGACTTCGCCAATCTGCCCCGCAGCACCACTTCGCTTCTGGTACAGCGGCTGACGTCCCGGGAGCTTGTGAAGCTGGAGGAGCTTCGAAAGGACGGTCCGGAGAAAAAGCGGCTTCTCATCACATTCCTTCCGGCATCAGAGCCCATTTTAGAGGACCTAAACAACGCGCTGAAAGATATGCGCCAGAGCTTGTTTGCCGGCTTTACGGAAGAGGAGGCCGAGACTTGCCTCCGCCTCAACAGCCGTATCCAGGACAATATCCGCAAGACCCTCGCCTAACAAAACAGGAAAGCCGGGAAGCTGCTGCTTCCCGGCTTTCCTTCTTTTATACCGGCTCGTCCGTAAAGGACTCCTGTTTGACATGCTTGAAAGCGGAGCGGAACATAAAAACCACAAACACCAGGAACACCGCCATGGCTCCGCCTGTGCCCCGCATGGCACAGGCATCGTAAAAGCCGTGGAGCAATACCGATGTGACATAGGCGCGCATCAGGCTCCACCGGCAGCGCCGCCTGTCCCCCCAGGCCTCATACAGCTTGGCTCTGCCGTAGAACAAGCCCATAAACACCGCGAAGGACATATGGCCCGGAACAGCAAAGAGGGCCCGGGGCAGCGCAACAGACAGCCCATAGTGCAGCACGTACTGGATATTCTCAAAGGCGGCAAAGCCCAGGGACACGAACACCGCGTAGACGATGCCGTCAAAGCGGTAGTTGAAGTTGGGGTTTCGCCAGGTCCTGGCACGCAGGAAGAGGAACTTTGTTCCCTCCTCCACCAGAGCCACCACGAAGAAGGCCAGCAAAACGGTGTAAAGGGGGCTGCCGGGGTCTGCCAGCCGGTATAAAACCGCCTCTCCCAGCCCCTCCAACACGCCGGAACACAGCGCCGCGGCCACACCCATCAGCAGCAGGGAGGCCAGCAGGCCGGCGGGCTCCTTTTCCACTGTGTCGTGGCGGTAGATGTACCGCAGCAAGAACCACGCCGGCAGCACCGCCGCCAAAATGTACACCGCCAGGATATAAAATCCCGGCATGGCAAAATAAAAAATCGGCATATTCGCTCATTCCTCCTCTTCCACATAGGTGAACCGCCGGTACGTGACGCCGTCCCGGGTCACCTCCTCATTCCACATGGAGGCAGGCCGCACCCAGATGCCATGGTCGCCGTACAGTGCCTGGTACACCACCATAGGCTCCCGGGTCTCCGAGTGGGTGGCCGTGTACAGTACCCGGTACTCCCTGCCCTTAAAGTGCCGGTAGCGGCCGGGACGCACCGCATCCTGGCCGCAGCGGCGGCTCAGGGCGGCGTTGGTATAGGCTCCGTCTTGGGTGACTTCTCTTCCAAACCACGCCGGCGGCTGGAAGGCCATGGCCGCTTCCTCCGTGGGAAACTCCACCTCCGCCATCACCAGCGGGGCAAAGGGCGGCTCGAACACATCCAGCTCAATGGTATAGGGGCCGCATGGGATGCGCCAGCGGTCCTTGGTGATGACCGTACCGTCCGCCTTTGCCAGCAAACGGCCGAACGCCTCCGCTGTTAAGGGCATCTCCCGCTCCTCCCGGCTGAGAAGGCCGGGGCCCTTGCAGGTGAGCACATATTCCTCATCTATGCGGCGCACCCGCACCACAGGGTCTGTGGAGAGGTAGGCCTGCTGGATACGCGTTTTGGGATATTGCTCCAGTCCCTCCGGCAGCGTCTCCACCAGGAATTTCCGTTCGATCTCCATACTTCCTCCTCAGTGCTCCACCCGCAGCCAGGGGTTTTCCGCTTCCGCGTCCGCCAGTACCCGCATGAGTCCCCGGGCCGTGGGGCCCAGCTTCTCCTCCAGGGCCTCCCGGTGGACCACCCGCAGGACCGTCTCCTCCCCCAGGTCTGTCAAGCAGTCATACAGGGCGTCCAGATTGCCCCCGTACCAATCCGGCAGAGCCAGCTCCCGGGCCAGGACGGCGTGGAGCTCCTCCCGGGTGGAGATGGCATCTCCGTCCAATACCGCGATGCGCATGGTCACTCCTCCCCGTACAGCAGCTCAAAGGATTTGTAATGGTCCTCCGTGTAATAAATCAAGCCGTCGTTGGAGAAGACGATGCGCTTGGCGCCCCGCTTCTCCGCGCCCAGGGTATCGATGTCGCACTCCGTATACGTGCGGCCCTCCGCCTCCGGCAGCAAGCCCTCGTAATTTCCAAAACGGCTGCCGCCGATGCACATCCCCGGTGCGTAGGGCTCCAGCGACCCACCGGACCAGCCCAGCTTTTCCGCCTCTTTTTTCGTAAGGAAATTGTCCGGCAGATGGCCGTACAGGTGGATATACAGCGCCACATCCTCCTTGGTGGTGTAGGTGCCGTCCTCCGGAAGCGTTTGCGCCTCCTCCCCCTCCGGCGGCGCCTCTTCCGGTTCCGCTGTCTCCTCCGCCGGAGAGACCTGCTCCGCCGTCTGCGCTGGCTCCTGCTCCGCCGGCTGCTGGGGCTCCGGCGCCGGAGCAGCGCCGCAGGCGGTCAGCGTTAGGGCCAGTGCCAGCAATCCGGCCAGCCAGGTTTTTTTCAGCAATTGTCTCATCATCGTTCTCCTTCCGGTTGATACTCTTCAGTATATCGCACTCATCCGCCTCTGACAACCAAAAAGCGCCCCGCTTCGCGGGACGCTGTTCAGTTTAGGGCTTATATTTGGGACATACGCTGTCCGCCAGGGCCATGGCCGCCTTTTCCACCTCGGTGCGCTGAGACCGCGGAGGCTCCGCCGCTGCCGCCGGCTTTTTCCCATGCCTGGACAGGGCGGCACAGCACACAAAGGCCAGCAGGCATGTGGCACCCACGCGCCATACCAGCTGTGTCCGCGCATCGTAGCCCTGCCATACGGTTGGCAGCACCATGTCTGCAAGACCAAGCATCAGCGCCATGATCGCGATGAAGGCCACATTCCTGGGCCGCAGGATCTCTTTCAGCGGCAGGTCCGGCAACGCGGCCTTCACGGACGCGGCAAACACCGCCAGCAGCACCAGGGACAAGCACAGCCAGCTGACCAGCCGCTCCACCACAGGCGCCGCGCCGCCCAGCAGGGCGGACAGGGCCGACAGCAAGACCCAGCCAAGCGTCCACAGCGGCACACCCACCAGCAGCCGCACCGCCGCCGGCAGGCTCCAGATCCAGTTCTTCACCCGGGAGGCCGGCGTCGTCCGCCGGTTCTCCTCCGCCGCGGCGTCGTCGCCGCCGTCAGAGAGGACCTCCACCACGGCGTCCGGTTCCGGTGCGTCCATCAACTCCGCCGGGGTATCGAACAGGGCGCCGGTGACCATGCCGGCCGCCGCGGCCGTGGTAACCGCCGCCACCGCCGCCTTTTTCCGCTTATTCACGCTACCGCCCCCTTTTTTCGCCATTGTACCGCTGTTTTCCAGAAAAGGCAAGATTTTCCCACTCTCTTCTCTTTTTGGGAAAACTGTGGTATGATACCCACCAGTAAATAAAGGAGCTGATCCCATGGAGCAGGAGCACAAGCGGCGCGTCCGCTACAAAGGCACCCACCCCCGAAGCTACCGGGAAAAATACAAGGAACTGAATCCGGAGAAGTACCAGGCGGATGTGGAAAAGATCGTCCAAAGCGGCAAGACCCCCGCCGGCATGCATATTTCCATCATGGTGGAGGAAATTCTGGATGTTCTCCAGATCCAGCCGGGCCAGACCGGCTATGACGCCACCCTGGGCTACGGCGGCCACACCCGGCGGATGCTGGAGGCCCTGCAAGGGCAGGGGCACCTGTACGCCACCGACGTGGACCCCATCGAGTCGGAAAAGACCCGCAAGCGTCTGGCGGACCTGGGCTACGGTCCCGATATTCTCACCATCCGCCGCATGAACTTCGCCCAGGCGGACCAGGTGGCTCCCGGCGTGCAGTTCGATTTCGTGCTGGCGGACCTGGGCGTGTCCTCCATGCAGATCGACAACCCGGAGCGGGGCTTCACCTTCAAATACGACGGTCCCCTGGACCTGCGGCTGGACCCCACCTCCGGCGTTCCCGCCGCCGTGCGGCTGCGGGAGCTGGACCAGGAGGAGCTGACGGCCCTGCTGGTGGAAAACGCCGACGAGCCCTATGCCGCGGCCATTGCCAAAGCCGTCAGAAAGGTTTTCAAATCCGGCGGCGCCATTGAGACCACGAAGCAGCTGGCCGCTGTCATTGAGAGCGCCCTTTCCTTCCTGCCCCAGGCGGAGCGGAGGGAGGCCGTGAAAAAGTCCTGCCAGCGGACCTTCCAGGCCCTTCGCATCGACGTGAACAGTGAGTTTGAGGTGCTGTACAGTTTCCTGGAGAAGCTGCCGGACATTCTGAAAAGCGGTGGCAGGGCGGCGGTGCTGACCTTCCACTCCGGGGAGGACCGGCTGGTGAAGCAGGCCTTCCGCCAGTACCAGCGGCAGGGCATTTTTTCCGAGGTGTCCCAGGACGTCATCCGTCCCTCCGCCCAGGAGTGCTATCAAAACCCCCGTGCCCGGGCCACAAAGCTGCGCTGGGCCGTCCGCGCGTAAAGGAGGCGCCATATGCTGCGGGATGAGACCATTGCCCGGGTGGTAAAATTCCGGGATGATCGCAACTGGCGCCAGTTCCACACCCCGAAGGACCTGGCTATTTCCTTGAGTTTGGAGGCCGCAGAGGTACTGGAGCTGTTCCAGTGGAGCGGCACGGACCTTTCGTGCCGGGACAAGCTGCCCCAGCTCCGGGAGGAGCTGGCGGACGTGCTGAGCTACTGCATTTTGCTGGCGGATGTGTGCGGTTTGGACCTGGACGAGATCATGAATGAAAAGGTCGCAAAGAACGAAGCAAAGTACCCGGTGGAAAAGGCCTGGGGCAGCGCCGCCAAGTACACCGAGTTCTCTGACTGAGCCGTACGCCCCAGGGGATGTGTTGAAAAGTTCATATTTTCCTGCTACACTGGTCAGCATTGCCGGTATGTCCAAGGAGAAAGGATGGTCTTTTTGTCCGATTCCAACATTACAAAACGGTCACTGGCCTCTGCTCTGAAATCGCTGATGGAGGAGATGCCCTTTGCCAAGATCACGGTGGGCGATATCTGCGAAGCATGTAATATGAACCGCAAAAGCTTTTACTACCACTTCCGGGATAAGTACGACCTGATCAATTGGATCTACGACACAGAGTTCATCTCCGTGGCACGGAGCAAGCTGTATGCCTCCGGCTGGAGCCGGGTGGCGGACCTTTGCGCCTACTTTTACGAAAACCGGAGCTTTTACAACAAGGTGCTGGCCATTGAGGGGCAGAACTCCTTTTCCGACCACTTCCGGGAGCTCATCGCCCCGGTGCTGGAGGAGGTCCTGCGGGAAATTCTGCCGGAAAAGGATGTGCTGGATTTCCACATCAACTTTTTCTCCGACGCTTTCATCTGTGCCCTGGAGCGGTGGCTCCGGGATAAAAACTGCGTCCCTCCCGAGGAGTTTATCGCTCTGCTGCAATCCTGCCTTCAAATCGCCGCCGCGCGGAGCCAGAACTTTTAAACCGCAAAGCGACCCGCCCGGGCAATTGCCCGGGCGGGTCGCTTTTTTGCTTGCTCACTTTTTCACAGTACTCAGGGGAAAGTTCCGCTTTAAAAGAGCCGGAAGCCCCAGTGTGAAGGCACTTTCCTCCGTCCCTGCCAGGGCGCCTTGGCTGTCCAGCGTCACGGCACAGGGCCCTCCCGAGAGGACGCCGTCCACCAGCTCTCCGTCCCGGACCGCTTCCCAGGGGATGGTGCGGTACGCCTGCCGCTGCCGTTCTGAGACCACAGAGCCATAGACCTTCCGCTGTGCCTCCTCCGGACACGCTGCTTCCGGCAGCAGCAGTGTCAAAGGCGCGTGGCAGTTTTCCGCGCGGCTGTATACCTCACCGCCGGCGATATCCTCCGCCTCCGCCGCGCCGTAGAAGGCGGCGAGGACATACAAGGACCGCTTTTTCCGCAGCAGGGCGCAGGCCTCCTCCGCCTGCTCCCCGTAAGGCGCCAGTACCAGGTTGTGGATACGGTCCGCCTCCTCCGCCAGCCCCTCCGTCACAAAGCCGCCGTCACAGGCAACCACAAAGAAGCTGTTAGGAAACGCCTCCGCCAGGCTCAAAAGCGCCTCGGGCCTTCCGGCGGGCAGCAGCAGATAGCCGCGGATGCCCAGCGCCTGTCCCTCCTCCAGCAGCTTTCGGTATGCCGCCTCCTGTTGGGGATAGGTGCCGCCATCAATACGCAGCGTTAAAAACCAGGGGATGCTGTATCCCCGCTCCGCCTCCGCCGCCCGAATGGCCTTGCTTCCACGGACAAAGCCCTGGTAGCCCATCACCATACCGAAATCCAGGAGTCTGTCCTCATCCACGTTGGCCAGCACGTCCCGCAGCAACGGGTAATAGGCGCTGCGCTCATTGCGCAGCATCTCCTGGGCCACGGTGAAAAAGTTTCTCTGGATGCGGCCGTCGGAAAAATACAGCGCCATGTCCACCAGATTGCGGATACTCCGCTCGGGCGAGTCTTTCGCCTCCCGCAGCATTTTGCGGACCACGGTTTCGATCAGCACGCGGGAAATATCACGGGCCATATGTTCGCCCCTTTCCAAGTGTTCTTCATGCTTTTATCAGTCTATCCGCATCCTTCCCGCTTCGCAAGGGACAATTAGCCGCTATTGTCCAAAGAGTTGGCGCCCTGCTCCTCGCCGCCGATGACCACCCTTCTGTCTCCGGTCTTGCCGTACAGGCGGTGGGAGATAGAGAGGACCGTCCGGTGCTGGGACGCCGCCCGCAGCGCCGAGAGCACCTGCTCTTCCGTGTTGGAATCCAGGTTGGCGGTGATCTCATCCAGCAGCAGCAGCTTCGGGTCCAGGACGATGGCCCTGGCAATGGAGAGCAGCTGGAACTGCCCCTGGGAAAACAGGCCCTCCGTGCAGGGGGTATGGATGCCTTCCGGCAGTCCGGCGGCAGTATCCCAGAGCCCCACTGTGCGCAAGGCTTTTTCGATCTGCCCTTCCGTGACCCGGGGGTCCCCCAGGGATACCTGGTCGCCCACAGTGCCGGGCACCGGCCGGAACTGCTGCTCCACATAGCCGAACCAGCGCCGCTTCTCCTCCTCCGGTATCCGGTCCGGCGGCGTTCCGAACACCAGCACCTGCCCCCGCTCCGGTGCATACAGCCCCAGGATCAGCTTCACTAAAGTGCTCTTTCCGGCGCCGGTACGGCCCGCCAGGGTAACGGTCTCCCCCTCCTCCACGGTCAGGTCAAAGTCCCGCAGGATCTCCCGCTCTCCCTTTCCGTAGCTGAAGCAGACCCCCGACAGCCGGACGGCGGGAACACGGTCCGCGGCGGACGGCGCCTCCACACGCTCCTCCCGCTCCGGCTGGCGCAAAAACTCGTTGATGCGGCGGACGCCCGCCACAGCGGACTGGATGTTCTGGATCTCCATGCCGATGCTCTCCAACGGGTCAAAGAAACTGCCCACATAGGCAATGACCGCGGCGGCGGTGCCGGCGGACATGCCGAAAAACGCGCGGACGCCGCCTTGGCCGGCAGCAGCCATTACCACACCGATGAGCAGAGCGCTGACCGTGACGATGATGGGAGAATAGATAGCGTCGTAAAAGTTGGAGCGCTCCTGGGCCCGATAGCCCTGTTCGATGGCGTCCCCGTAGCGCCGCTGCATATATGCCTCCCGGTGCAGCACCCGGATGGTGCGGATGTTTTTCAGTGTCTCCGGGATCTGCTGGTTCGTTCTGCCCACGGCCACACGGCCCTCCATCTGGGCCTTCAGCATCCGCTTTTGAAAGACCCGTGTCATCCAGAACAGCAGAGGTGAGGTGATTAAAAGCAGCAATCCCAGTCCCTTGCTCTTGAGGAAGATCACCAGCAGAATGCTTAAAAGCCTGCACACATCCGCCGCCATGCTGATGACGCCGGAGGCGAAAAGGCTGTCCACGGTATTGACGTCGTTGACAAATCGGGAGGCCGTCACGCCTGACTCGTTTTCGATGTAATAGGCGGCCGGGAGCCGCAGCAGCTTCTCGCTCATGGCGGAGCGGATGCGGTGGGTCACCCTCTGGCCGAACACTGTAATGAGGCTCTCCTTGGCGGCGTCCAGCAGTCCCGACGCGGCCACCAGCAGAAAATACCCCGCCGCCAGGGAAAACGCCACCCGCTCCCCGCCGGCCAAAGCGTCCACGATGCGCTCCAGGACCAGCGGCGGCAAAAGCGCCAGCAGCACGGAGCCGGCGATGGTCAACAGCAGCAGCGCGCTCAAGCCCTTGCCGGCGCGGACGGTGCCGCCGATGATGTCAATCACGGATGTCTTAGTTCCGCGCATCTGCCTGCGCCCCCTTTCTCTGGGAATCATACAGCATCCGGTAGCAGCCGTTTCGTTCCATCAGCGCTTCATGGGTGGAAGCGCTGATGGTGCCACCCTCCATCCAGAGCACCTGGTCCAGCTTCGGAAACAAACTCAGCCGGTGGGAGATCAGCAAAATGACGCTGTCCTTCCCCCACTGGCGGAGGTTATTGTAAATCTCCTCCTCCGTCGCCAGGTCCACCGCGGAAAACGGGTCGTCCAGGACCATGACCGGACGCTTGTGGTACAGGGTCCTGGCCAGGGCAATGCGGGACTGCTGCCCGCCGGAGAGGCGGACGCCGCCGCTGCCGATCCAGGTGTGGATGCCCTCCGGCAGCTCCGCCGTCTCCCGTTCCATACAGACGGCCCTCAAGACCGGTCCCACATCCCCGGGCTTTCCCATGCAGATATTTTCCTCAATGGTGCCGCTGAGCAGCTCCGGCTGGTGCCCCAGGTAGGCCACCTGGTCCGCCCAGTGGTCCCCGCAGGAGGGAAACACTTCATTTCCCATGGCGATCTGTCCCCCATAGGCCAGCTCTCCCGTGAAGAGCCTGCCGAAGGTGGACTTTCCGCAGGCGATCTCCCCGGTGACGCCAATGATCTGACCCGGCTCCGCCCGGAACGCCGCGTTTGAAAACAGGGGCTTCTGCCCTGGATACGCGAAGGAGAGGCCGGAAACCCGCAAAGCCGCCGGCGGGAGGGGCTTTTGCTCCGCCTCCTCCGGCACAGGAGCCAGGTGCGGCTGGATGCGTCCCCAGGACACCCGGGCCTTCTGGACGGCATTGAAGAGCTTCGCCGCCTTGGAGGACTTCACCGCCAGCTTTTTGTAGCAGGAGAAGAAGGTGGAAAACGCCGCCACGTTCCAAAGGGTCCAGCCCGTTCCCAGTACGTTTTTGCCGCCGAACCAGATGATCATCACCGTACCCAGCATGGAGATCACCTGATAGACCGGCTGCATGGCGTTTTCCCACACATTGGCCATGACCGCTTTCTTCTCATAATCCGCCAGATGCCCCTCATAGGCGCTGTTCCGCTCCGCCTCCTGCCCGTAGACCCGGTAGGTCAGAGCGTTTGTGATCCGCTCCAGGGTGGCGGCGTTCAGCCTGCCGCCGCTTTCCTTGCTGGCGGCGGCGTTTTTCGTGACGATGCCCTTCAGCCGCTCCGCCAGGATATAGGCCACCGGCGGGAACAGCATGGAAAGCAGCGTCAGCCGCCAGTCATAGGACAGCAGCATGACCAGATACGCCACCATGACCACGCCGGTGTCAAACACCTCCGTGGTGAATTTCCGCATGCCCTCCACGCAGGCGTCCGCGTCGGCGATGAGCTTGGTCATCATGGTGCCGGAGTCCTCCCGGTCCGCCGCCTTGCCGTACAGCAGGTTCCGGTACAGGGTCATTTTGATGCTTTTGCTGATGTTATTGGCAAATTTGCGCACGTACAGCCGCTTGATATAGCGCATGAACTGCACAAAAAGGATCGTCAGCACATAGCACAACGCCAGGCGCACAATGGACAGCGGCTCCCGCCGGAGCGCGATGATGTCGCAGAGGTACTGCACCAGCTGTCCTTCAAACCACGGTCCCGCCACCATGCCGATGTTGTAAAGAATGCCTGTCGCCGTCACCACCAGCAAAATGCCCTTTTCTTTGCGGAAATAGTATCCGATCCGGCTGGTGTCCTGTTGCTCCGCCTTATTCATCCTCCCCGTCCCTCCCCTTCAGAAGCTCCGGCATGTGGGGAAAGCCGCCGCGGCTCTCCCGTTTCGCCCGCAGGTACAGCTTGTTCAGCGTTTCGGTAAAGGCGGCCGCTTCCGCCGCCGGCAGCTCCGCCAGCAGCCATTCGTAAAAGGCAGTCTCCACCGCCGCCTTGGAAACTTTCAGCTCCTCCGCCTTTTCGGTGGCGTACAGCAGCCGGCTCCGGCCATCCGCCGGATTGCTCTCCCGGGTCAGATAGCCCTTTTGCTCCAGGCTGGCCGTACGCCGGGCCACGGCGCCCTTGTCCATGTTGAGCTGGAGGCTTGCCTCTTTTTGAGAGATCCCCGGGTGGTGCCGCACCAGATGGATGAGGTCCATTTCCCCGGAGCCGATGCCGCTTTCCTTCATGGTCCGGATCACCAGCTTGTTGACCTCCCGGGCGATCTTCGTGATCTGCCGCTTGGATACGTCCATGGTCTCCCTCCTATTTTAAAAATGCACAATAGATGAACCTTCAACCAACTAGATGATACTGCAACTATATAACGCTGTCAATGGCGCTTCTCTTCTCCCGCTCACAAAAAGCCTGCGGAAGGCAGTTCCTTCCGCAGGCTTTTTGTAAACAGCTCCTTCTAGCCTCCTCGCCGGCACAATTTCGCCAGCAAGTAAAGTCCAAGCGCCCACAATGCGACCACAGGCAGCGCACAGTACCACTTTTTCGGCTTCCCGTCCACCCACAGTCCGGCGGCCTCGGCCCGGTAATGTTCCAGCGTCTCTTTGGGGATGCACCGCAAAGTCAGCGCCACCAGCGCAGGCAGAAGGAGAATATCATCCAGATAGCCCAAAACCGGGATAAAGTCCGGGATCAAGTCAACGGGCGACAGGGCATACCCCACCGTCACCGCCGCCAGCACCTTTGCCAAAAGCGGCGTCTCCTTTGCCCGCAGGCAAAGCCACAGGGCCGGAATATCTGTTTTCAGCTGTGCCGCCCGCGCCTTCCAGTTCATACTCACTCACCTTACACAAGCTGTCCCGGCAGTTTTTTCTTCTCCTTAGGCGGGAATGCCGCGTCAAACGCGTCTACCGCCGCCTCATCGGCAAAATATCCCTCCGGGTCCTTGTAAATGCCGGTAACACCTTGCAAAAAGCCCCCCGGTGAGGTTCTCCACCTCACGGTAATCTTTCGGCTCTTCCAGCCGGATGGTCATACGCTTCATCTCTTTATCCATCATACGCTCAGCGCTTGCTCTCCGCAAACGCCCAAGCCTCCTCCAGCCATTCCAGCAGCTCATCATCGATCTGGCTTTCTTCAGAAATCAATATATGGTGGGTCCAGCGGCCCGGGTACGGCTCCACGGCCACGGCTACCCGGGACGACTCCATTTGGCGGGAAAGACCGACAGTCACCACGACACAGTGCTCCGGCCAGGACTTTTTTCTGCGCACAGGCAGCGATGCCGCGGCAAAAAGATGCCTGCCGTAAAAGCTGATCTGGCTTTTCTGCACTTTCACGGACGCCTCTGGAAACCGCTGTTCCATCCGGCGAAACAGCTCTTGATACAGCGACAGCTCCAGCGGCTTCCCTTCAAAGAAAAACAAGACATCCGATTCATACTGCGCAGGCGTTTTCATAATCAGCACACCTCCCGGTGATTCTTATCATACCATGCTCTTATCCATTTAGAAAGGGCCGCGGAAGTATTCCAATTTCAAGTTTTGCCCGGGTGGCCGTTTCCGCCGAATTCGCAGCCACACACATGATTACGGCCATAATACCACCGGCACCAAGCGCCGCGAAAAACGCTCCAAAGGCGCCCGGCCTGCGCTTTCTCTCCCGGAACGCAGCCTGCTCCCACCGGACAGGTTCTTCCGCTTCATGGGCAACGCCGCTGCGCCGGGCCAGGGCATCAACGCTTTTCTTCGGGAGCAGCGTATCGAGATAGTCGATGTCCTCTTCCGTAAAGGCACTTGCCGCGCTTTCCGCAAGGGGCAGGCGGAAATCCGCACGGACCCAATCGATGACCTCCATCACATCCGGCGGAAAACCGCACACCGCTGTCAATTGCTTTTTTCATCAGTCTGGTCGCCGGGACTTCGTCCACAAAAGCGAGGGCGATTTCGATGACCTCCTCCGCTTTCGCGCCGGAAAATCCGTAACAGACGAAAGCCTGCTCCGCTGTGTGCTGTCCGCCCAATCGTAAAACTTTTCATAGTACTGCCGCCAGGTCATAGTTCCCACCTCCCCGTATCATGCAGGATACCCCAGCCGCCGCGGAAAACGCAAGCCCGAATTCTTTTCTCCGGGTCTCCGGCGAAAACGCGTTCACCGAACAGGCGGCTATGACCGTGGCATTATCCTCGAATTGGTTCCGGTCAGAGCCGTGGTCAAAAAACGCACAAATAAACATGGGAATCAAGGTAGAAATATCGGCCAAAAACGGCAAAACGCAAATTGACAGCCGAAAGCACGTGTGATAGGATAAGCCGGAAAAGTTAGTCCGGTCTAACACAAGGAGGCTGTAAAGGAAATGATTTGGAGCGTGATCGGCATTACGGCTCTGGCCGGAATGGGCGGCACAGGTATGGGCGGATTGCTCTCCTGCCTGTTCCGCAAGGATTCCAGCAAGACTGTAAGCTTACTGCTGTCATTTGCCGCAGGGGTCATGACCTCTGTGGTGTGCTTCGACCTGCTGACAGAGGCACTGCATCCCAATGAAATGAGTACCGACGTCGGCTTGGTCGTGACAGGTGTGTTGGTAGGCTATGTTGTGATTGCCCTGCTCAACGCCTGGATTGACCGCAATACCAACCACGAGGTGGCCCATATCGACGAAAACCACCCCCGTACCGCCGACTCTCTGGAGGAGCTGACCCACGCCAACCACCTGCAGGAGCACCGCGAAGGCCGTCAGCCCCGCAGCGGATTGTTTCTGGCGGGACTGGTGATGGCGGCGGCCATCGCGTTGCACAACGTACCGGAGGGCATGGTCATCGGCGCGTCTTTCGCCCGCACAGCGCAGGAAACGCTTTTAAACCGCGGCGGACTGACCATGGCCATTGTGATCGGCCTGCACAATATTCCGGAGGGCATGGCTGTGGCTGTGCCGCTGATCTCCGGCGGGATGCCAAAATTCCGTTCCGTCGCTGTCACGGCTCTGACGGGCTTCCCTACCATTCTGGGAGCTTTTTTCGGCTTCACCGTGGGCGCCATGGGACCCACCGCATTGGCCCTGTCTCTGAGCTTTGCCTCCGGCGCCATGCTGTACGTGGTATTCGGCGAACTGCTGCCGGAGTCCATTCTCATGTGGCGTTCCAAGCTGCCTGCTACCGCCACCATCATCGGTATGCTGACAGGTCTGGTCATCATTTACATGTGAGCTTGGCTGTCTCTTCGCCATGCAACAGCAAAAATGCCGCCCGAGAGGGCGGCATTTTTTGCACAGGAAAGCGTTTGAAAAGGGTCGGCGCGGCAGGAACGTGCGGCCGATTCCCCGGCAGTCCCGCTTTACCGGAAAAGCCGGCGGGCATTCCGATACCGGGCACCGTATTCCCCGCCGCGGAGTTTACGCCTTTCGGCACACCAGCCGGCCGTTTTCCGCATCCAACACCAAGGTGCTGCCAGCGGGCAGCTCGCCGCGGAGGATCTCCTTGGCAATCAGTGTCTCAGCACTGCTCTGGAGATACCGCTTCAAGGGGCGGGCGCCGTACACCGGGTCAAAGCCCCGGTCGATCAGCAGCGTTTTGGCGCCGTCGGTGACTTCCAGCTTCAGCGTCTTTTCCGCCAGGCGCCGCTTCAGACCCCGCATCAAGATGTCGATAATGCCGTGTAGGTTCTCCTTGGTCAGCGGCTTGAACAAAATGATCTCATCCAGCCGGTTCAAAAATTCCGGCCGGAAGGAGGACCGCAGCTCCGCCATAACGGCAGTCCGGGCATCCTCGGAAATACTGCCGTCGGGCTGGATGCCGCCCAGCAGTTCCTGGGAGCCCAGGTTGGAAGTAAGAATAATGATGGTGTTCTTAAAATCCACCGTCCGGCCCTGGGAGTCGGTGATGCGGCCGTCATCCAGGATCTGCAGCAGGATGTTGAACACATCCGGATGAGCCTTCTCCACCTCGTCGAACAACACCACGCTGTACGGCTTGCGGCGGACTGCCTCCGTCAGCTGGCCGCCCTCGTCATAGCCCACGTATCCGGGAGGCGCTCCGATCAGCCGGGATACGGAGAATTTCTCCATATACTCTGTCATATCGATGCGCACCAGGTTATGCTCGTCGTCAAACAGGCATTCGGCCAGGGATTTGGCAAGCTCCGTCTTGCCCACGCCTGTGGGACCCAAAAACAGGAAGCTGCCGATGGGCCGGTTGGGGTCCGCGATGCCGGCACGGGAGCGCTGAATGGCCTCCGTCACCAGCCGCACGGCCTCGTCTTGCCCCACCACCCGCTTGTGGATGACATCGTCCAAATGCAGCAGCTTCTCCCGCTCCCCTTCCATCAAGCGGCTGACGGGGATGCCCGTCCACTTGGCCACAATGTCGGCAATTTCGTTCTCCGTGACCGTGTCGTGGACCATGGTGTTCTCGCCGGCATGCTGCTCTGCCAGTGCCTCCGCCTCTTTCAGCTCTTTTTCCACAGCGGGCAGATCAGAGTATTTCAGCTTGGCGGCTTTCTCATATTCCAGCCGGGACTGGGCCTGTTCGATCTGGCCCTGGAGCTGCTCCAGCTTTCCTTTCAGTTCCTTGACCTTATCCACGCCGTTCTTTTCCGCCTCCCAGCGGGATTTCAAAGCGTTGAACTGCTCTTTTTCGTCAGCCAGTTCCTTTTTCAACTCCTCCAGGCGGTCCCGGGAGAGCTGGTCATCCTCCTTTTTCAGCGCCATTTCCTCGATCTCCTGCTGCATAATCTTCCGGCGCAGGTCATCCAAAGACGCGGGCATGGAGTCGATCTCCGTGCGGATCATGGCGCAGGCCTCGTCCACCAGGTCAATGGCCTTATCCGGCAGAAAGCGGTCGGTGATATAGCGGTTGGAGAGAGTCGCCGCGGCCACCAGCGCATTGTCGTGGATGCGGACGCCGTGGAAAATTTCATAGCGTTCCTTCAGTCCACGGAGGATGGAGATGGTATCCTCCACCGTGGGTTCATCCACCTGCACCGGCTGGAAGCGGCGTTCCAGCGCAGCGTCCTTTTCAATATACTGGCGGTACTCGTCCAGAGTGGTGGCACCGATGCAGTGCAGCTCGCCCCGGGCCAACATGGGCTTTAAGAGGTTGCCGGCATCCATGCTGCCCTCGGTCTTTCCGGCGCCCACGATGGTGTGCAGCTCATCAATGAAGAGGATGATCTTTCCCTCGGACTTGCGGACCTGTTCCAGGACTGCTTTCAGCCGCTCCTCAAACTCTCCCCGGTATTTGGCGCCCGCGATCAAGGCGCCCATATCTAGGGAGAATATCGTACGGTCCTTCAAGCCGTCGGGCACATCGCCCCGGACGATCCGCTGGGCCAGGCCCTCGGCGATAGCGGTCTTGCCCACACCGGGTTCGCCGATCAGCACCGGGTTGTTCTTGGTCTTTCTGGACAGGATGCGAATGACGTTTCGGATCTCACTGTCCCGGCCAATGACCGGGTCCAGTTCCTTCTTTCTTGCCCGCTCCACCAGGTCAGTTCCGTATTTTTTCAATGCGTCATAGGTGTCCTCCGGGTTATCCGAGGTGATGGGATTGGATTTCACCTTGGAAAGTTCCTCGCTGAACCGGCTGCGGGTGATGCCATGGTCCTGTAAAAGCTGTTTGAGTGCACCGGAGCCCTCGGCAAAAATGCCCAGCATCAGATGTTCCACGGAGATATATTCATCGTGGAGCTTTTCCGCCGTCTTTTCAGCCACGGCAAGGACCTTGCCGGTCTCGGGAGAAGCGTAGACCTCCCCGCTGCCGCCGGACACCTTGGGAAAACCGTCGATTTTCGCCCCCAACTCCCTCAGCAGGCCGCCGCAGTCCACACCCATCCGGCTGAAAATTGAGCCGATGAGGCCGCCGTCCTGCTGCAAGAGGGCATACAGCAGGTGCTCCGGCATCAAATACTGGTTGTTTTTCTCCTGCGCCAGAGCCTGGGCGTCCCGGATGGCCTCCAGCGCTTTCTGCGTATATTTTTCCGTGCTCATCTGTCTCTCCTCGTTTCAAAAGCCGGCGCCGTATGCCGGACTGAATATAAACGGTTTGCTGTGGGATACAGGCGCCTTGGATACAGGGAAATCCGGTGTCCCACGTTTAGGTTCGGCTTTATTATACTCGCGCTTTTAGCACTGTCAAGCCAGGAGTGCTAAAATTCACAATGTATGTAAAAATTGTTCACAGCTTCTTTAAAATGCTCCTTTTCCACACAGAAAGCTTTCTGCTGGATGGGTATGAATCATTTTCAGTTTGTTCAATTACATCGAGCTTTCTGTCGAAAACGCTGTTATAATCATTTTGACCCTGATAAAAACCATATTTAATACAGATGTCGAATTGAAAAGAGGATAACGGATGGAAAAGGAAAGCAGGCCGTGTGGGCGCCCTTCTGGCAGAATGAAAACGGCTAAAATAGAAATTGCGATTGAACCGGATATCAAGCAGGCATTTATGGATGCTCTCCGTGTTGAGGGCAAAAAAGCTTCCGTGGAAATTGGCGCATGGATTAGGGAGTACATCAAAAATGCAAATACGGAGGCGTAACTGTTCATGAGAGTTCTATCCTTATTTAGTGGTATTGGCGGTTTAGATGCTGGATTTGAGAAGGCTGGATTTAATATCGTATGGGCAAATGATTTTGACAAATATGCTGTTAAAACATATGCTGGGCAGAGGGGGTATCCTCCTCTGCCCCCGTGGTTTCCCAGCCGTGACGGTGCGGTTAAAACTCCGAGATGGTGCGGCTAAAAGTCCGTGCACCTGCGGCTTGGACTCCGAAATTTACAGGCCGGACACACCAAATCCTCGACCATATTCCACCTCTGGTTTGGAACATACAAGGGGCGGAACTTCCGTAATCCAGAAGTTCCGCCCCTTGTATGTTAGATATGGATCCTCATCAGCCCTCAATGGCGATCAAGTTTCTGGATTCAGGCCCGAATCCGCCCTGCTTTCCAGCGCCATTCTTGACTTTGTCGAAAATCGCTTACACAAAATTTTACGCCCGGCCTGATTCCATGCCAAAAGCCCGGATTCTCAAATTGAGAATCCGGGCTTTTAACTGGCTGGCAGGCATTACAGCGCATACCGTATCCTGCCGGCCAATCGCTCTCATAGGTGCTCCGGTCAGTCCAGGGGCTTCATCGTGGGGAAATTCACCTTAATGCTATACAAGTCTACCCCACCCTTCATAAGTCTATTTTCTAGCATCGTTTTTTGACCCATAAATACATAACTATTTACAAGTCTTTATAATTGGTCGTAACTCAGTCGTAAACTGGTCGTAAATTAGTTAGCGCCAACAAGAGCAGCCTTTTGACGATTAAAGTAATCCTCAAAATTGATTAGCTCGGCACATTTCAAGTCGTGTGTTGCCTCGGCATAAATGTCCATTGTGGTTTCCGCATCAGCGTGACCCAGAATATCTTGCATTGCCTTAATGTTTACCCCAGCTTCACACATCCGCGTTGTGAATGTGTGCCGCAGCGAGTGGTTAGAAAACTTAGGAAGCAAAACGACATCTTCACTATCCCCGCACTTGTCCAACACATCATAATTGCAATCCCGGATAATTCTGCGTAATGCCTTGTTCAATGTTCCTTGATGCTGTACGCCGCCATTGCGGTTGACAAAGATGAAATCGGTATATCCATCTATTTTAGCCGTACACTTGATGCCAAAAGCCTCTTGATTTTGCTTTTCTATTATAAACGCTTCCTTAACTTTTGGCAACATCGGAACAACTCTTTTTCCCGCCTCAGTTTTTGGGGTGTTTACCGCAAAGCTCATTCCATCGTTATGGCCTTTGTCATAATAGACAAGTGTATGGTTAATGTCAATCGTTCCCGCATCAAGGTCTATATCGCACCACCGCAACCCCGTGACTTCTCCTACCCGCAGCCCTGTCCAAAGCATTATCGTAAAAATGGCATACCATTTATTGTACTGCCCTGGCTTTTTCAGAAAGGCTTCAAAGAGTTCTTGCTCTTGAACTGTCAGAGCCTTTCTTTTCACCGAGTCATTGCAATGTGCCTTTTTCAGTTCCTTAAGGGCGTTGTCGGCGGGATTGTATCGGATATAGTCATCTTCTACACCCAACTCAAGAACTTGATGTAACACTGTATGCACACAGTCGATAGTAGATGCTTTCAGGTGTCTCTCATCTGCAAGGCGGTTATAGAACGCCCGCACGTCGGTTCTTTTCAAAGAGGCGATTTTCGTTCTCCCAAAATCCGGCTCGACAAATTGACGATACATATACTGATAATTCTTGAATGTATTGTCTTTCAGCCCCCGCTTTAGCCGTACCCACGAATTGTATAGGTCGTTGATAGTAATGTCCTTGCCCTCTGTACGGATACCATCAAGAACATCCCGTAGTACATCCAGTTCCTTTTCACGAAGTTCCTCAAGGGTCTTCGCGTAGATGGAATGTCGCTTGCCTCTCCTATCACGCCATTTATATTCGTATGTGCCGTTTGTCCGTTGGTACTCACCCTCCTTCAAAACGCGGTTTTTAACGTCTTTGCGTCTCTCTGCCATGGTAATGTCTCCTTTCAAAAGCAAAGAGAACACGCTCAGCGGCATTATACCGTGGGCGTGTCCTCTTTGTCAACGATGAGTCCTTTTATATTGAATAAGCCTTTGCCAAATAATCATTCAGCGCTATACGCTTAATCAACCTCTTGCTGCCGCACCACAAAACGAAAGGACAGTTTTCATCATCAGACAGCTCCCTCAACTTATTGATGCCGATGTTGTAATATGCAGCGGCCTCCTCCAGTGTGAGGTTAGCTTTTTCCCATATCGGTACTTCGCGTTTCATTCAACCGTCCCTCCTTTCTCAAACAGAGCATTGAAAAAATCAACTCCGCTTGTGGTGTTTTGCCTCGCAAGTTTTGAAAACTGGTTAGGTCTTTGGGTCGCTTCATCACACACATAAAAATAGTAGTTACGTTCGTCCTTTACGGGATAACTGTAAAAGATTGCCTCTTGGGTAAACTTCATACAAACAGTAATTCTGCGCATTAGCTGTTCAGCACTGTCAATACGGTTATTCATTCCAACGCACTGGATATAAAAAGAATATGGGTTGTACGGAGTCGTGATAATGTATGTATCACAAGCGAGATGCTTGTCGTAGTATCTTGACGGTGCCATAGCATTATCAATGCTATACGGGTCAAGGATACGCAATAAATCGCTATAAGCTATGGCGTTTGGGCGAAGCTCATCCATGATAATAGTATGTTCGCCGCTGTAGCCTTGGAAAATATCACGCTTGCTACCAGCAATAAAAGGCGGAGTTCCGATTCTGTTAGCATAATCCCTTGCCCAACTTGTCTTTCCGGTTTCGCTCGCTCCCCATACCCAAATGACTTTAGCGGTTTTTCCTTGTTCTGCCGCTTCTTTTCGCCACGAGGTGGCGAGGCGTTCCAGTCGTTTCGCCTCTATGGCCTCAATCTGCTTCCGAAAACGGCCATATTGAGAGCCAGTGAGTCGATTTTCAACTTCCGCCTTGGTTATTGTTCCTTCGTAGAGGGCATCGAGTAACAGATTTACATCGGTTTTGTTTTTTGCCGCTAAAACTTTTTTCTCAAGGGTTTCCATATATTCAGCGTAGTCAAAATTGGATATAACCGCATCGTAATCGTATTGATACTTGTCCTTTGCGTTACTCGTACGATGGGTCAGATATGCAAAGCCATTAGCTTCCTTATTATTCCACTTTGTCAGTTGCTGAGTCTTAGGCTTGCCCTTGTCATCCACTTCGCCGAGTATTTTCGCAATGCTCGTTAGATAACGCGGAGTCTCAAAGGTCATAAACGCTTGGATATGCGGCTGCGCGGGGCTGCCGTCTTGAGAAACATCCTTGTCATGTAGGATGATTGCCAAATTTATCGGGTTCAAATTGGCAATCATAAAATCATACAGTTCGCGCAACGTCCTGTTATGCGGCAAATGGGCAATCTGCTGCTCATACATTACGGAACGTGTTTTAATCTTCTCATCCTTGCGTTCAGTATCGTTCCCGTCCATAGCAGTCACCTCCTTGTGAGTTTTGGAACATGGAACAATCCATGTGATTTGCGATAACAAGCCCTCGCAAATCACATATACCAAGTAATCTTCCAGCATTGGAACATGGAACAGCACCGCCTACGCTATGCTTCGGCGGTGCTGTTCCGATTACATGGGAAATGTGACAAGCGAAGTGCTTACACCGCTCATATTACTGTTTCATGTCATCCTGCTGCTCATCGGCGTAATATGTCGCAAGCAATCGGTTAAGTTCGGCATACACTGGAAAATCCATAACCGGAAAATGAACGCATGACACATTATCATGCTCACCATCCGTTGAGCTAAACCATGCATCGCCCGCCTTATACACGCGCTGCGGCATATCCGAGAGCTTATCGCTGTCCCAAAGCAGCCGTCCCTCCGGTAGCGTCGGACGAAACAGTATGCGCGTACTCATGGCAGACCGCAGCATAGCAGGCAGACCACCACCCTCTACTGATGCTTCGGCGATGCTGATGACAACATAGCAGCCAGCCGAAGCGCCCATTGTCACAATACGCTTAATAAGGTTATCAAACGCATCCAGGCAGTAATCCGGGGTCTCCTTTGCCGCTTTACGCGGTAGGATGGCGCGTAAAGCCACATACTCGTCAACAAACACGACACTGACGTGCATACCTGCATCCCACCACTTTACGGCGTTTCCTGTTTTGGCTGACATCTCATTTAACACAGCCTGCCGCTTCTCTATTGTCGCAGCAAACTCCCGCAAGGCATCAATAATCGTCGTTGCCTCGCCATCATCCGACAGCGTAACGACATGATGCAGACGTGATAACTCTGCCCTTTTGGGGTCAATAATCAGCACTTGCGAGCCATATGCATCTCGTCCATGCAACAAAATCTGAAGCAGCAACGCAACAACTCCTGTTGTCTTGCCGCTTCTGGTCTTGCCTGCACAAACGATGCTGCCGGATGTGGTTAGGTCGATATATGTACCGTCTTGTACCACAAGTTTTGTAGGCTTATTCTGCCGCATTTCACTGACCGACCGAAAGTGTAAAGATTTATCTATCTTTACATTCTCAATCCAAAAATGAACCTCAGAAAAAGCCTCCTCTACCGCTGTCTCAACTACTGCATATTGACGAAACCGACGGTTGAGGATGCTACTAATGTTGTTCGATGCCTTTGCGATATTTATGACAGGAACAGCACCAGCATAAATGTAAATCGCATATCGTCCCGGCTTACTGCCGTTATATACCTTAATCCGTGGAAGACGTTCACCTTCATGCAGGCCAAGGGGATTACCTCTTTCTGCGGAAAAAAGTCCCACTCGTATCATATAGTAGATACGCCATCTATTCGGCATCACCACATGGAACAGCACGCCGATAACTATCATCCCTACACTTACGCCCAGCACGGCGTAAAAGGCCGTGGTTACGACCTCATACACGGTGGCAATCATGGTCTCGTTCAGAACATATCCCGGCGCGATCTTCGAGACCATATTTGCGAGGATTGCCAAAGCAATCGCCAGTGGGATGGGGATAGCACCCAGCACAATAAATTTTGTGCTGGGTGCTGCGTACTTCAGCGCCGGGTTATGGGCCCGATAATACATATTATCAAGCCTTGGCGGGCTGACCGCCGCCGACAATGCGAACATCATCGGCGCGCACGGACAACTGATTACGGAATTCTCCATAAACCGTGCCCACAGGGTTAACCAGCTCCACCGTTGCGCCCACAGGGACGTTAATGTCTTTGAAGACCTTCACGGTGAATTTCTCGAAAAGATTCGAGTATTCCCCGGTTCCATCCTTGCCAGAAGGATACATAGTCTTGTCGGCGGTAATAGCAACCGTGAACTTAGTTCCTTGGTGCTTTCCCGTTCCATACTCAACCAGTTCGCTACGAGCCGTAATCTGCAGTTCTTTATCCCGCAGAAATGCAGCTGTGTCAAAACGAAGAAACTTAGCAAGTCCTTTCATATCTGATATCCTTTCATAGTAGTAACAAAGTTGGGTCCTTGCTTTGTCCACCCTCATTATGGCACAAAAGCAGATACTGTGGAGCTGAGAGAAATTCTGTTCACTTACCTCGATTTTATAGAGAAGTTTTTTCGTTCAAAACAAAATTATAGAGAAAAAAAGAGGCTTCAAGCTCCACTTTTGGGCTGGAGCCTATTACACTATTGGTTTCCTTGTATAATTGTAAATCCATAGTAGTCTGTATTTTGCGGAACATTTTGTGCAGGCTTATTCACGCTCATTAACATTTCGTGCTGATTTAGGGGCATAGCAAACCTCCCTCCACCGAATTGGTAGAGGGAGGTAATTTCATTTACGATGAGTCTTCAACAGTCCGATAAACTGGAAGTTGTTAGTATCATCGCTGTCCTGGGAATGCAAATAACGAAAGTACAAAGATAGCAAGAAATACTGCAACTACTATGCCAGAAAAAACTAGCGCAACTATCAAAGTCTGTTTACACGATTTTCCTGTTACACGTCTAATAAGACTTATTATCATCAAAACAAAAAATGCTATAATACTTATAACTGGAAGAACAACTCCCACACTTGTGAATAGGATGTTTTCCATACTCCAACCAATATTATCAATTAATAATGCAAAAATCGATAACATTGCTACGACTCCTATAGAAATGAGAATAATGCGTTTTTCTTGCTGTCGCTCTACCTGTTTTTGATGTTCTGCTGCTTTGATTGTATCTGTTACAATAATATCTGCATCGCCACATTGGATATTAGTTTCTACAATTTTTTCTGATTTCATTAATTCAAGAACGCTAACCCCTAATGCTTCGGCTAAAGGTTCCAATGAATTAATATCAGGAAATCCCAATCCACGTTCCCATCTGCTTACAGCCTTATCAGTTACTTTTATTTTTGTTGCCAACTCAGCTTGTGTCATATGATTTTCTTTTCGCATTTCAGCAACAAATAACCCAAATCTCGTTGCGTCCATATCATCACCTCCTAAGTTGCAATATAGAACAGCAATCGAGTATTATCAACCGATGCTTCATTTACCTCAGAAAAATACCGACTCTACGCATCGTTTACATCATTTTTTCTTGTAAAAATCGTATGTTTAATCAATTTTTGCGGCTCTACAAATTCCGATTAGTAATATATAAGCGAGGGTGTTACAGCCTTCGCTTTTTCCTTTATGATGAAGGTGATTGGCTGACGGAATTTCCGATTGGGACCCCACGCCCGCAGAC
>NZ_JBQKKR010000021.1:0-27448 GCF_052116665.1 Dysosmobacter sp. Sow4_B12 | reverse complement strand
CTTTGATTCTACATCATTTTTTCAAAGCCCGCAATCTGATGGGTTAATTTGGTGCGCCATTTTTGCGTTGTAGTTTTCAGAAAAAGTCCTTGACAAACATTAGCAAGATTTATTGAGGCCATTATTCGATACTATGGAGCTATCCGCAATAAAGATAGCAGGTGAAATCACCGTAGTTTCGCTCACCAACATTTTAAGTTCATTGGGACATTCGCCGCTCCCTTTGCACCGCCGGAAAAATTCCCGGCTATTTTTCCAACAGCCTCTGCCGGGGCAGTTCCGCGGCACGGTATAACGAACCCGGGAAGTCCGAATTTGCAGACACTGTTGGGAAGCCGGAACGCAACTTATGGTTGCTTGCCCGCCGGGCCGGTTTCTGTTATCATGGCGGTATCAACGATATGGGGGTATGCGGATATGAAGACTTGCGAGATTTTGAAGTCCCTGCGGGACAAGCACGCTTTGTCGCAGGAGGAGCTGGCGGAGCGGCTGTTCGTCACCCGGCAGGCTGTTTCCCGGTGGGAAAACGGCGAAACGCTGCCCAACACCGATACGCTGCGGCGCCTCTCCGCGCTGTTCGACGTTTCCATCAACACGCTGCTGGGCAGTCCCCGGCGGCTGGTCTGCCAGTGCTGCGGCATGCCCCTCACCGACGACGGCCAGCTCAGCCGGGAGACAGACGGCAGCTTCAATGAGGAGTACTGCAAATGGTGCTATGCCGACGGGAAATTCGCCTACAAAGACATGGACCAGCTGCTGGAATTTCTGGTGGAGCACATGTCCGGCGAGAATTTCCCGCCGGAGCAGGCCCGGGCCTATTTTGCCGCCGCCCTGCCCAAGCTGAAGCACTGGAGCAAATAACGAAAATGGCAGGAGGGTCTCCCCCTCCTGCCGTTTCATTTTCCTTCCAGGGCGGCATATACCTGCTTTGCCGTCCAGGCGCCGGCCCAGCCCAGAAACGCCCCCAGCAGCGCCCCGCCCAGCACGTCGCTGGGCCAGTGGACGTACAGGTACAGCCGGGAAAAGGCGATGAGGATGGCCACAGCCAGGGCGGGCTTCCACAGGGGGCTGCCGCTTCCCCGCAGGGCAA
Source organism: Dysosmobacter sp. Sow4_B12 (assembly GCF_052116665.1). NCBI lineage: Bacteria > Bacillati > Bacillota > Clostridia > Eubacteriales > Oscillospiraceae > Dysosmobacter > Dysosmobacter sp. Sow4_B12. The sequence continues at coordinate 26,358 of NZ_JBQKKR010000021.1, read as the reverse complement.
ACACCGCCGCGAAGGACGCCGCCGTGTGGCCGGAGGGAAAGGAGGCATCCAGCGGCGGCGGGATCAGCAGCTCCACCGCCGGATTCACGGCGAAGGGCCGGACACGGCCCACGAGGGGCTTTAAAAACAGATTGCAGCAGACCAGGTCCAGCACCAGGGCCGCTGCCACGGCCCACCCCTGGCGGCGGCTGTTCTTCCGCAGCACCAGAAGCAGCGCCAGCAGTATCCACACTTCTCCGTGGTTGCAGGTCCAGCTGATAGCGGGCAGCACCGCGTCCAAAAGGCCGCAGCGCAGGTGATTCTGCATCCAATCCAAGATGAAAAGTTCCGTCGCTTGCATGGCTCGCTCCTTCGTCATACAGTTATTATGTCAATCGCTTACAGGGCCACTATCATTACTATACCATAAACCGCCGCCCTTTATCTGGAAATTTTCTCTGCGATTTATACAAAAATCACCGCGTTCCCCGGAAATGCGGTTGACAGTGTCCGCCGGGAGTGATAGGATGTCCTCAAAATTGAATCGCTGAGATAGAGGCGCGGGGTTCATCAGTACCCGTTCGGCAAGGTCAGGCATCCGCCGGAGGGGAAAGGGAACACCGCCGAAGTATGGGAAGGCGGCCTGGCTGTTCCATGCTGGGCCGGCAGAAAATATCTGCCGGACTGTCACAGAGTTTTTTGTGAAGCGCTATCAATGGCTGTTCGGAATGCCCGTGCGGGCTTGTTTCCGTATATTCCATGGACCGCTTGACAAAGCGGTCCAATTTTTGTCCCGGCGGCGCGGGACTGTTCGCACCGCAAAACAACAGATTGGAAAGGTGAACATCATGAAGAAGTTTTTGTCCCTGCTCATGGCCCTGGCCATGACCCTCTCCCTGGCCGCCTGCGGCTCCAAGCAGGAAGCCCCCGCCCAGGCTCCCGCTGACACTTCCACCGAGGCTCCCGCCGAATCCTCCGGCGTTTCCTCCGGTGTGGAGGACGGCGTGCTGACCATCGCCATGGAGTGCGCCTACGCTCCCTACAACTGGACCCAGAGCGACGACTCCAACGGCGCCGTGCCCATCTCCAACGTCCCCGGCTCTTACGCCAACGGCTATGACGTCATGATCGCCAAGAAGATCTGCGAGGCCAACGGCTGGGAGCTGGAGGTCATCCAGTCCGACTGGGACTCCCTGGTCCCCGGCGTTCAGACCGGCACCTTTGACGCCGTCATCGCCGGCCAGTCCATGACCGCCGAGCGCGCCGAGCAGGTGGACTTCGCAGGTCCCTATTTCTACGCCACCATCGTCTGCGTCACCAAGGCCGACAGTGAGTTCGCGAACGCCACCTCCATCTCCGACCTGGCCGGCGGCTCCTGCACCGCGCAGATCGCCACCATCTGGTATGACCAGTGCCTGCCTCAGATCGAGGGCGCCAACATCCAGACCGCCGCTGAGACTGCTCCCGCCATGCTGATGGCTCTGGAGACCGACACGGTGGACTTCATCTGCACCGACATGCCCACCGCCCAAGGCGCCGTGGCCGCCTATCCCGACATGAAGATTCTGGACTTCTCCGGCACGGACGGCGACTTCCAGTTCTCCGACGAGGTCCGGGCCGAGAACGTCAACATCGGCGTGTCTTTGATGAAGGGCAACACCGTGCTGAAGGAGGCCATCGACAGCGTCCTGTCCACCATGAACGTGGATGATTTCAACAGCATGATGGAAGAGGCCATCTCCATCCAGCCTCTGAGCGAATAAACACAGCCACCGCATGATCTTACCCCAAGGCGAGAGGACGATCTGTCCTCTCGCCTTGACCCCTGCGGAACACGTTTCACATTTCCAGACAGAAGGGAGCTCTCTCCATGGATAAATTCGTCCAGCTGGCGGCCGACATCGGCAAGCTGTGGACCAAATATGGCGGCTCTTACGTCACCGGCATCCGAAACACCCTGGCTCTGGCCCTGGTGGCCACCGTCATCGGCTGCCTCATCGGCTTCGTGTGCGGTGTCTTGAACACCATCCCCTGCGCCAAGAACGACCCCCCCGTCAAGCGGTTCTTCCTGGGGCTGATCCGCGTCATCGTCCGGGTGTATGTGGAAGTGTTCCGGGGCACGCCCATGGTGCTGCAGGCCGTGTTCATGTATTACGGCCTGCCCTACTTCACGGACAACGCCGTGAAATTCACCAACATCTGGGTGGCCGCCGTTCTGGTGGTCTCCGTCAATACCGGCGCCTACATGGCCGAATCCGTCCGGGGCGGCATCATCTCCATCGACCCCGGCCAGACAGAGGGCGCCAAGGCCATCGGAATGAACCATGTGCAGACCATGACCAGCGTTATCCTGCCCCAGGCCCTGCGGAACATCATGCCGCAGATCGGCAATAACTTCATCATCAATGTGAAGGACACCTCCGTCATGTTCATCATCGGCTTTCCGGATTTCTTTGCCGCCCACCGGGCAGCCGTAGGCGCCAGCTACCTGTACTTCCCCTCCGCCACGGTAGAGATGGCGGGCTATCTGACCATGACCCTCATCGCCTCCTTCCTGCTGCGCTGGGTAGAAAAGAAACTGGACGGCGACAGCAGCTACGAGCTGGTCCAGACGGACCAACTGACCATGACCGCCGGTACGTACAACCATCCCGGCAAGGGCAGTCCCTTTGACGAGCAGAGCAAGGAGTACCGGGACCAGATCCAGCAGGACCCCCAGCACGGCCGCATGAGAGGAGGGCGCTGATATGAGCGAGATGATTTTGCAGATCAACCACCTGTCCAAATCCTTCGGCAGCCACGAGGTCCTGCGGGACATCGACTTCACCGTGGAAAAGGGCGACGTGACCTCCATCATCGGCGCCTCCGGCTCCGGTAAGTCCACCCTGCTGCGGTGCATCAACCTGCTGGAGACTCCCACCTCCGGCGAGATCCTGTACCACGGCGAAAACGTGGCGGGCCGGGGCGTCAACGCCGCCGCCTACCGCTCCCACGTGGGCATGGTGTTCCAGTCCTTCAACCTGTTCAACAACATGACCGTGCTGGAAAACTGCATGGTGGGCCAGATCAAGGTTTTGAAAAAGGGCAAGGAAGAGGCCCGCACTCACGCCATGGAATACCTGCAGAAGGTGGGTATGGCCCCCTACATCAACGCCAAGCCCCGGCAGATCTCCGGCGGTCAGAAGCAGCGGGTGGCCATCGCCCGGGCCCTGGCCATGGACCCGGAGGTGCTGCTGTTCGACGAGCCCACCTCCGCCCTGGACCCCGAGATGGTGGGAGAAGTCCTCTCTGTCATGCGGGCCCTGGCCCAGGAGGGTATGACCATGCTGGTGGTGACCCACGAGATGGCCTTTGCCCGGGATGTCAGCAACCACGTAGTGTATATGAACCAGGGCGTCATCTGTGAGCAGGGCAGTCCCGCCGATGTCTTCGGCAACCCCCAGCGGCAGGAAACAAAGGACTTCCTCTCCCGGTTCCGCCAGAATTAACAGCCCCCCTATTTGCAAGCAAAAAAAGAGCAGCCCGGTTTTCCCGGGCTGCTCTTTCTTCTTTATTCCGCCGGGCTGGCCACGATAAACAGCATGTCGTTGCCGCCTTCGCTTTCGGGGAAGGAATCGTACATGGTGAAGTTGTACATCAGCCGCTCCGCCGGGTAGACACCGTAGCCGTCCTGGTTGTGGTCGGTGGTGTCATAGGGGTCCGCCACCAGGAACACATCGTCGTTTTCCGCCTCGGTGCCCATGGTGTCGTAGCCTACAATGACCTGCCAGTGGCCGCCCCAGTCATTCCAGCAGATCATGACCGGCTTGCCATCTGCCAGCCAGCCCTGAATGTCATCCATCCAAATGCCCTCCGGGCGGTCATGGGTGGTGACCATATCAAAACCGCCTACGCCGTTGAAAATGTCCATAGCCTGGTCCAGCGTGGTCCCGGGATACCCCTCCAGTTCCGTGCCGTCCAGGGAATGGCGCAAAGCCGCCAGTGTCTCCTCATTCCAGTCGCCCAGCTTGCCGTACCACTCCAGCACCATTAGGGCTGAGGTGACGCCGCAGGCCCATTCGCTGGTCTGCTGCTGGGTCTTGAAATTGTGGAGGACCGTCAGCGTGTCCGTGGACTCCAGATTGTAGACATCCGGATGGGCGAAGTAGGGAGAATTTTCATGGTCTCCCGTCCGTTCCACAGAGTCCGCGCCGTCCTCCGGAGAGAGGTCAATGGCGTAGGGGATCTTCATCTCATCGCTGAAATTCTCAGCTCTCGCGATTGGATCCGTGTTTTCCGCGTTCTCGGCATTGTGAGCCGGTGTGTCATTGGCGCAGCCGGACATCAGTCCAAGCACCAGCAAGATGGTGAGCGCCAGGGTGACTGTTTTTTTCATTGTCGATCTCCTTTTCGGGGGTCCTCCCCCCTGTCCGATTTTCCATGGTCCCATGGAATGATGGTATTATAGGGGAAAGGTATCACTTTTCGCAATACATGATTTTCCCTGTTTTTTCTGTTTTTTGTTGCTAAAAATCATTCATTCCGCAGATACGGCAGCCTCTCCCCTGTGCTCCGACGGGTTTTTCAACACGAGCTGTTTTTTGAACTTCCTCTTGTTCTTGTGGTCAACGCGCGTTATAATAACAACATCTTGTGATTTGGAGATGAGCCCATGTATCTTTGCGGACTGCAGAAGCTGTCCATGGTGGACTACCCCGGCAAGCTGGCGGCCACGGTGTTCACCGGCGGATGCAACCTGCGCTGTCCCTTCTGCCACAACGCCCTGCTGGTGACCCGACTGGATGAAACACCGGAGCTGCCGGAGGCGAAGGTGCTGGCGTTTTTGGAGCGGCGGCGGGGATTGCTGGACGGGGTGGTGCTCTCCGGCGGAGAGCCGCTGCTGCAGACAGACGCGGCGGACTTCCTGCGGAAGGTCCGGGACATGGGCTTTGCCGTGAAGCTGGACACCAACGGCTGCTTTCCGGACCGCCTGGCTGCCATTCTGGAGGCGGGACTTGTGGATTACGTGGCTATGGACATCAAAAACAGCCCGGAAAAGTACCCGCGGACCGTGGGTATCCCCGGCTTTGACACCGCCGCCGTGGAGGAGAGCGTCCGGCTGCTGACGAGGAGCGGCGTGGACCACGAGTTCCGCACCACTTTCGTCCGGGAGCTGCACACCGTGTCTGATGTGGAGGCCATCGGCCGCTGGCTCCAGGGCGCCCCCAGGTATTTCCTGCAAAATTTCACGGACTCCGGGAATCTGGTCCAGGAGGGCTGGCACGGCTTTACAGCGCAGGAGCTGCAAGACTTTGCCGCTGCTGCCCATCCTTTCTTCGGCCAGGTGGAGCTGCGGGGTGTCGACTAAATATTGGGCAATCTTTACAAAAAAGGCACAATATCTGGTGCTTCCATCCAATTGACTTCCCAGGGATGCATGGTAGAATGATAGTGCAGGGCGCCTGGCGCCCATTTCTTTCGCGCAAAACGTAACAACATTTATTACATTTGGAAAGCAGGTCATCGTTATGTATCAAGTGGTAAAACGGGACGGGAGCGTCACGGCGTTCAACCTGTCCAAGATCAGCATCGCCATCACAAAGGCCTTTGAGGCCACCCACATGGAATACAATCCCGACATCATTGACCTGCTGGCGCTGAAGGTCACCGCCGATTACCAGGCGAAGATCAAGGACGGCCTTGTCACCGTGGAGGACATTCAGGACAGCGTGGAAAACGTCCTCAGCAAGGCCGGCTACGCCGACGTGGCCAAGGCCTACATTCTCTACCGCAAGCAGCGGGAAAAGGTCCGCAATCTGAAATCCACCGTGCTGGACTACAAGGACCTGGTGGACAGCTACCTGCAGATCAGCGACTGGCGAGTGAAGGAGAACTCCACCGTCACCTATTCCGTGGGCGGTCTCATTCTGTCCAACTCCGGTGCCATCACCGCCAACTACTGGCTCAGCGAGATCTATGACCCGGAGATCGCCGCCGCCCATAAAAGCGGCGACATCCACCTCCACGACCTCTCCATGCTCACCGGCTACTGTGCCGGCTGGAGTCTCAAGCAGCTCATCCAGCAGGGCCTCGGCATCCCCGGCAAGACCAATTCCACCCCCGCCAGTCACTTGAGCACCCTGTGCAACCAGATGGTGAACTTCCTGGGCATCATGCAGAATGAGTGGGCCGGCGCCCAGGCCTTCAGCTCCTTTGACACGTACCTGGCCCCCTTTGTCAAAGTGGACAACCTCTCCTATAAAGAGGTGAAGCAGTGCATCCAATCCTTCGTCTACGGCGTAAACACACCCTCCCGCTGGGGCACCCAGGCCCCCTTCTCCAACATCACGTTGGACTGGACCGTGCCCAAAGACCTGGAGAACCTGCCGGCCATTGTGGGCGGCAAGGAGATGGACTTCACCTACGGCGACTGCAAACGGGAAATGGACATGGTGAACAAGGCGTTCATCGAGATCATGACCGAGGGCGACGCCGTGGGTCACGGCTTCCAGTATCCCATCCCCACCTATTCCATCACCAAGGACTTTGACTGGAGCGACACGGAAAACAACCGCCTCCTGTTCGAGATGACCGCCAAGTACGGCACCCCCTATTTCTCCAACTACATCAACTCCGATATGGAGCCCTCCGACGTGCGCTCCATGTGCTGCCGGCTGCGGCTGGACCTGCGGGAGCTGCGGAAAAAGTCCGGCGGCTATTTCGGCTCCGGCGAATCCACCGGCTCCGTGGGTGTGGTCACCGTCAACCTGCCCCGCATCGCCTACCTCAGCCAGACGCCGGAGGAGTTTTATGAGCGGCTGGACCACGTGATGGACATTGCCGCCCGCAGTCTCAAGACCAAGCGCACGGTCATCACCCGGCTGATGGACGCGGGGCTGTATCCCTATACCAAATATTATCTGGGCACCTTTGATAACCACTTCTCCACCATCGGCCTCATCGGCATGAACGAGGTGGGCCTCAACGCCAAGTGGCTGCGCAAGGACCTGACCCACCCGGAGACCCAGGCTTTCGCCAAGGATGTGCTGAACCACATGCGTGATCGCCTTTCCGACTATCAGGAGCTCTACGGCGACCTTTACAATCTGGAGGCCACCCCCGCCGAGTCCACCACCTACCGCCTTGCCAAGCACGACGTGGAAAAGTACCCCGACATCATCACCGCCGCCAAGCACCCCGGCGACACGCCGTATTACACCAACTCCTCCCACCTGCCCGTGGGCTACACGGAGGATATTTTCGAGGCCCTCTCCATCCAGGACGAGCTCCAAACTCTGTACACCTCCGGCACGGTGTTCCACGCCTTTTTGGGGGAAAAGCTGCCGGACTGGAAGGCGGCCGCCGCCCTGGTGCGGAAGATCGCGGAGAATTTCAAGCTGCCCTACTACACCATGTCCCCCACCTACTCCATCTGCCAGGATCACGGCTACATCTCCGGCGAGCACGCCACCTGTCCCACCTGCGGCAAGCCCTGCGAGGTGTGGAGCCGCATCACCGGCTACTACCGCCCCGTCCAGAACTGGAACGACGGCAAGGTCCAGGAGTACAAGGACCGCCGGGAATATCAAGTGGAAAACTCCCGGCTGGAGGGCCGGCGGCTCTGCGACCGGGAAGGCACCGCTGCCGATCCCGGCGGCGCCAGCGTGGCCGCCGCTCCCGCTCAGAAGGACGGGCTGTTCCTCTTCACCACCAAGACCTGTCCCAACTGCAAGATCGCCAAGCACGAGCTGGAAAAGGCGGGCCTTGCCTATACCGCCATGGATGTCAGCGAGCACCTGGACCTGGTGAGCCAATACGGCATCCAGCAGGCGCCCACCCTCATCGTCCGCCACGGGGACCAGGTGGAAAAGCTGGTGAATGCCTCCGTCATCAAAAAGTACGCGTCCACAGCCCGTTAACAATTTAAAAGGAGAAGTATCTATGCATATTGCGTTTTTCGGCCTGGGAAACATGGGCTTTCCCATTGCCGCCAATCTGCTGAAGACCGGTCACCGCGTCACCACCGCTGTCCACCGTGACCCGGCCCCCGCCCAGCATCTCCAGGCACTGGGCGGCACCATCGCCGCCTCCCCGGCGGAGGCCCTGCGGGACGCGGAGCTGATCTTCACCATCGTCCCCAATGACAACGCTCTGCTGGGCCTTTTGAATGAGGGCTTTTTGTCCGCCCTGCCTGCCGGCAGCGTAGTGGTGGAGATGACCTCCGCCTCCGCCGCGGCGGCGGAGAAAGCCGCGGCCCTCTGTGCCGCCCGGGGCGTTTCCCTGCTGGACGCGCCGGTGTCCGGCGGTGTCAAGGGAGCCGCCAACGGCACCATGTCCATGCTGTGCGCCGGCGACCGGGAGGTATTTGACCGGGTGACGCCGGTTCTGCGGGACATCGCCGGGAAGCTCTGCTATGTGGGCAGCAAGCCCGGCCAGGGCAAGATTATCAAATCCTTGAACAATCTCCTCAGTGCCATCAACAAAACCGCCGTGGGCGAGGCCTGGCGGATGGCGGAGGCCCACGGTGTGGACCCCGACGCCTTCTTTGACGCCGTGTCCGCTTCCAGCGGCGATTCCGCCGCCCTGCGGGCCTCCTTCCCCAAGATCCGCTCCGGCGACTACGCCCCCGGCTTCACCGTGGCCCTCATGCGCAAGGACCTGGAACTGGCCATGGCCCTGGCGGACGGCATGACCCTGCCGCTGGGGGAAGCCGTGCTGGACTACTACCGCCGTGCCCGTGAATTTGACAGTGAGGACAGCACCGCCGTGGCCAAGGTCCGCTATCCCGACAAAGCGTGAGTATCCATGGCCGAGCACTTTGATGTTCTCATCGTGGGCGGCGGCCCCGCCGGTCTCACCGCCGCCATTTACGCCCGCCGGGCGGGCAAATCCGTGCTGCTGCTGGAAAAGGAGGGCTTTGGCGGTCAAATCGCCTCCTCTCCCAAGGTGGAAAACTTTCCGGGACTCCTGTCTATTTCCGGCGCGGAGCTGGCGGACCGGCTGTACTCCCAGGCGGAGGCTCTGGGCACCCGACTGGAGCTGGAGGAGGTATTGGAGGTTCGGGACGGAACCCCCAGGACCGTGGTCACGGACTACGGTTCCTACACCTGCTCCGCCCTCATCCTGGCCACCGGCATGAAGCGCCGCACCCTGGGTCTGCCCGGGGAGGACACCATGACTGGCGTTTCTTTCTGCGCCGTGTGTGACGGCTCCTTTTACCGGGGAAAGGACGTGGCCGTGTGCGGCGGCGGCAATACCGCCCTTCAGGACGCCCTGTTCCTCTCGGACCTGTGCCGCCACGTGACCGTCATCCACCGCCGGAGCGCCTTTCGGGGCGACCCGGTCCTGGCAGAGGCCCTTTGCAAGCGGTCCAATGTATCTCTCACCATGGACACCGTGGTCACCGGGCTTTTGGGCGGTGACACGCTGACAGGCCTGTCCCTGCGAAGCACGCTGACCGGGTCTGAGCGCCAGCTGGCAGTCTCCGGCCTGTTCGAGGCTGTGGGGCAAATACCGGAAGCGGCATTGTCCGCTTCTCTGGTGCCGGTGGACGGGGACGGCTTTATCCCCTCCGGTGAGGACTGTCTGACCCCTGCCGCCGGTGTGTTTGCCGCCGGAGACTGCCGGGCCAAGGCTGTCCGCCAGCTGACCACCGCCTGCGCCGACGGTGCCGTAGCGGCCCTGGCAGCCTGCAAATACTGCGACGACCTGTGAACAAAAGGACCTCCTGCCTTGGCAGGAGGTCCTTTTTCTTTGTACTCACAGTTCGATGCCAACAGTACGCAGCATCTGCAGCACTTCCCGGGCCGTGCCGTCGGCGCCGTCCCGGCTGACTACGATGAGGTCGGCGTATTTCGCGTACAGCGGCTCCCTCTGCTCATAGATCTGCCGGAGCGTCATTCCCGCCGGAGCGGCAATGCCCCGGTCCGTTAGGTTTAACGGCATCCGCTCCGCGATCTGGCTGAGGGGCGTCTCCAGCCAGACGATGACGCCGTTTTCCCGCAGGTGGGCCATGGCGTCCTCATAGAGGACCATGCTGCCGCCGGTGGATACCACCGTGTCCGTCCGGTTCAGCTCCACGCCCACTTTTTCCTCAATTTTGAAAAATTCCTCCAGACCATCTTCCCGCAGAATCTCCGGCAGGGTCTTGCCTGTTGCCTCCACAATCGATTCATCCAGGTCCACAAAGGTGTAGTTCAGCCGCTGCGCCAGGGCATGGCCCACCACGCTTTTGCCCGTACCGGGCATTCCGATCAGTACGATGTTTTTCATAGGTTCATTCCAATCCGTTTACAATATTGTCCGGCCTGTGGCCGTCTGCCACCCGCTCCGCGTTCCGCCACATGTGCAGGTGGCTGCGGCGGAAGCTGGCCTCCGTGATGCCGCCCAGATGGGGCGCCAGCACCACCCGGTCACAGGCAGGTGCCGGCAGGGTCACTAAGGGATTATCCGCTGTCACAGGCTCCGGCGCCAGGGTATCCAGTCCGGCGCCAGCCAGCTTCCCATCCATTAGGGCCTGCCGCAAAGCCAGGTTATCCACCAGTTCGCCCCGGGCGGTGTTCACCAGATACGCCGTGGACTTCATCCGCGCCAGGAAGGCCTCGTCCGCCATGCCCCGGGTCTCCTCCGTCACGGCACAGTGGAGGCTGACGATGTCGCAGGAAGCAGCCAGCTCCTCCAAAGAGGTATACGTGACACCGTAACGTTCCTCTTCCTCCCGGTCCCGGCGGTGCTTTGTGTAATAATAGACCTCACAGCCGAAAGCCGCCAAGCGCTCCGCCGTGGCCTTGGCAATGTCACCGAAGCCCACCAGGCCCACCCGGCAGTCCGACAGCTCCCGGATGCCGCCTTTCATGCAGCGCTCCTTCACTTCCATCTGCCGCCCTTCCCGGACAGCCCGGTCACCGGAGACCGCCCGCCGCAGCAGCATCAGCATGAGCATGATGGCCTGCTCCGCCACGGCGCCGGCGTTGCAGCCCTTGTTGTTGCAGACATACACGCCCCGCTCACGGGCTGCCGCCAGGTCGATCTTGTCATAGGCCACCCCCTCGGAATGGACCAGCTTCAGCTTCGGCATGCCGGCCATCAGCGACGCTGTCACCGGCGTGATGGCATCCACGAACAGGATGTCCGCGTCCGCGTCGTGGGCCAGCAGCTGCGCCTGCGGCGTGTCCTTGTCCCAAAACACCAGTTCCTGCTGGCGGATGAAGGGCAGCTGGGGCAGGTATTTTTCATACCGCTCCTGGGCTCCCAGAATCAAAATTTTCATTTGTATTCGCTTCCTCGGTGCAAATGTTATAAACGGTATTATAGCAGGGTACGGACAAATGTCCACGGTCAAATCACACGAAAAAGCGCCCTTTTCCAGGCCTTCGGCTGTCATCGGTGGCCTTTACAACGGTTGCGCTGAAATTCTTTGCGCAAACTGTCGAATTTGTCAATTGCAGCCCCTGGGTAAATTCGATACAATAGGTACGACCTTTAAAAGGGTAGTACCATTTTTTGCGATGCGATGAGGTGAACTTTATGAGCAGTCAGCCTACCCAGTCCAAAACCATCCGCGCCCAGCTTCTGACCGATATGAAGGACGGCGCCTACGCGGACTGCCAGCGCCTCCCCCGTGAGAGCGTTCTGGCGGAAAAGCTGGGCATCAGCCGCACACAGCTGCGGGACATTCTGGCTTCCCTGGAGCGGGAGGGCTTCATCACCCGCCGCCACGGCGTCGGCACCATCATCAACCGCCACGTTCTGAACGTCCAGACCCGCATGGACATTGAAGTGGAGTTTTTGGATATGATCCGCCAGAGCGGCTTTGAGCCGGCTGTGGCCTATGTCCGCGTGACCGAGGGCACCGCCGACGAAAAGATCGCCGCCCAGCTCCGGATCGAGGAGGGCACGCCCGTCATCCGGGTCTCCCGCCTGTGCACAGCCGACGGCAGGCCCGCCATCTACTGCGAGGACGTGATGGAAAAGGCCCTGGCAAAAGGAAATTATACCATCAAAGATCTGAAGCTCCCCATTTTCCACTTTCTCCAGCAGTTCTGCGGCATCAACCCCTATCTGGACCTAACGGACCTGCGCCCCGCTGTGGCGGACGCCGCCCTGGCGGAGATTTTCCAGGTCCCCATCGGCACGCCGCTTCTGAACATGGATGAGGTGGATTTTGATATTGACGGCAACCCTGTGTTCTGCTCCAACGAATACTTCGCAGACGGCATCTTCCGCCACACCGTCATGCGGAAAAAGCTCTGACCCTGCAACAACTTAATTATAAAAGGAGAGCAACCGATGAAGAAAGTCGCTGTTATCATGGGCTCCGATTCTGATTGGCCTGTGGTCAAGGGTGCCTGCTCCCAGCTGGAGGCCTTTGGCATTCCCTATGAAGCCCACATTCTCAGTGCCCACCGCACCCCTGCCGCCGCTGCGGAGTTTGCCAAAGCTGCCCGCAAAAACGGCTTCGGTGTTTTGATCTGCGCCGCCGGCATGGCGGCACACCTGGCCGGTGCCTTTGCCGGCAACTCCACCCTGCCCGTCATCGGCATCCCCATGAAGGGCGGCGCCATGGACGGACTGGACGCGCTGCTTGCCACCGTCCAGATGCCCAGCGGCATCCCTGTGGCTACCGTGGCCATCAACGGCGCCAAGAACGCCGCCGTGCTGGCGGCCCAGATCCTGGCGGTTTCCGACGAAAGCCTCGCCGCCAAGCTGGACGCCGCCAGAGAGGACATGGCGGGGCAGATCGCCGCCAAGGAAGCGAAGCTGCAGGCGGAACTGGCCCAGTGACCAGTATTACATAATGATTTAGGAGTAACTGCATGGGAGGATTTTTCGGCGCCATCTCCAAGCGGGATTGCGTACTTGACATTTTCTTCGGAGTGGACTACCACTCCCACCTGGGCACCCGCCGGGGCGGCATGGCCATCTATGACGAGACCACCGGCTTCCAGCGGCAGATCCACAACATTGAGAATACCCCCTTCCGCACGAAGTTTGAAAGCGACCTGGCGGACTTCCACGGGTGCAGCGGCATTGGCTGCATCTCCGACACCGACCCCCAGCCCCTGCTGGTGCGCTCCCACCTGGGACTGTACGCCATCACCACCGTGGGCATCATCAACAACGCTGAGAAGCTGGTGGAAACGTACTTTTCCGACCACGGCCACCAGTTCATGGCAATGAGCAGCGGCAAGGTCAACGCCTCGGAGCTGACCGCCGCCCTCATCAACCAGAAGGACTCCCTGGTGGAGGGCATCCGCCACGCCCAGGACGTCATCGACGGCTCCGCCACCATTTTGCTTTTGACGCCGGACAGCATCATCGCCGCCCGGGACAAGCTGGGCCGCCTGCCGGTCCTGGTGGGGCAGAACGACGACGGCTGCTGCGTCTCCTTTGAGTCCTTTGCCTACCACAAGCTGGGCTATCGCGACGCCTATGAGCTGGGCCCCCGGGAGATCGTCCGCATCACGCCGGAGGGATATGAGACCCTTTCCCCCGCCGGAAAGGACATGAAGATCTGTGCTTTCCTCTGGACCTATTACGGCTACCCCAACTCCAATTACGAGGGCGTAAACGTGGAGGTCATGCGCTACCGCAACGGCGAGATCATGGCCCGAGACGAGGTGGCCCAGGGCCGCCTGCCCAAGGTGGACTATGTGGCCGGTGTGCCGGATTCCGGCCTGCCCCACGCCATCGGCTTTGCCAACCGCAGTGGAAAGCCCTTCGCCCGCCCCTTCGTGAAATACACCCCCACCTGGCCCCGTTCCTTTATGCCAGCCAACCAGGAGGTCCGCAACCAGGTGGCCAAAATGAAGCAGATCCCCGTGCCCGAGCTCATTGAAGGCAAGAAACTGCTGTTCGTGGATGATTCCATCGTCCGGGGCACCCAGCTGCGGGAGACAGTGGAGTTTCTGTACGACAGCGGCGCCGAGGAAGTCCACATGCGCTCCGCCTGCCCGCCCATTATGTACAGCTGCAAATACCTGAACTTCTCCCGGGGCAATTCCGACATGGACCTGCTGGCCCGCCGGACCGTCCAGGAGCTGGAAGGGGATGAGGGCCAGCAGCACCTGGAGGAGTACGCCGATGCCTCTACCGAACGGGGCAAATGCCTGCTGCACTCCATCTGCGAGAAGCTGGGCTTTGATTCCCTGGGCTACCAGTCCATCGACGGATTGCTGGAGGCCATCGGCATTGACAGGGACAAGATCTGCACCTATTGCTGGACCGGCAAGGAATAACATTATATTTATTTTTAATACAGGAGGACAAACATCATGCAGAAGTTAGCGCAGATTTACGAGGGCAAGGCCAAGAAGGTCTATGCCACCGACGATCCCAACCTGGTCATCGTGGATTATAAGGACGACGCCACCGCTCTGGACGGTTTGAAGAAGGGCACCATCGTGGGCAAGGGCGTCATCAACAACCAGATGACCAACCGTCTGATGGCCAAGATGGAAAAGGCCGGCATCCCCACCCATTTCGTCCAGGAGCTCTCTGCGCGCGAGACCCTGGTGAAGAAGGTCTCTATCGTGCCTTTGGAGGTCATCATCCGCAACATCTCCGCCGGTCATTTCGCCTCCCGCTACGGTGTGGAGGAGGGCATCGTCTTCGACCAGCCCACCATCGAGTTCTCCTATAAGAACGACGACCTCCACGATCCCCTGCTCAACGAGTATCATGCCCTGGCTCTGAAGCTGGCCACCCGGGAGGAGATCGACCTCATCAAGAAGTACTCCTTCGCCGTCAACGAGGTGCTCAAGTCCTTCTGGGCGGAGTGCGGCGTGACCCTGGTGGACTTCAAGCTGGAGTTTGGCAAGACCGCCGACGGCCAGATCGTCCTGGCCGACGAGATCAGCCCCGACACCTGCCGCCTGTGGGACAGCAAGACCCACGAGAAGCTGGATAAGGACCGTTTCCGCCGGGATATGGGCGGAGTGGAGGACGCTTACGCCGAGATCATGAAGCGCCTGCTGGACCACGATGCGGACTGAGCGCACCGCCCCGGCGGGCCGTCTCAACGGGGAGGCGGCAGCGGCCGGCAGCGTTTCCCCCCGCCACATTCATGAGGAATGCGGCGTATTCGGTATCTACTCCAACGCCACCGCCGACGTGGCCTCCATGGCCTATTACGCCCTGTACGCCCTGCAGCACCGGGGCCAGGAGAGCGCCGGCATCGTGGTGAATGACGATGGTGTGTTCACCTCCTGGCGGGATGTGGGCCTGGTCAGCGAGGTATTTCCCCGCGACCGGCTCTGTTCCCTGGGCAGCGGCAATATCGCCGTGGGCCATGTGCGCTACGGCACCACCGGCTCCGACAACAAGCGCAACGTCCAGCCCATTCTGGTGAACCACTACAAGGGCCGCATGGCCCTGGCCCATAACGGCAACCTCACCAACTCCCACGAGCTGCGCCAGAAGCTGGAGAGCAAGGGCTCCATTTTCCACACCACCACTGACTCCGAGGTCATCTCCTACATCATTGTCCAGGAGCGGCTGCGGACCGGCTCCATTGAGGCCGCTGTCTCCGCCGCCATGGAAAAAATCGTGGGCGCCTACTCCCTGGTGATCTCCTCCCCCTCCAAGCTCATCGCTGTCCGGGACCCCCACGGCTTCCGGCCCCTGTGCATGGGCAAGCTGAAGGACGGCAGTGTGGTGTTCGCCTCGGAATCCTGTGCCCTGGACGCCATCGGCGCCCAGTTTGAGCGGGACATCCTCCCCGGCGAGATCGTGGTGGTGGACAAAAACGGTGTCAAGTCCGACACCAGCCACTGCGGTAAGGCGCCGAAAAAGCTGTGCGTGTTCGAGTTTATCTACTTTGCCCGTCCCGACTCCGTCATTGACGGCTCCAGCGTCCACATCGCCCGCCAGCGGGCAGGCGCCTTCCTGGCTCTGGAGCATCCCGTCCAGGCGGATATCGTCATCGGCGTGCCGGACTCCGGCCTGGACGCCGCCCTGGGCTATGCCCGCCAGTCCGGCATCCCCTACGGCATGGGCTTCATCAAGAACAAGTACATCGGCCGCACCTTTATTTCCCCCACCCAGGCCATGCGGGAAAACGAGGTCAATATCAAGCTCAATCCCATCCGCTCGGTTGTGGAGGGCAAGCGTGTGGTCCTCATTGACGATTCCATCGTCCGGGGCACCACCTGCCGGCGGACCATCGAACTCCTGCGCAAAGCCGGCGCCAAGGAGATCCACATGCGGGTCAGCGCGCCGCCCTTTGTCTCCGAGTGTTACTACGGCACAGACATTGACGATAAGAACAAACTCATCGCCAACCACCACACCGTGGAGGAGATCGCCGAGATCATCGGCGTGGACTCCCTGGGCTACCTCAGTCTGCGGGACGTGGTGAAGCTGGCGGACAACACCCAGGGCGGCTTCTGCACCGCCTGCTTCGGCGGCGGCTATCCCACCCCTGTTCCCCAGGACGGCGGCAAGGACCGCTTCGAATGTAAGATCAGTGAAAGGAAAAAACCGTAATGCGTAGTTTTTCTGACAGCTATCGTGAGGCCGGCGTCAACATTGAGGCCGGCTATGAGGGCGTAAAGCTCATGAAAAAGCATGTGGAGCGCACGATGATCCCCGGTGTCGTGTCCGACATCGGCGGCTTTGGCGGCCTGTTCGCTCCCGACCTGAGCGGCATGCGGGAGCCGGTGCTGGTCTCCGGCACCGACGGCGTGGGCACCAAGCTCCGCATCGCCCAGCTGCTGGACAAGCATGACACCATCGGCATCGACTGCGTGGCCATGTGCGTCAACGACATCATCTGCTGCGGCGCCAAGCCCCTCTTCTTCCTGGATTACATTGCCATCGGCAAGAACGAACCGGAAAAGGTGGCCACCATTGTCTCCGGCGTGGCGGAGGGCTGCGTCCAGTCCGGCTGCGCCCTCATCGGCGGTGAGACCGCCGAGCACCCCGGCATGATGCCCGCCGACGATTACGACCTGGCCGGCTTCTCCGTGGGCGTGGTGGACAAGGCCAAGGTGGTGGACCACTTCGCCATGAAGGCCGGTGACGTCATCATCGCCCTTCCCTCCTCCGGCATCCACTCCAACGGCTACTCCCTGGTGCGGAAGGTATTCAACGTGGAGCACGCCAATCTGAACATGTACTCCGACGAGCTGGGCCGCACCCTGGGCGAGGCCCTGCTGGAACCCACCCGCATCTATGTCAAGTCCGTCCTGCGCTGCATGGACGCTGCCGCTGTCCGCGGCGTCAGCCACATCACCGGCGGCGGCTTCTTTGAGAACATTCCCCGCTGCCTGCCCGATGGCCTCACCGCCAAGATCGACCGCTCCGCCATCCAGACGCCTCCCATCTTCTCCATGCTGCAGCGTATGGGCGGCATCTCCGAGCACGACATGTTCAACACCTATAACATGGGCGTGGGCATGACTGTCATCGTGCCCAAGGAGGACGCTGACCGGGCCGTGGCCGCTCTGGACTGCGGCGCCTACGTCATCGGCGAGATCGTGGAAGGCGACGAGCGGGTGAGCCTATGCTGAAAAAAGCCAATATCGCCGTGCTGGTCTCCGGCGGCGGCACCAACCTGGAAGCCCTGCTGAAGGCCCAGGAGGAAGGCCGCATCCCCCACGGGCAAATCGTTTTGGTCTGCGCCAGCAACGAAACGGCGTACGCGCTGACCCGGGCCGCCAATCACGGCGTGCCCGGCGTCGCCATCCCCAGAAAGCAGATGAGCCAGGAGGCCTTTGAGACCACCCTCTCTTTGAAGCTGGCGGAATATAAAATCGACGTCATCATCCTGGCGGGCTTCCTCTCTATTTTGTCCGAGAGCTTCGTCCGCCAGTGGCCGGACCGCATCCTCAACGTGCACCCCTCCCTCATTCCCTCCTTCTGCGGCAAGGGAATGTATGGCTTGAAGGTCCACGAGGCCGCTCTTGCCAAGGGTGTGAAGGTCACCGGCGCCACCGTGCATCTTGTGAATGAGATCCCCGACGGCGGCCGTATCCTGCTGCAGAAGGCCGTGGACATCCTGCCCGGCGACACAGCGGAAACTCTCCAGTGCCGGGTCATGGAGCAGGCGGAGTGGGTGCTGCTGCCCCAGGCCGCCGAGATGTTATGTGAACAAATTTCAGAAAGCTGAGGAACGTTTTATGAACGAACTGGAACTGAAATACGGCTGCAACCCCAACCAAAAGCCCTCCCGTATTTTTATGAAGGACGGCTCTGACCTGCCCATCACCGTGCTCAACGGCAAGCCCGGCTACATCAACTTCCTGGACGCCTTCAACTCCTGGCAGCTGGTCAAGGAGCTGAAAGCCGCCACCGGCCTGCCCTCCGCCGCCTCCTTCAAGCACGTCTCCCCCGCCGGCGCCGCCGTGGGCCTGCCTCTGAGCGACGTGGACAAGAAAATTTATTTTGTGGACGAGGACGCCGAACTCAGCCCCATCGCCTGCGCCTATATCCGTGCCCGGGGCGCTGACCGCCTGTGCTCCTACGGTGACTGGGCCGCTCTTTCCGATGTGTGCGACGCCGCCACCGCCAACTACCTCAAGGCCGAGGTGTCCGACGGCGTCATTGCCCCCGGCTACACCGAGGAGGCCCTGGCCATTCTGAAAACCAAGAAGAAGGGCGGCTACAACGTCGTCCAAATCGACCCCGATTATGTCCCCGCTCCCCAGGAGTACAAGGACGTATTCGGCATCACCTTCCAGCAGGGCCGCAACAACTTTAAGATCGACGAGGAACTGCTGGGCAACATCGTCACGGAGAATCACGACCTGCCCCAGCAGGCCAAGATCGACATGATCGTCTCCCTCATTACATTGAAATACACCCAGTCCAACTCCGTGTGCTACGTGAAGGACGGCCAGGCCATCGGCGTGGGCGCCGGCCAGCAGAGCCGCATCCACTGCACCCGTCTGGCGGGTCAGAAGGCGGACAACTGGTACCTGCGCCAGCATCCCAAGGTTTTGGGCCTGCAGTTCGTGGATAACATCCGCCGCCCCGACCGGGACAACGCCATCGACATCTACACCTCCGACGAGTACGAGGACATCCTGGCAGACGGCGTGTGGCAGAATACCTTCAAGGTACGCCCCGAGGTGCTGACCGCCGAGGAAAAGAAAGCCTGGATCGCCACCCAGTCCGGCGTGACTGTTGGCTCTGACGCTTTCTTCCCCTTCGGCGACAATGTGGAGCGTGCCCGCAAGTCCGGCGTGCAGTACATCGCCGAACCCGGCGGCTCCATCCGGGATGACCACGTCATCGCCACTGCCAACAAATACGGCATCACCATGTGCTTCACCGGCATGCGTTTATTCCACCACTAAACCTTCTTCGAGGGGGAGCAGGCTCCCCCTCGATCTCCCCTACCGCCAGTGACGCCGGTCACTGGTTCGTGCGCCCAAGGGCGCACAGGTCGGGGTATTTTTGCCGCGTACACGCCGCGGCAAAAATAATTGAAATACGAATTGTCTTCGGCAAATTCTTTGCGAGGAGGACCTGCACAATATGAATCTTCTGGTCGTCGGCGGCGGTGGCCGTGAGCACGCCATTATCAAAAAGCTGAAAGAAAATCCCAGCGTAGAGACCATTTACGCCCTGCCGGGCAACGGCGGCATCGCCCAGGACGCCGTGTGCGTTCCCGAGATCGGCGCTAAGGACATCCCCGCCATCGTGGAGTTCGCCAAGTCCCACGCCATCGACTTCGCCGTGGTGGCGCCGGATGACCCCCTGGCCCTGGGCTGCGTGGACCGTCTCCACGAGGCCGGCATCCCCTGCTTCGGCCCGGATGCCAAAGCCGCCCGCATCGAGGCCAGCAAGGTCTTTTCCAAGAACCTTATGAAAAAGTACGGCATCCCCACCGCCGCCTACGAGGTGTTTGACGACCCCGCCAAGGCCCTGGCATATCTGAAGGATGCCTCTTTCCCCATCGTCATCAAGGCCGACGGCCTGGCCCTGGGTAAGGGCGTCCTCATCCCCCAGAGCCTGGAGGAGGCGGAGGCCGCCGTCAAGACCATCATGGAGGACAAGGCCTTCGGCGACTCTGGAAACGAGATCGTCATTGAGGAGTTTCTCACCGGCCCGGAGGTCAGTGTGCTGGCCTTCACCGACGGCACGGCCATCGCGCCCATGGTGTCCTCCATGGACCACAAGCGTGCCGGCGACGGCGACACCGGCCTCAACACCGGCGGCATGGGCACTGTGGCTCCCAACCCCTGCTACACCGCCGAGGCGGCCCAGGTGTGCATGGACACCATCTTCCTGCCTACTCTGGCGGCCATGCGGGCCGAAGGCTGTCCCTTCAAGGGCTGCTTGTATTTCGGCCTCATGCTGACCCCCAAGGGCCCCAAGGTCATTGAGTACAACTGCCGCTTCGGCGACCCGGAGACCCAGGTGGTACTGCCCCTTCTGAAGACCGACCTGCTGACGGTCATGCAGGCTGTGGAAAACGAAACGCTGGCGGACCTGGACGTGGAGTGGCACAGCGGTGCCGCCGCCTGCGTCATTCTGGCCTCCGGCGGCTATCCCAGCCACTATGAAAAGGGCAAGGTCATGACCCTGCCGGAGCACACTCCCGCCAACGTCACCATCTATCACGCCGGCGACAAGCTGACGGAGGACGGGCGGCTGGTCACCAGCGGCGGCCGGGTCCTGGGCGTCACCGCCACGGCCCCCACGCTGAAAGAGGCGCTGGCGGATGCCTACGCCGCCGCGGAGACGGTGGAGTTTGACGGCAAATACATGCGCCATGACATCGGCCGGCGGGCGCTGGCCGCGATGGAGGGATAACCATGGTACGACGTATCTATGTAGAAAAGAAGCCGGCTCTGCGCCAGGAGGCCGCCGGTCTTTTGAACGAGCTGCGGTCCCTGCTGGGCATCTCCGCTCTGACGGGGCTGCGGCTGCTGAACCGCTATGACGTGGAGGGCCTGGACGAGGAAACCTTCCAGCGGGCCGTGCAGACAGTGTTTTCCGAGCCCCAGGTGGATTACGCCACCGCCGCCCTGCCCGCCGAGGATGGCATTGCCTTCGCCGTGGAGTACCTGCCCGGCCAGTTCGACCAGCGGGCGGACTCCGCCAGCCAGTGCATCCAGCTGATGACCCAGGGTGACCGCCCCGCTGTCCGCACTGCCAGGGTCTATCTGCTCTCCGGCGATCTGACTCCCGCCGACGTGGACAAGATCAAGCACTACGTCATCAACCCCGTGGAGGCCCGGGAGGCGGACCTGGAGCCGGTGGAAACCCTGAAAATGGAGTATGACATCCCCACCTCCGTGGAGACTATTACCGGCTTCACCGCCCTGGATGAATCCGGCCTTTCCGCCCTGCTGGACAAGCTGGGCCTCGCTATGGACCTGGACGATTTGAAGTTCCTGCAGGCCCATTTCCGGGACGATGAGCACCGAGACCCCACCATCACCGAGGTCCGGGTGGTGGACACCTACTGGTCCGACCACTGCCGCCACACCACCTTCTCCACCCACATCGACTCCGTGGAGCTGCTGGACGAAAAGGTAGCCGCCGCCTACCGGCGGTATCTGGACGCCCGGGTGGAGGTCTACGGTGAGGAAAAGGCCTCTGTCCGTCCCCAGACATTGATGGATATGGCCACTATCGGGGCCAAGGTCTTGAAAAAGCGGGGCTTGCTCGCAAATATCGACCAGAGCGAGGAGATCAACGCCTGCTCCATCCACGTCACCGCCACGGTGGACGGCGAGGCCCAGGACTGGCTGCTGATGTTCAAGAATGAGACCCACAACCATCCCACGGAGATCGAGCCTTTCGGAGGCGCCGCCACCTGCATCGGCGGCTGCATCCGGGACCCCCTGTCCGGCCGTGCCTATGTGTACCAGGCCATGCGTCTCACCGGCTGCGGCGATCCCCGTGTTCCCGTGGCGGACACCATCCCCGGCAAGCTTCCCCAGCGGAAGCTTGCCCAGACGGCCGCCGCCGGCTACTCCTCCTACGGCAACCAGATCGGCCTTGCCACCGGCCAGGTCAGCGAGGTCTACCATCCCGGGTACGTTGCCAAGCACTTGGAGGTGGGCGCCGTGGTGGGCGCCGCCCCCGCGGAAAACGTGGTCCGTGAGCGTCCCGCTCCCGGAGATGTGGTCATCCTGCTGGGCGGCCGCACCGGCCGGGACGGCATTGGCGGCGCCACCGGCTCCTCCAAGAGCCACAACCGCAAGTCCCTAACCACCATGGCCTCCGAGGTCCAGAAGGGCAACGCCCCCGAGGAGCGCAAGATCCAGCGCCTGTTCCGGGACGGCAATGTCACCCGCCTCATCAAGCGCTGCAACGACTTCGGCGCCGGCGGCGTCAGCGTCGCTATCGGCGAGCTGGCCGACGGTCTGGAGATCGATCTGGACGCTGTCCGGAAGAAATACGAGGGTCTGGACGGCACGGAGCTTGCCATCTCCGAATCCCAGGAGCGCATGGCCGTGGTGGTGGCCCCGGAGAATGCCGCCGCCTTCATCGCCGCCGCGGAAAAGGAAAACCTGGAGGCCTATCAAGTGGCTGTGGTCACCGAGAGCCCCCGCATGGTCATGAAGTGGAACGGCGTCACCATCGTGGACTTGAGCCGCGCCTTCCTGGACACCAACGGCGCCGACAAGCATGCCTCTGTCCGTGTGCCGGAAATCAGCCGCCGCACCGGCGAGAAGGACACGGACCTGCGGACCATGGCCGCCAGTTTGAAGTCCGCCTCCCGCCGTGGCCTTTCCGAGCGGTTCGACTCCACCATCGGCGCCGGCTCCGTCCTCATGCCCTTCGGCGGCAAGCAGCAGCGCACCCCCACCCAAGCCATGGCCGCCTTGCTGCCTGTCCTGCCCGGCCAGGAGACGGACACCTGCTCCGTGATGGCCTGGGGATATGATCCCGAGGAGATGAGCGCGGACCCCTACACCGGAGCCTACCACTCTGTCATTACCTCCGTTGCGAAGCTTGCGGCCTCCGGCTGTGACTTCCACCAGGCATATCTCACCTTCCAGGAGTATTTTGAAAAGCTCCGGGAGGAACCCCAGCGCTGGGGCAAGCCCTTTGCCGCCCTGCTGGGTGCTTTGGACGCCCAGTTGGATCTGGAGCTGGCCGCCATCGGCGGCAAGGACTCCATGTCCGGCTCCTTCCTGGATATGGATGTTCCCCCCACTTTGATCTCCTTCGCCATCGCCCCGGCCGTGGCTTCCGAAGTGCTCTCTCCCGAGTTCAAGGAAGCTGGCCATCCTGTCTATCTGTTTCATGGGCCTGCCGATTGGGACCGCTTCCATGACCTGTGCGCCCAGGGCAAGGTAAAAGCCGCCTGGGCCGTGGAAAACGGCGCGGCGGAAGCTGTCATGAACATGTCCTTCGGCAACCGCGTGGGCTTCACCGCCGCCGCGGACGCGGACGCTCCCTGGTTCACCGCCTGCCCCGGCGCCATCGTGGCAGAGCTGGCGGAGGAGGTAAGCGGTGCCCGAAAGATGGGCGTCACCACAGCGGAGCCCACTGTTGTCATTGGCGGCGACAGTGCCTCCATCGACGAGCTGCTGGCCCTCAACGAGGGTGTGCTGGAGGATGTGTACCCCAACCGCACTCCCATGGACAACAGCCCCGTTCCTGTGCTGGAGGCCCCCGCTTTCAGCCGTGTGGCTCCCAAGGTAGGTGCGGTCCGTCCCAAGGTCCTCATCCCCGTGTTCCCCGGCACCAACTGCGAGTATGACAGCGCCCGGGCCGTGCTGCGGGCGGGCCTTGAGCCGGAGATCCTGGTGGTGAACAACCAGTCCGCCGCCGGCGTCACGGAATCCGCTGCCCGCTTTGCCCAGGCCGCCCGCCAGAGCCAGATCATCTTCGTACCCGGCGGCTTCTCCGGCGGCGACGAGCCCGACGGCTCCGGCAAATTCATCACCGCCTTCTTCCGCAACCCCGCCGTGAAGGACGCCACCCATGAACTGCTGAAAAACCGGGACGGCTTGATGCTGGGTATCTGCAACGGCTTCCAAGCGCTTATCAAGCTGGGATTGGTGCCCTTCGGTGAGATCATTGACACCGACGACGCCTGCCCCACCTTGAGCTTCAACGTCATCGGCCGCCACCAGTCCAAGATCGTCCGTACCCGCATCGCCTCCAACCGCTCTCCGTGGCTGGCAAAAATGCAGGTGGGCGACATCGTGAACGTGCCCATCTCCCACGGTGAAGGCCGCTTCCTCTGCCAGGAGGAGCTGCTGCGCAAGCTGGCGGAAAACGGTCAGATCGCCACCCAGTATGTAGATTTGAACGGCGTCTCCACCATGGACGTGGACTTCAACCCCAATGGCTCCGTCTGGGCCGTGGAGGGCATCACCTCTCCCGACGGCCGCATTTTCGGCAAGATGGGCCACGCCGAGCGGGTGGGTCCCGGCCTGTACCGCAACGTCCCCGGTGACTACGACCTGCACCTGTTCGAGGCCGCCAAGGATTATTTCTCAATTTAAGTTGCTTTTCCGCATATTTGTGATAACATAGTAAAAATACTTTCAGAATACTTTGAAATGAGGTGGCCCCAATGGCGTATTTTTTCAAGGAACCTTCTCATACCTTCAGTGAATATCTGTTGGTTCCCGGCTACTCCTCCTCCGAGTGCATCCCCGCCAACGTCTCTCTCAAGACGCCGGTGGTGAAGTTCAAAAAGGGCGAGGAGTGCCCCTTGACCATGAATGTTCCCATGGTCTCCGCCGTCATGCAGTCTGTCTCCGGCGAGAAGATGGGCATTGCCCTGGCCAAGGAGGGCGGCATCGCCTTCATCTATGTCTCCCAGCCCATTGACCAGCAGGCTGAAATGGTCCGCAAGGTCAAAAATTACAAGGCCGGCTTCGTGTCCAGCGACTCCAACCTGCGCCTGGGCGACACCCTGGCGGACGTGTTGGCTCTGAAGGAGCGCACCGGCCATTCCACCATGGCTGTCACTGACGACGGTACCGGCACCGGCAAGCTACTGGGTCTGGTCACCAGCCGGGATTACCGGGTCAGCCGCATGGACCCCTCCACCCCCGTCAGCCAGTTCATGACCCCTGTGGAGAAGGTCATCTCCGCTCCCGAGGGCACCAGCTTGAAAGTGGCCAACGACATCATCTGGGACCACAAGCTCAACGCCCTGCCCATCGTCTCCGAGGACGGCCATCTGGTGAGCTTCGTGTTCCGCAAGGACTATGACTCCCACAAGGGCAACCCCCTGGAGCTGCTGGACTCCCAGAAGCGCTACGTGGTGGGCGCCGGTATCAACACCCGGGACTATGCCGAGCGGGTCCCCGCTCTGGTGGAGGCCGGCGTGGACGTGCTGGTCATCGACTCCTCCGAGGGCTATTCCGAGTGGCAGGCCCGCACCCTGAAGTGGATCCGGGACCGCTACGGCGACACCGTGAAGGTGGGTGCCGGCAACGTGGTGGACGGCGAGGGCTTCCGCTTCCTGGCGGACGCCGGCGCCGACTTCGTGAAGATCGGTATCGGCGGCGGCTCCATCTGCATCACCCGCGAGACCAAGGGCATTGGCCGCGGCCAGGCCACCGCCGTTATCGACGTGGCCCAGGAGCGGGATAAGTACTTCGAGGAGACCGGCGTTTACGTGCCCATCTGCGCCGACGGCGGCATCGTCCAGGATTACCACATCACCCTGGCCCTGGCCATGGGCGCGGACTTCTGCATGCTGGGCCGCTACTTCTCCCGGTTCGACGAGTCCCCCACCAGCAAGGTCCTCATCGGCGGCAGCTATATGAAGGAATACTGGGGCGAGGGCAGCGCCCGTGCCCGTAACTGGCAGCGCTACGACCTGGGCGGTGCCGCAAAGCTGAGCTTTGAGGAGGGCGTGGACTCCTATGTTCCCTATGCCGGCGCTCTGTCTGACGGCATGGCCACTACCCTGGCCAAGGTCCGCTCCACCATGTGCAACTGCGGTGCCTTGACCATCCCCGAGCTGCGGGAGAAGGCCAAGCTTACCCTGGTGTCCTCCGTCTCCATCGTGGAAGGCGGCGCGCATGACGTTCTGCTGAAGGATACCACCAACTCCGGCAGCCGCAGCTGAGTATCTCTCTGACGCCGGCTCCGCCTTCCACGGCCCGCGCATCCGCGCGTACAAGCGTTTTGCTCCGGCAAAACCTTGAAACGGACGGGCTCCGCCCGGACATTTGCGTCCTATGCGGGGTCCCCGCGGGATGTGTCCCGTGGGGTGCGGCGGCGCGCATGACGTTCTGCTGAAGGATACCACCAACTCCGGCAGCCGCAGCTGAGTATCTCTCTGACGCCGGCTCCGCCTTCCACGGCCCGTGCATCCGCGCGTACAAGCGTTTTGCTCCGGCAAAACCTTGAAATGGACGGGCTCCGCCCGGACATTTGCGTCCTATGCGGGGTCCCCGCGGGATGTGTCCCGTGGGGTGCGGCGGCGCGCATGACGTTCTGCTGAAGGATACCACCAACTCCGGC
>NZ_JBQKKR010000020.1:0-31485 GCF_052116665.1 Dysosmobacter sp. Sow4_B12 | reverse complement strand
GGTAACACGGATAACGCAGTTGGTGCTGATTAGGACGAGGGTCCACCCGTTCCCATTCCGAACACGGTAGTTAAGCTCGTTTCTGCCCACAATACTTGGCTGGTGACGGCCTGGGAAGATAGGTAGCGCCAACACTGAGCGACAGTCGCAAGACTGTCGCTCTTTTTTGTTGCCCTTGTATTTTGCCGCCGGACGTGATACACTGGGCACAGTGCAAAAGAGAAAGAAGGAACGATTATGATGGATTCCAAGACCACAGGCATCGTGGCATATATCACCTGGATCGGTTTGCTGGTGGCGCTGGTGGCAGGCGACCGGGAGGGTGCAAAGTTCCACTTAAACCAGGCGCTGGTCATCTGGCTGGCGGGCCTGTTTGCCGCTATCCCCTGTATTGGTTGGATCTGGGGTATTTTCTGTTTTGTCTGCGCGGTGATGGGCTGCATCGCCGCCATCAATGGCGAGGAAAAGGAAGTCCCCTTGCTGGGCAAGATCAAGCTGCTGAAGTAAGCACAGATAAAAAAGCCGCGCAAAGCGCGGCTTTTTCTATGCGGAGGGGTTATGAACAAGCAGGTGACGGACCGTGAGGTGTATCCCGCCGTTTGGGTGACATTGACGGCATTGGGCGTGGGGGCGCTGCTGTGGAAATATGCCCTGGGGGCTCCTACCATCAGCCGCTGCTGGGTCTGGGAGCACTGGCGTATATATTGCCCCGGCTGCGGCGGGACCCGGGCGGTGTTGGCGCTGGCTCACGGACATGTTCTGCGGGCGCTGTATTACCACGCCCCTGCGGTGGTGACCGCCATCCTGGCGGCTGTGTATCTGGTCAGTCAAACCGTCTGGAGGCTGCGGGGCAGGCAGGGCTGGGTGCTGCATTATGACTCCAGGTGGCCGGGGATGCTGGCGGCGCTCTTTCTGGGGAACTGTGTGCTGCGGAATATTCTCTGGCTGGGCTTTGGATGGGGCATTTAAAAGAAGGAGGCATGGTTTTCCATGCCTCCTTATCTTTATTCGTAGATGGGGAACTGCTGGCACAGGGCGTTGACTTCTGCGCGCACCTGTTCGGCATTGGCGCCGAAATCCTCCGCGATGAGCTTCATCCACCGGGCGATCTGCACCATCTCCGGCTCCTTGAAGCCCCGGGAGGTGACGGCGGGAGTGCCCACCCGGATGCCGCTGGTGACGAAGGGCTTTTCCGGGTCGTTGGGGATGGCGTTTTTGTTGACGGTGATCTGGACCTCGTCCAGCCGGTGCTCGAACTCCTTGCCGGTGATGTGGAAATTCCGCACGTCCACCAGCATCAGATGGTTATCCGTGCCGCCGGACACCAGTCGGAAACCGTTTTTCACCAGCTCATCCGCCAGGACCTTGGCGTTTTTCACGATCTGCTGGGCATAGGCTTTGAATTCCGGCTTCAGCGCCTCGCCGAAGCACACGGCTTTCGCGGCAATGATATGCTCCAGCGGACCGCCCTGGGTTCCCGGGAACACGGCGGAGTTGATCTTCTTGTAGATGGCCTCGTCGTTGCAGAGGATCAAGCCGCCCCGGGGGCCCCGAAGGGTCTTGTGGGTGGTGGTGGTCACCACGTCGGCATAGGGAATGGGCGAGGGGTGGACACCGGCGGCCACCAATCCGGCAATGTGGGCCATGTCCACCATCAGATAGGCGCCCACGGCGTCGGCCACTTCCCGGAATTTGGCGAAGTCGATGACGCGGGGATAGGCGGAGGCACCGGCCACGATGAGCTTGGGTTTGCACGCCTTGGCAACGTCCAGCAGCTTGTCATAATCGATCAGTTCCGTCTCGTCGTCCAGGCCGTAAGGAACTACGTGGAAGTACTTGCCGGAGATATTCACTGGGCTGCCGTGGCTGAGATGGCCACCGTGGGCCAGGTTCATGCCCAGCACCGTGTCGCCGGGCTGCAGGAGGGCAAAGAACACCGCCAGGTTGGCATTGGCGCCGGAGTGGGGCTGGACGTTGGCATAATTGCAGCCGAACAGCTGGCAGGCCCGCTTCCGGGCGATCTCCTCCGTTACGTCCACGGCGTAGCAGCCGCCGTAATAGCGCTTGCCGGGATACCCCTCGGCGTACTTGTTGGTCAGGCAGGTGCCCATGGCCAGCATGACGGCGGGACTGACGATGTTTTCGGAAGCGATGAGCTCAATGTTGCGGCGCTCGCGGGCAAATTCCTCCCGAATGGAAGCGCCCACCTCGGGGTCGTATTGGGAAATGAAGTCCATGTTTTTCTGCACCATGGGAATATCTTCCTTTGATGTTGAATAGATGGTCTCTATTGTATGTGATTTTTTGCCCACTGACAAGCAGAACCTGCTAATGGCAGGTATTAGCCCAGCCTTGCCGGGGTGCCGTCCTCGTACAGGCCAGTTTCCGTCAGTACCCAGGGGATGGGATAGTCGTGGGGCTCCAGGGGGATCTCCTCCCGGATGAGCTTTTCCCGGCACAGCAGCACCGTTCCGCCCCGGTAATTGGAAAGAAAGCGGTCATAGTAGCCGCCGCCCTGTCCCAGCCGCTGACCCAGGTGGCTGCAGGTGAGGCAGGGGAGAATGGCCAGGTCCACATCGTCCGGATTCATCACCGGCGCGGACTCCGGCGGCTCCGGGATGCCGTAGGCGCCGGGAGACAGCTCCTCCAAAGAGCGGAGCTGCCGCAGCTCCATGATGCCGGGGCCGGTGCACCGGGGGACGCTGAGGCGCTTCCCGGCGGCCAGGGCGTGGGCCAGGATGGGGCGGGTGTCGATCTCATGGTCGGTGCCAACGAAGCAGAACACCGCCGAAGCAGCCTGGTATTCCGGCATGGCTAACAGGTGGGCGCAGATGGAGCGGCTGCTGGCAGCTTTGTATTTGTCCGACAGCTGGCGTTCCAAGGCCCGCATGGTCCGGCGCAGCCGCTGTTTTTCCTCTTGCTTGGTCATGGAAGGGGGTCCTCCTCTTTTTCGGTATGGGCGGCGCCGAAGGAGATGGCGCCTGCGCCGTATTTGCCCCGGATGCGGTCCATGGCGGCCTCCAGCTTTTCCTGCCGTTCCTTTTGGGGAGCGGCAGCGGCATCGAACAGGTCCACCTGCTCGTAGGCCTCTCCCTCCCGGACCAGGTGGATGGCCGTGACAGTCAAAGCCCGGATGGGAGTGGGGGGCTTCCACAAAAGCGCCGTCAAGTCCATGGCGGCCTGGGTGATGTCCCGGATGAGGTGGGTGGGGGTGGACAGCTGGGTCTGCCGGGAGCGGTCGTGGAACTCCGGGTCCCGGATCGTCACCTGGACACCGCCGGCGTACAGGCCGTACTGCCGCAGCCGGGTGGCCACGGAGTCCGCCAGTATGGCGATGCCGCCTTTCACCTGCCCCTGCGTGGTGAGGTTTTTGGAGAAGGTGGTGCCGTTGCCCACGGATTTCACCGGCTCCGCCGCGTACCGGGAGCGGACCGGCTCCCGGTCCAGGCCATTGGCGTATTCGTGCAGCTGGACGCCCAGCTTGCCCATGACGGTCTCCAGCATCTCCACCCGGCAGGCCGCCAGCTGGCCGATGGTCTCCACGCCGTACTGCCGCAGCAGCTTCCGGGCTGCGGCGCCTACAAACAGCAGGTCCCCCACCGGCAGGGGCCACACCAGCTCTTTCCAGTTTTCCTGGGAAATAACGGTGGTGGCGTCTGGCTTTTTGTAGTCACTGCCCAGCTTGGCAAACACCTTGTTGAAGCTGACGCCCACGGACAGCGTCAGTCCCAGCTCCTGTTTTATCCGCTGGCGCAGGGCATCCGCCAGGGTCTTGGCGTCCCCGCCGAACAGGTGCAATGAGCCAGTGATGTCCAGCCAGCTCTCGTCGATGCCGAAGGGCTCCACAAGGTCTGTGTATTCCTCGTAGATGGCGTTGACCTTCCGGGAGTACTCCCGGTACAACTCGTGGTGGGGCGGCAGCAGCACCAGGGCGGGGCATTTCTTTTTGGCCTGCCAGATGGTCTCCGCCGTTTGGACGCCGCAGCGCTTGGCAGGCTCATTTTTGGCCAGAATGATGCCGTGGCGGGAGGCGGGATCTCCGCAGACGGCCGTGGGGATGTCCCGCAGGTCCGGGTGGCTCAGCAGCTCCACGGAGGCGTAAAAACAGTTGAGGTCGCAGTGGAGAATGATACGGTCCATGGCGCCGCCCTCCTTTCTGCTTCCATGATAGCACATCTGTTCGGCTTTGGGAAGAGCAAAGGCGGCGTGCTTTCGCACGCCGCCTTTGGAAAATATGCTCACTTGTGCAGCAGGGGAGACAGGGGCTTGTAGATCAGGAAGCACAGCAGCACGTCCAGCATGCCCTTGCAGAAAGTGAAGGGCATATTGAAGATGGTCAGACATTTGATGAGGCTGTCGGCGGAGGGGAGAATGGCCTGGTACATGCCGATGATGGCGTCCAGCGGCAGGCCGTAGCACACCACGTAAGCGGGATAAACCACGAAGTAGTTCAGCGGCACGGAGACCACCGCCATCAACGCGGCGCCCACCAGGGAGCCCAGCAAAGCGCTTTTGCGGCTCTTTTTCAGCTGGTAGATGAAGCCGGCGGCCAGGCAGAACACGGAGCCCAGCAGGAAGTTGCAAAGCTCACCCACATAGGCGGAGGAGGTGCCCTTGAACAGAATGTGCAGCAGGTTCTTCAAAAGGGTGACGGCCACGCCGTACACAGGGCCCAGAGAGAAGGCGGCCAGCAGCTCCGGCAGGTCGGAGATGTCCATTTTCACGAAGGAAGGGATCAGGGCGGGAATGGGGAACTCAATGAACATCAGCACAAAGGCTACGGCGGACAGCATGGCGGTGACTGTCAGCTTGTGGGTACGGCTGCGGCTGGCGGTGGCGGGAACGGCGTTGGCATTGGAATTGGACATAAAAAATACACTCCTTTGTTCGTTTGAAAACACCCTGGACGCTTTGACTTCTCCAAGGTGAACAAACAACAAAGAAGCGCATGCAAAACATGCGCGGCCCTGCCGCACTCATCTTCTTCCATCCAGACTATACTGTTGGTCCCGGAGTTGCACCGGGTCAGCGGATATCTTGCGATATCCGGTCGCGGACTTTACCGCCAGTGGGGAATCACACCCCGCCCTGAAGACAAAGTATTCAGTTGCTTTCTGTGGGATAGTATACGGCAGGATGATGAAAAATGCAACCCCAATTTTCAAATATCCTCTCTTTACAAAAGCAAACAGATGTTCTATACTGAGAGCAATACGATTCCGGAAAGGAGGCGGTGCCATGAGGGCCCGGCAGGAATCCTGCTGCTTCACCGGCCATCGGCCGGGCAAGCTACCCTGGAAATACAATGAGGCGGATGCCCGCTGTCTGGCGCTGAAGCGGCGGATGATGGACGCGGTGGAGGCTGCCTATGAGGAGGGCTACCGCCATTTCCTCTGTGGCATGGCCATGGGCTGCGACCTGTACTTCTGCGAATGTGTTTTGGCCCTGCGGGAGCGTCATCCCGACGTGACGGTGGAGGCCGCCATCCCCTGCCCCAGCCAGGCGGACAAGTGGCCTGCCGGCCAGCGGCAGCGGTATGCGCAGTTGGTGGCGGCCTGCGATTTCGAGACCCTGGTCTCCCAGCGGTATACCTCCGCCTGCATGCAGCGGCGGGACCGCTATATGGTGGACCACGCATCCCTGCTGATCGCCGCCTTTGACGGCTCCGCCGGCGGCACCCGGTACACGGTGGAGTACGCCATGGGACGGGGGCTGGACATTGTGGACCTGCCCATCGTCACAGAAGATTTTACGGACTTTTAACGAAAAAACGCTTGTGCCTCTTCTTTTGGCTGGGTATGCTGAAAGGAGAGAGGCGGTGAGGCGGTGAACGTCACGGGACAGATCCGAAAATTGGAGCGAATGGGCTTTTCCGGCCATGTGCTGGACCGTGCCGTGGCTCTGGCCGGCTCCCGGCGGCTGGTGTATGAGGATCTGTGCCGGGCAGTGGAGGAGCGCGCCATGACGCCGGTGGAGGCGCTGCGGACTGTGGAGCGGACGCTGGAGGCGGCTGAGCCGTGAAAAGGGCTTGCATCCCGGCGAAAAGCATGATATGCTGTTTTCAGTCAACTGAATAGATCGTGAGCTGGGGAGCTTGTTATACAGGCTGAGAGGAAGTTACGGAACTTCGACCCTTGTACCTGAGGTGGACAATGCCAACGTAGGGAGCCGTCATGATATGGTCATTCCATAGAATACCGAACCGCCCTCCCGGCATGCCGGGAGGGCGGTTTTACACTTCAGGGCAAACTATACGCACGATCAAAACAAAAACGAGGAGGAATGAACAATGATGAGTTGGCTGGTCAATGGAGAGGGCGGTCTGACCACCGCCGGTTATGTGGTGAGTATTTTGGCGATGGTGGTGTGCCTTGGGGCGGGTCTGGCCCTGGCAGACCGGGGCGGAAAGGAGCGGGGCTTTGCTCCCCGGCAGCTGGCTTACTGCGCCATGGCGGTGGCGCTGGCGTATGTGACCAGCTTTATCAAGCTGTTCAAGCTGCCCTACGGCGGCTCCGTCACCTTGATGAGCATGCTGTTCATCGTGCTGGTGGCCAACTGGTACGGTGTCCAGACCGGCATCCTGGTGGGCTTTGCCTACGGCCTGCTGCAATTTTTGCAGGAGCCCTATGTGCTCAGCGTGTTCCAGGTATGCTGCGACTATGTGCTGGCCTTCGCGGCTCTGGGCCTGGCGGGCCTGTTCCGGAACAAGGGGAAAAACGGCCTGCTGGCGGGTTACATCACGGCGGTGCTGGTCCGGGGCTTTTTCCATTCCCTGGGCGGGTATTTGTACTGGATGGACTACATGCCGGAGAACTTCCCCCAGAGCTTGGCGGCGCTGTATCCCATCATTTACAATTACAGCTACCTGCTGGCGGAGGGCCTCGTCACCGTGGTGGTGCTGAAGGTGCCGGCGGTGGAAAAGGCGCTGGAGCGTATCCGTAAAAGCGCGGTGCGGTAAAAACGACCCCGGACGGGTTCTCCGTCCGGGGTTGTCCTTATCTGTTCCGTTTTTTGCAGCCGCCGCAGCACCCGCCGCAGCACCCGCCGCAGCCGCCCCTGCGGCGAAAGCAGGACCGCAGGGCAAGCGCCAGCCAGACGCCGAGACCGGCCAGGATCAAAAGCTCCATACGCCCCTCCTTATACCATCAGCAATGCGGCGCGGTACACCAGGAAGGCGACCGCCCAGGCTACGGCGCACTGGCTGAGAGCCACGCCGGCGGCTTTCCAGCCGGAGCCCAGCTCCCGCTTTACCGCGGAGATGGCGGCCACGCAGGGAGTGTACAGCAGGGTGAACACCAGGAAGCTGACAGCGGTGATGGGGGAGAAGAGGTTGCCCAGGGCGGCCACGGTCACATCGGTGCCGGCGCCGGTGAGGATGCCCAGGGTGGAGATGACGGATTCCTTGGCGATAAAGCCGGTGATAAGGGCGGTAGATACCCGCCAGTCGCCAAAGCCCAGGGGCTTGAACAGCGGCGCGATCCAAACGCCCACGGTGGCCAGCAGGCTGTCGGCGCTGTCTGCCACCAGGTTCAGCCGGGTGTCAAAGGTCTGGAGGAACCAGACGAGGATGGTGGCCACGAAGATGATGGTGAAAGCCCGGGTCAAAAAGTCCTTGGCCTTGTCCCAGCAAAGCTGCCCCACACTCTTGGCGGAGGGGAAACGGTAGTTGGGCAGCTCCATGACGAAGGGGACGGGGTTGCCCTTGAAGGCAGTGGCGCCCAGCAGCTTGGCGGCGGCGATGCCCACCACGATGCCCAGGACATACAGCGCGATCATCACCAGCGCCGCGTACTGGGGGAAGAAGGCGGCGGCGAACACGCTGTAAATGGGGATCTTGGCGGAGCAGCTCATGAAGGGCGTCAGCAGAATGGTCATGCGGCGGTCCCGCTCCGAGGCCAGTGTCCGGGTAGCCATGATGGCGGGCACGGAGCAGCCAAAGCCGATGAGCATGGGCACGATGCTGCGGCCGGACAGGCCCATTTTCCGCAGCAGCTGGTCCATGACGAAGGCCACCCGGGCCATGTAGCCGGTGTCCTCCAGAATGGACAGGAAGAAGAACAGCACCACGATGATGGGCAGGAAGCTCAGCACGCTGCCCACGCCGGCGAACACGCCGTCGATGACCAGGCTCTGGACCACCGGATTCAGGCCGTAGGCTGTCAGCGCTGCGTCAACGATGGAGGTGAGGGAGTCGATGCCGGCGGCCAGCAGGTCCGACAAAAAGGCGCCGATGACGTTGAAGGTCAGATAGAAAATGCCCAGCATGATGCCGAAAAACAACGGCAGGGCCAGGTACTTGTCGGTGACCACCCGGTCGATGGCCTCGCTGCGGGCCCGCTCCTTGGATTCCCGGCACTTGACCACCGTTTTGGCGCAGACACGTTCGATAAAGGTATAGCGCATGTCCGCCAGGGCGGCGTTGCGGTCCATGCCGCACTCGGACTCCATCTCCTGGACGCTGTGCTCAATGAGCTCCAGTTCGTTCTGGTCCAGATCCAACCGGACGCGGATGTCCTCGTCCTCCTCAATGAGCTTGGTGGCGGCGAAGCGCACCGGCAGTTGGGCGGACTCGGCGTGGTCCTCGATCTGGTGGACCACCGCGTGAATACAGCGGTGGACGGGGCCGGGGGTGCAAAAGTCGTAGACCGCCGGATAGACCCGGTTTTTTGCCGTGAGGACGGCGATTTTCACCAGCTCGTCCACACCCTGGTTCTTGGCGGCGGAAATGGGCACCACCGGGATGCCAAGGGCACGGCTCATGCCCTGGATGTCGATGGTGCCGCCGCCCGCGGACACCTCGTCCATCATGTTCAGCGCCAGCACCATGGGGATGCGCATCTCCATGAGCTGCAGCGTCAAGTACAGGTTGCGCTCAATGTTGGTGGCGTCCACGATGTTGATGATGCCGTCGGGCCGCTGATTCAAAATGAAATCCCGGGTGACGATCTCCTCCGGCGTGTAGGGCCGGATGGAGTAGATGCCGGGCAGGTCCACCACGGTGCAGTCCTTTTGACCACGGATCTCACCGGATTTCTGGTCCACGGTGACGCCGGGAAAATTGCCCACATGCTGGTTAGAGCCGGTGAGCTGGTTGAACAGGGTGGTCTTGCCGCAGTTTTGGTTGCCGGCCAGGGCGAAGATCATACTTCCCTCACCTCCACCTGGATGTTCCGGGCATCCTCCTTCCGCAGGGAAAGGGAGTAGCCCCGCACCCGCAGCTCGATCGGGTCGCCCAAGGGGGCGATCTTTTCCACCCGGACAGTGGTCTTGGGGATGAGGCCCATGTCCAGCAGCCGCAGGCGCAGCGCACCGGCGCCGCCTACGGCGGTGATGACAGCATCCTGCCCCAAAGGCAGCAGATCTAAAGTCATATGTATCCCTCCAAAAGTTAGCCTTTTCTAACTGCGGAAAGTTTATCACGACTAACTGCTTCCGTCAAATGGAAAACTGTTAAAAAAGCGAAAAAACTTTTCCGGTGGATTTGTGTAAGGCGGCGAGAGCCGGGACGGGGAAAGGCGCTTGCGGCAGGGGCCGCTCTGTGTTACACTGGTCCTGAGGTGATTATATGCTGACATTCAACCATTTTAATTTCAATGTTTCCGACCTGGACAAGTCCCTCCGGTTTTACAAGGATGCCCTGGGACTGGAGCCGGTGCGCCGGAAGGAGGCTGAGGACGGCAGCTTCGTTATCGTGTTTTTGGGCGACGGGCAGACGGACTTCCGGCTGGAGCTGACATGGCTGCGGGACCACCCCCAGAAGTATGACCTGGGCGAGTGCGAGTTCCACCTGGCCCTGCGGGCGGACGATTACGAGGCGGCCCACAAGCGCCACGAGGAGATGGGCTGCATCTGCTTTGAAAACCCAAAGATGGGCATTTACTTCATCTCCGACCCCGACGGCTACTGGATCGAGATCATCCCCACCCGGTAAGAAATATTGGACAGCAAAAACCTCCGGCGCGGCTCAATGAACTGCACCGGAGGTTCTTTGTCGGGATTTACCACACCAGGGGAGCGAAGTAATCCTCCACGGTCTCCGCCCTTCGGATGAGCTCCACGCTGCCGTCCTGGCGGAGCAGCAGCTCGGCGGAGCGGAGCTTGCCGTTGTAGTTGTAGCCCATGGAGTGGCCGTGGGCGCCGGCGTCGTGGATGACCAGCAGGTCTCCCATGTCGATTTTGGGCAGCATCCGGTCTATGGCGAACTTGTCGTTATTTTCGCACAGGCCGCCCACCACGTCGTATTTGTGGTCGCAGGGAGCGTCCTCCTTGCCCATGACGGTGATGTGGTGGTAGGAACCGTACATGGCGGGGCGCATCAAGTTGCAGGCGCAGGCGTCCACGCCGATGTATTCCTTGTAGATGTGCTTTTCGTGGATGGCCCGGGTGACCAAGTGGCCGTAGGGGGCCAGCATGAACCGGCCCAGCTCCGTGTACAGGGCCACATCTCCCATACCGGCGGGCACCAAAATCTCCTCATAGGCCTTGCGGACGCCCTCGCCGATGACGGCGATATCGTTGGCCGGCTGCTCGGGACGGTAGGGGATGCCCACGCCGCCGGAGAGGTTGATGAAGGAGATGTGGACGCCGGTCTCCGCCTTTAGGTCCGCGGCCAGCTGGAACAGAATGCGGGCCAGGGCGGGGTAATACTCATTGGAAAGGGTGTTGGAGGCCAGGAAGGAGTGGATGCCGAACTCCCGGGCACCCATGGCGGACAGCCGCCGGAAAGCCTCGGCGATCTGAGAGCGGGTCATGCCGTACTTGGCGTCGCCGGGGTTGTCCATCACCTGGAAGCCCTCCCGGGTCTCGCCCAGGGTGAACATGCCGCCGGGATTGAAGCGGCAGCAAATTTTTTCGGGAATGCTGCCCACGGCCTTTTCCAGGGCGTCCACCAGCGTTAGGTCGTCCAGGTTGATGATGGCGCCCAGCTTGGCGGCCAGACGGAACTCCTCATCCGGCGTGTCGTTGGAGGAGAACATGATGTGCTCCCCGGTGATGCCGCAGCGCTCGGACATCAAAAGCTCTGTCTTGGAGGAGCAGTCACAGCCGCAGCCCTCCTCCTTCAGAATCTTCAAAATGGCGGGGGTGGGAGTGGCCTTCACGGCGAAATACTCCCGGTAGCCGGGGTTCCAGGCAAAGGCGGCTTTCAGCCGGCGGGCGTTTTCCCGGATGCCGGCTTCATCGTAAATATGAAACGGAGTGGGGTACTGGGCGGCGATTGCCTCCAGCTGTTCCCGGGTGACGAATGGTTTTTTCATGGATAAGACCTCGATCCTTCTTTGCGGCCGCCGCTGCCGGGCCGGCACGAATATTTTTTATTCTACGGTGAAAGAGGGAAGCCTGTCAAGGAAATTGTGGGAAAAAGAGGAAAATGGGGGGCTTTCAGACAAAAAGCGGGAAAAACGCTTTCCTATGGCGATGTTCTTTTCAAAAAATAGCCCTTGCCTTTCAAGACGCCTCACAGTACAATGGAGAAAATACAACGCCTGCGGGCGGGAAAAGAGGAGCGCATATGGCAAACATCCTTGTGAACGCGGTGGGGGAGCAGTGCCCCATCCCGGTGGTGAAGGCCACCCGAGCCCTGCGGGAGATGACGGAGCCGGGGACCCTGGAGGTCCATGTGGACAATGAGATCGCCGTTCAGAACCTAACGAGAATGGCTGCCGGCAACCACCTGCCTGTCCGTTCGGAAAAGATAGGGGAGAAGGAGTTCGTGGTCACCATGGAGGTGGCGGAGCCGGCGGGGCAGGCTCCCCGGCAGGAGCCGGAGCTCACCTGTGTGCCGGACAGCCGGGGAGACCTCCTGGTGGCGGTGGACACGGATGTCATGGGCCGGGGCAGCGACGAGCTGGGCAGGACGCTGATGAAGGGCTTTTTGTTTGCCGTCAGCCAGCTGCCGCAGCTGCCCAAGACCATGCTGTTCTATAACGGCGGCGCCCGCCTGACCACGGAGGGCTCCGCATCTCTGGAGGACCTCAAGAGCATGGAGGCCCAGGGGGTGGAGATCCTCACCTGCGGCACCTGCTTGAACCACTACGGTCTGACGGAGCAGTTGGCGGTGGGGTCTGTGACGAATATGTACACCATTGTGGAAAAGCTGGCAGGAGCCGGAAAGGTCGTCAAGCCGTGATCTATCTGGACAATGCCGCCACCACCAGGCCTAAGCCGCCCGGTGTGGCGGCGGCTGTTACCGCCGCCATGGACGCTTACGGCAACAGCGGCCGGGGTGCCCATGATGAGGCCTTGGCGGCGTCCCGGGGCATCTACGCCGTCCGGCGGAGGCTTGCGGACCTCTTCGGCGGTCCGGGGGCGGACCGTGTGGCCTTCACGCCTAACTCCACCATGGCGCTGAACATCGCCATCTCCGGCTTGCTGGGGCCGGCGGACCATGTCATCTCCACCGATTGGGAGCATAACTCCGTCCTGCGGCCCCTGTACCGCCTGCGGGAGCAGGGCGCGGCGGTGGATTTTGTCCCGGCGGACCGGCGGGGACAGCTGGACTACGGCGCCTTTTCCCGGCTGCTGCGGCCCAATACCCGGGCTGTGGTCTGTACCCACGGCTCCAACCTCACCGGGGACTTGACGGACATTGAATGGATCGGGGATTTCTGCCACCGGCATGGGCTGCTGTTCATTCTGGATGCCTCCCAGACGGCGGGGATGGTCCCCATCCACATGGCGCGGCAGCACATTGATGTGGTGTGCTTTACCGGACACAAAAGCCTGCTGGGCCCCCAGGGAACCGGCGGGCTGTGTGTGGGGGAGGGCGTGGACATCCGCCCCTTTGCCGTGGGCGGCACCGGCGTGCAGAGCTTTTCCGAGACCCAGCCGGCGGAGTACCCCACCCGTCTGGAGGCCGGTACCCTCAACAGCCACGGCATCGCGGGCCTGGGCGCCGCCCTGGAGTATCTCCGGACTGTGGGGGCAGAAACCGTCCGCACCCGGGAAGAGGCCCTGGCCCGGCGGTTTTACCAGGCGGTCCGGGGTATTCCCGGCGTCACGGTGTACGGCGACTTTTCCGCAGAAGAGCGGGCGCCCATCGTCACGCTGAACATCGGGGACTATGACTCCGCCGAGGTCTCCGACCAGCTGGCGGAGCGCTTCGGCATCGCCACCCGTCCCGGCGCCCACTGCGCGCCCCGGCTCCACCGGGCCCTGGGCACGGCGGAACAGGGAGCCGTTCGCTTCTCCTGGGGCTGGGCCAACACGGAGGCGGAGACCGACGCGGCGGCGGAGGCGGTCCGCGTCCTGGCAACGGAGGAGTGACCATGCGGGAGAGGACGGAAAAATGCGTGGTGACCTTCCGCACCACCACCGGCGCCATGGCCATGGAGGGCCTTTGCCGGGAGAACAACGTGCCGGGTCGGCTCATTCCCGTGCCCCGGTCCATCACGGCTGGCTGCGGCCTCTGCTGGGCGGCGCCCTGGGAGGCCCGGGAGGCCGTGGAGGCCCTGGTGATGAAAGAACACTTGGATGTGGACGGAATCTATGCTATAATCCTTTAGCAAAGGAGAGGATGATATGGCAGCCAACTGCGAAGAGTGTGTGCACTACGACTATGACGATGAGACGGAGTCCTACTACTGCACCATGGACCTGGACGAGGACGAGATGGAGCGGTTTCTCCGCAGCGCCAACAACGCCTGCCCCTTTTACCGGCTGGGCGATGATTACAAAACAGCCCGGCGGCAGTGAGGTGAAGGTATGGAATTGGTAGACCTGTACGATGAAAACCGCGCGCCTCTGGGAAAAACGGCGGAGCGTTACGGAAAGAAAGGACCCGGCGAATACCGCACGGTGGTCCACGTGTGTTTGTTTGACAGCCGGGACCGGCTGCTCATCCAGCGGCGGACCGCCGGCAAGCGGGTCTGGCCGGAGAAGTGGGACGTGTCCGTGGGCGGCGGCGTGGACGCCGGCGAGACCAGCCGCCAGGGAGCGGAGCGGGAGTTCCGGGAGGAGCTGGGCTATCCCCTGGACCTGGGCGGCCTGCGGCCCGCGGTGACGGTGAACTTCGGCGGCGGTTTCGATGACTTTTTCATCCTGCGCCGGGATGTGGACATTGCCAGCTTCCGCCTGCAGGCGGAGGAGGTGTCCGCCGTGCGGTGGGTGACGCTGCCGGAGCTTTTGGACATGGTGGACGAGGGGAGCTTCATCCCCTATCCCAAGAGTTTTTTGCAGTTCCTGTTTGACATGCGGGACAGCTTCGGTTTTCCCACGAAATAAGACGAAACAGCACCCCGGCGCCGCGCCGGGGTGCTGTTTCGTCTAAAACAATTATGCTCGCAAAAACGCCTGTACCTCTTCGTAGGAGGGAATGGAATCCGCCGCGCCGGGCCGGGTGACAGCCAGGGCGCTGGCCGCCGTGGCCAATTGCAGGCACGACTCCAGTGAGCCGCCCTCCGCCGCATGGCGCAGGAAGTAGCCGGTGAAGGTGTCTCCCGCCGCCGTGGTGTCCACCGCCTGCACCGTCATGGCGGGCACGTGGACGGTTTCACCGCCCCGGGCGGCCATGGAGCCGGCACCGCCCAGCGTCAGCACAATGGTGGTGTCCGGACACCGCTGCCCCAGCCGCCGCAGGATCTCCGCCGGTTCCTGGGTCCTGGCCAGATAGGCACCCTCCACCTCGTTCACCAGCAGCCACTCCAGCTTTTCCAGGGGGACCTGCTTCAAATTTTCATCGCTGGGCGCCGCGTTCAAAGCCACGCGCAGTCCCAGCTCCCAGGCGCGGCGAACAGCGTACGCCACGCAGGAGGTCTCGTTTTGCAGCAGGACGATGTCGCCCCGGCTGAACCGTGCCAAGACCGCGTCCACAGCCTCCTCCGTCAGAGCGTGATTGGCGCCGCTGTACAGAATGATGTCATTCTGGCCGGAGGGGTCCACCTGGATGATGGCGTGGCCGGTCTTATCCTCCACCTGGCGGATGTAGTCCGTATGGATGCCGGACTGGGCCAGCTTCTCCACAAGAAACAAACCCTCTTCGCCGATGCAGCCGGCGTGGTATACATCCAATCCCGCTTTCGCCGCCGCGATGGACTGGTTGAGGCCCTTACCGCCGCAGTTGATCTGCAGACGCAGAGAACTCAAAGTTTCGCCGGGCTGAACAAAGTGGGGCATTTCATAGACATAATCAATGTTCAAAGAGCCGATGTTCAAAACGCGCATATGGGGTCCTCCTTTGTAGATCAAGTAAAGGCGGTGATCAGCTTTTCCACCGCCTTGCGGGCGTCGACCTCCGTGCAGATGGAAAGATACGGCGCGTCAATGGGGTGCTCCCGGAAATCCGCCACCACCATGCCCCGGCAGAAGGTGCCGCCGCATTCCACCCGGGCGGGGGCTTTGCGGATGGTCACAAGGCTGGGGTCCACCGCCGCCAGCACCGCCAGGGGGTCGTGGACCGGGCAGTGGTCCAGACAGTTGTTCTGCAGGCGGTTGAAGCGGTAGTATACATCCATGGCCTGCCGGATATAGGCGGCGATGGGCCGGTTTTCCTCCCGGGCGTATTTTTCCAGCATGTCCAGGTGGTGGGCGGTGAGGCGCACCTGCATGGTCACGTCCAGGCCCACCATGGTCAGGTCCAGGCCTGAGCGGAACACCAGGTCCGCCGCCTCCGGGTCACCGGCCAGGTTGGCCTCGCACACCGGGGACACGTTGCCGGGGTGGTGGAGCGTGCCCCCCATGAACACCACATTTTTCACCAGCGGCACGATGTCCGGCGCCTTTTCCAGTGCCAAGGCCAGATTTGTCATGCGGCCCAGGGTCACCAGCGTCAGCTGGTGGGGATGCTCCCGGATCATGCGGATGATGAAATCGCAGGCCGGCTCCGCCAGCGGCTTCTGCGGCGACACCGGCAGCTCCACGTCTCCGATGCCGTTGCGGCCGTGGATGTGGGGCACCGGCCCGGCCCACTGCCCCACCAGAGGCTTGTTGGCACCGATGGCCACCGGCACCTCATAGGGCGGCTGCACCATGTGGATGAGCCGCAGGGTGTTTTCCGCCGCTTGGGCGGCGCTGGTGTTGCCGCAGCCGGTGGTCACGCCCACCACGCGGACGCCGGGCTGTTTTAAGGCGAACAGGATGGCAATGGAATCGTCAATGCCGGTGTCCGCGTCGATCAAGATCTTCTGCATATGTGTGCTCCCGTTCAAAAGTCATTCTGCACCGATTATATTTCTTTTCGGCGGGAATTACAAGAGCCGCCCGGCCTGTCAGCACTCCGGCGGGGGAGCCTCCTCCAGTAAATGCATCATGGATACCTCGTAGGCGGTTCGCTCCTGGGTGCCGTTCTCCGTGACCTTGTGATAGAGGCGGCTCTGGACCCGGCCCTCCAGGGCGATGGGGTCCCCCACCGCCAGACGGCTGGACCGCACCGCCAGCTGGCCCCAGGCGATGACCGGCAGGTAGTCGGCCCGGCCGTACCGGCGGGGCACCGCCAGCATCAGATCGCAGATGCTGCGGCCTAGGGGTGTTTTCCGGAAGATCGGCGGCTTGCACAGGGCGCCTGAAAGGACGATGCGGTTGCAGGGCTGTCCGGCGGGCGGCTCCGTGTCCGTGGCGTATACACTGAGGACCAGCCGGTTCCCCACGCCGCTGCGGTTGTTGAAGGAGCGCAGCTGGCCCCGGACCCGGAGCGGAGTATTCGGCACCGCCTGGGCCAGCATCGGCTCCGGCAGCAGCACCGGCAGCAGGTCTGCCTGGCCGGACAGCCGGGGGATCTCCATCAAAAAGCGGTAAAAGCGGGTGCCGTGGTTTTCATGGGACCATTCCGGTGCGCCGGAAACCTGTCCCTCCAGCAGCACATCGTTGTTTCTGGCAGTTGTCATTGTCGTCCACCTCTCGGTTGTGATGGTGCAGTGTATGAGAGGAGGCGGACGGATAGACCTCTTGTGTCCGGGA
Organism: Dysosmobacter sp. Sow4_B12; assembly: GCF_052116665.1. Taxonomy (NCBI): domain Bacteria; kingdom Bacillati; phylum Bacillota; class Clostridia; order Eubacteriales; family Oscillospiraceae; genus Dysosmobacter; species Dysosmobacter sp. Sow4_B12. The sequence goes on along the minus strand of NZ_JBQKKR010000020.1, from coordinate 14,595 downwards.
AAAATATAGCATATAATATGGTGTATTTATCAAACAGGAGGCTGCCCATGGCAAACCTATTGGATTATCTGGACTGGCGGGGAGACCTGACACTGGAGCAGGCCCCCTTCAACGAGGTGGACAATCTCATTCTGGCGGAGCTGTCCTTTGTGGACTTCGCCGGCATCGTTCCCGCCCCGGGAGAGGGGGAGAGCGTGCCGCTCCACCAGGCGGCGGAGGCCTTTTTTAAAACCGTTCCCGCGGGGGAGAAGATCGAAATGGGCGTCCTGGTGCCGGACGCCATTCCGGACATGCTGCGGAAAATGGCGGATTCCAACCGCTTCCGGGACATGAAGCTCAACTGCTTTGTCAGTTGGCTGGACACGGAAAAGGCGGAGCAGTTCGCGGCGCTGACCGTGGAGACGGGGGACGGGCTTTTGTACCTGTCCTTCCGGGGAACGGACGACACCCTGGCCGGCTGGAAGGAGGATTTTCTCCTGGCCTGTCTGCCCGAGATCCCGGCCCAGAAAATGGCGGTGCAGTACGTGCGGGATGTGGCCCGGCAGTTCCCCCGCAGGCGTCTGCGGCTGGGAGGCCACTCCAAGGGCGGCAACCTGGCGGTGTACGCCGGCGTATACGCCCCCGGCTCCATCCAAAAGCGCATCCACGCCATCTGGTCCAACGACGGCCCCGGATTCCACGATGACATCCTGGACCTGCCGGAGCACCAGCGGGTGGCGGACCGCATCGTGTCCATCGTGCCCAAGTCCTCGGTGGTGGGGATGCTGCTGGAGCACGAGGAGGACTACACCGTAGTGGACAGCAGCCAGCAGGGGCTCATGCAGCACGACGGCTTTTCCTGGGAGGTGCTGGGAGACCATTTCGTCAAGCTCCGCAGCGTCACCCGGCAGGGCCATCTCAACGACCTGACGCTGAAGGAGTGGGTCCATAACATGCCCCTGGACCAGCGCGAGAAGTTCGTGGACGGATTGTTCACCGTGCTGTCCGCCTCCGGCGCTGTGACGCTGACGGACTTGAAGGAGGAGAGTCTCAAGGCGGCGGGAGCCATGGTCCGTGCCATGAAGGACATGGAAAAGGACACTCGGGACGCGCTGGTCTACGCCGTCCGGCTGCTGTTCCGCTGCAACGCCAAGGTGCTGCTGGAGGAGTGGCAGCAGGACTATGAGAAAAAGCCCCGGAAAAAGTGGACTCACAAAAAGGAAGAACCTTCCGGTCAATGAGGGCAAGCCTCTTGACAACTGCCGGAGCATGTGGTAAATTTGACTGCGTTCATCGGAGGCTTATGACCGCAGTCATAAAGCTGGATAAGATGCCGGGTGTCGCCCGGAGTCTTGTCCGGCTTTTTTGTTTGCCCTCCCGGGGAGGCTTTTTATGAAACAACATCAAGACTTTACACAAGGCCCCATCCTCCCGGTGCTGCTGCGCTTTGCCCTGCCGGTGCTGCTGGCGCTGCTGCTGCAGGCTATGTACGGCGCCGTGGACCTGCAGGTGGTGGGCAGGTTCGGCACGGCGGCGGATATTTCCGCCGTGTCCACCGGCAGCCAGATCATGCATACGGTCACCACGGTCATCACCGGCCTTGCCATGGGCGTCACCGTCCTGCTGGGCCAGAAGATCGGCGAAGGCAACCGGACGGAGGCCGGAGCGGTGGTGGGCGGCGGCATCTGCCTGTTTACGGTGTTGGCGCTGGCGGTGACGGCAGTTCTGCTGGCGGCGGCACCCCGGCTGGCGGTGGTGATGCAGGCACCGGCGGGCGCCTTTGCCGGCACCGTCAGATATGTGCGGCTGTGTGCCGCCGGCGGTGTGTTCATTGTGGCCTACAACCTGCTGGGCAGCATTTTCCGGGGGGTGGGCGATTCCACGATGCCGCTTCTCACGGTGCTCATCGCCTGCGTGCTGAATATCGCGGGGGATGTGCTGCTGGTGGGTATCTTCCGCATGGGCGTGGCCGGCGCCGCCATCGCCACGGTGTTTGCCCAGGCGGTAAGCGTTGTGATCTCCCTGGTGCTGCTCCGCCGGCGGCAGCTGCCCTTTGCCCTGCCCCGGAGCGCGGTACGTTTCAACGGCGCCATCATGAGGAAGATCCTCCGTCTGGGCACGCCGGTTGCCCTGCAGGACCTGCTGGTGAGCATTTCCTTTCTGGTGGTCATCGCCATTGCCAACGCCATGGGCGTGACGGCCTCCGCCGGCGTGGGCGTGGCGGAGAAGCTGTGCGCCTTCGTCATGTTGGTCCCGTCGGCCTATATGCAGTCCATGTCCGCCTTCGTGGCCCAGAACATCGGCGCGGGCCGGGAGGACCGGGCCCGCCGGGCGCTGTGGATCGGGGTCACGTCCTCTCTGGTCTGCGGCGCGGTCATGGCCTGGGGCGCCTTCTTCCACGGGGACCTGCTGGCGGGACTGTTCGCCGCGGACGCGGCTGTGGTGGACGCCGCCTGGGAGTATTTGAAGGCCTATGCCATCGACTGCCTGCTGACCAGCTTCCTGTTTTGCTTTGTAGGCTATTTCAATGGCCGGGGACAGACCCTGTTCGTCATGGCCCAGGGCTTCCTGGGGGCGTTTGGCGTGCGGCTGCCGGTGGCGCTGCTGGTGGGCCGCAGGGCTGGCAGCCTGTTCCACCTGGGATTGTCCACCCCGGCGTCCACGGTGGTCCAGATCGTTTTGTGCCTGGTTTGGTTTTTCAAAAAGGAACACGTGAAGTCTGAAACTCCGTGAAACCATCTGTTTACAAACGGCGTCCGGGATGCTATACTCCATAATCAGAGTATAATTGGATAATTGTGTGCCAAAACACACGCAAGATAGAGGAAAAACGGAGGGAGCATCCCTGTGGAGATAAAGGACAAGCTGCAAAAGGTCTGCGAGGCGTTCCGCATCGAGGGCAAGCTCGTGGGCTATGAGCAGATCAAGGCGGGCAATGTGAACTGGACCTACAAGGTCACCTACCGCCGCCCGGGCGGGCAGGTAAAGCAGTACATCGTGCAGCGGGTGAATACATACGCTTTCCGCAAGCCGGAGCAGCTCATGCACAACGCAGACCTGGTGACGGAGCACATCCGGGCCAAGAAGCAGGGCCAGACCGCCCTGCACTACCACCACACCCAGGAGCGGAAAACCTTTATTTACGACGAGGAGAACTGCTTCTGGCGCCTTTGTAACTTCATCCCCTCCATCACATACAGCGAGACCCTGGACGAGAAGATCCTGCGGCAGACCGGCGCGGCCTTCGGCGAGTTCCAGATGCTGCTGTCGGACTTTCCGGCCGCGGAGCTGTACGAGACCATCCCCAACTTCCACAATACGCCCAAGCGGCTGGAGGCGTTGTTCGCCGATGCGGAGAAAGATCCCTTGGGCCGGGCTGCGGAGGCGCGGGAGGAGCTGGCCTACATCGCCTCCATCCGGGAGGAGGCGGAGAAACTGACCCGCATGCATGAGCAGGGGCGCCTGCCCATCCGGGTCACCCACAACGATACGAAGATCAACAACGTCCTCTTTGACGAAAATACCCATGAGGCCCTGGCCATCGTGGACCTGGACACGGTGATGCCGGGCCTGGTGGGCCATGACTTTGGCGACGGTATCCGCTTTGCCACCAACTTTGTGGCGGAGGACTGCCCGGATTGGCGGCGGGCCGGCTGCGATCTGGAGAAGTTCCGCCAGTTCACGGAGGGCTTTTTGTCCCAGGTGTCCGGCATGCTGACCATTGAGGAGCGCCGGTCCCTGGCTTTGAGCGTGTTTGCCATCACGGTGGAGTTGGCCAGCCGCTTTTTGGACGATTACCTGGTGGGTGACCTGTATTTCAACATCCACTACCCGGACCACAATCTGGTGCGTACCCGCTGCCAGCTGGCCATGGCCCGGGATGTGCACCGGAAGCTGGACCAGATGCAGGCCATCGTGGATGGCTGCTGCTGAGCAAAAAACTCCGATGGTATACCATCGGAGTTTTTTACTGCAGGCTCAAGCCGTATACGCGGTCAGCGTTTTGAAAAAACACCCGCTCCCAGTATTTCTCCGGGATCAAGGCCCGGATGAAGGCGATATACTCGCCTAGGTTCACGATGGGCCAGTCGGTGCCGAAGAGCAGGTCATCCCAGCGCCCAATGGCGGTGAGCCACGTTTTCAGCAGGGAAACATAGCCTGCCTGTTCCCGCAGGTAGATCTCCAGGTCTACCCGGCCCTCCAAGAGGCCGGACAGGTCGGCGGCTACGTTGGGGTTTTTCTCCACCACGGCGGCAGCGGCGTCCAGAAAGGGATTGCCGAAGTGGCACATGACAAAGCGGGTGCCCGGGTGGTCGGCGGCCACCTCGTCCAGCACCAGGGGGTGGCAGTATTTCAGATGCGCCCGGGGACCGGCGGAAAGACCCATGTGGACCGCCACGGGCTTGTCATACCGGGCGGCCAGGGCATAGATGGGCTCGTACAGGGGGTCCGTCAGCCAGATGTGGTTGTAGCCGGGATACAGCTTTACGCCGCAGCAGGCCTCCCGCTTCAAATTCTCCTCCGCCAGCCGGACAAGGTCATCCGGGGCGGCGGCGCCGTCCTCCGGCAGCAGGGAGCTGTCCAGCCCGACGCAGTAGTGGAAGAGGTCCGTGGGATAGTCGTGGTAGGAGGGGTCCATGCTGTGGTTGCCCATGACCACGCCGTGGACGATGTTCAGTTCCCCGTAGACCTGCCGCAGGTGGTGGACGCTGTTGCGGTGGCCCACGGCCACGGCCATGGCTTCCACCTTGGCGCTGTCGGCGGGGAACAGGTGCAGATGGGCGTCGATGATCTTCATAGGTATCTCCTTTGGAATACTTGGGCGGCGGACCGCCTGCCTGCGTGGCTGCCGCCGCGCAAATAAACCGCAAAGCGGTTTATTCAGCAGACATTATTATAGCAGGCTTTTCCCGCGGTGGAAAGCGGAAATATACGCCGCCTGCCGCATCAGCGGCAGGCGGCGCTACTCAGCTCTTCGGAAACGCCAGCCCGGTCTGGAAGCCGTCGGCACCGGTGCAGAAAATGTCTCCCGCCGCAGGCCGGTCCCCGCATACGTACAGGTTGGCCTGGACGCCCTGGGCCCTGCCGGGGTAGTTGGTGACGGCGTAGGTGTAGCGGGCCACCTGCTTTCCGCAGCAGGCGGACAGATCAAAGCCCTGGCTTTTCTGCAGGTCATTATAGGTGAGGTAGGGCTCTTCCAGGGTGTCCGGCAGCAGGAACTGCAGTGTCTCCAGAGGCTCCGGCTCCACCTCCCAGCCAAAGGAGCACAGGTATGTCACCCGGTCGGCGTTGGTGAGCAGCTGGGGCGTGGCTGACGGCTTTGGCTGCTGCCGGCCGGCGAACAGGCAGATGAGGGCGGCCATGACGGCCCCCAGTGCGATGATCATGAGTACGGCCCGTTTTTTGGAGAGCCGTGCGGTCCAAATAAGCATATCCATCCCTCCTGCAATTTCCTATTCATTTTTTGGCGGGAATATGATAGGATAGGCAGCGAAATGAAGAAACGGAGGCACAGTCATGGCGCTGCAGCGACTGGACAAGATCATAGCGTCCACCGGCCGGTGGTCCCGGCGGGAGGTGAAGAGCTTGATTCGCCAGGGACGGGTACTGGTGGACGGCGTTCCGGCACGGTCGGCGGAGGACAAGGCGGACCCGGAGACGGCGGATATCGCGGTGAATGGGGAGCGCATCCTCTACCGCCGCTACACCTGGGTGATGCTGAACAAACCCGCCGGTTACCTCTCCGCCACGGAGGACGGACGGGGGCCCACGGTGCTGGACCTGCTGCCGCCGGAGCTGCGGAAACAAAATCTGTTTCCGGTGGGCCGTCTGGACAAAGACACGGAGGGGCTGCTGCTTTTGACCAACGAGGGACAGCTGGCCCATGAGCTGCTCTCCCCGCGGCACCATGTAAACAAGGTCTATTACACCCAGGTGGCGGGCCGATTGACCGAGGAGGACTGCCGTGCCTTTGCCGTCGGCATGACCCTGGACGACGGCCTTGTGTGCCTTCCCGCCGGACTGGAGGTCCTCTCTGTTGGGGAGGAGAGCGAAGCTCTTGTTACCCTTCGGGAGGGAAAATTCCATCAAGTGAAGCGGATGCTGGCCCAACGGGGCAAGCCAGTGGTTTATTTGGAGCGGGTCCGCATGGGCAATCTGCCATTGGACCCGGCGCTGCCCAGGGGGGAATACCGTTTTTTGACGGCGGAAGAAGTGGAAAATTTAAGAAATCCTCAATAATCACCAAACGAAACTCAAATGTTCAACAAAAAGCAAACGATTTTTTTGTCGAAAAGAGAAAAAACATCTTGCGTTTCGTCAAAATTGCCGATATAATGTAGACATTGACAAAATGCACAAAGACTCCCGTGTGATTTTAGGTGAGGAGGGCAGCCATGTCTGGAAGAATTTTTCAAAATGTGGTTTTGCAGTTAAAGGAGAATACGGACCGTACCGTTGGCGTTATCGATGCGGAGGGCATCGTCATCGCCTGCAGCGAATTGTCCATGATCGGTCAGCGCTGGGCGGAGCATGTGCCCGTGGTGAACAACGCCGCCGGGTCCATGGTCACATCCGACGGAAAGACCTTCAAGGCGCTCAACGGCTGGGGCAACCAGTTTGACTACGCCGCCTTCGCTTTTGGCGACAACGAGATCAGCAAGACGGTCTGCTCCATGGCCACTGTGGCCTTAAATGCCGCCAAGTCCTACTATGAGGAAAAGCATGACCGGGGTTCTTTTGTCAAGGACATCATCTCCGACAATATCATGCTGGGAGACATCTATATGCGGGCCAAGGAACTGCGGGTCACGGCGGACGTGCCCCGGGGCGTATTTGTGGTGCGCTCTTTGAAAAAGGGGGAATCCGTCCCCACGGATGTGATCCAGTCCCTGTTCCCTGACCGGCAGAATGATTTCGTCCTCAGCATCGGCGAGGGCGATGTGGTCCTCATCCGCCAGATGGCGGAGGGCGCCGGCATCAAGGAACTGAACAAGATCGCCTCCTCCATCGAGGAGACCCTCCGCTCCGGCAGCGAGTCCACTGTGGTGGTGGGCATCGGCACTGTGGCCACCCATCTTCGGGACCTGGCCAAGAGCTACAAGGAGGCCAATATCGCCATTGAGGTGGGCAAGGTCTTTGACACGGAGAAATACGTCATCAACTACGAGAACCTGGGCATCGGCCGCTTGATCTACCAGCTGCCCACGACTTTGTGCGAGATGTTCCTCCAGGAGGTCTTTAAGAAGAACCCCATCGACGCTTTGGACAAGGAGACACTCTTCACCATCCACAAGTTCTTCGAGAACAACCTCAACGTCTCCGAGACGGCGAGAAAGCTTTTCGTCCACCGCAACACTCTGGTGTACCGGCTGGAGAAGATCAAGAAGCTCACAGGTCTGGACCTGCGGGAATTCGACGATGCCATCACCTTCAAGGTGGCCCTCATGGTCAAGAAGTACTTGACCAGCCGGGGCATCGATTCCTAAACTGTATCATCGGAAAAAGCCCCGGCTGCCATGCAGCCGGGGCTTTTTGCGGCATGACCGGTTCCATGAGGACCGGAAAGTTTCTCAAATAATTGTCAAGAGATATTGCGCGGAAGCGGAAAACCGTATATAATGTGATTTGTTCAAGAATTATGTCGACCTGCCTGCAAAATAGGGAAGATTTGCCGGTAGGGAGACTGAATCCATATGAAACCTGCGAGGTGCCCAAATGATTCGTTTAAAAGATGTGGAGATGGAGTACGACAACGGGACCAAGGCCATTCGCGGCATCAGCCTCACCATTGAGGACGGGGAATTCGTCTTTCTGGTGGGACCTTCCGGCTCCGGCAAATCCACTATTATCAAGCTGCTGACCGGCGAGGTGGAGCCCTGTGCCGGCCGCATCATGCTCAACGGCTTTTCCGTCAGCAACATTTCCAACCGGCAGATCCCCCTCATGCGCAGGACCTTGGGCGTTATTTTCCAGGACTTCCGCCTCATTGAAAAAAAGACCGTGTATGATAACCTGGCCTTCGTCATGCGGGCGGTAGGCGCCAGCCCCAAGCAGATCCGGGAGCGGATCCCGTATGTTTTGAACCTGGTGGGTTTGGCGGAAAAGGCCAGCAGCTATCCCACGGAGCTCTCCGGAGGCGAGCAGCAGCGGGTGGCCATTGCCCGTGCCCTGGTGAACAATCCGGACACCATCATCGCCGACGAGCCCACCGGAAACCTGGACCCGGAGCGGTCCCTGGAGCTGATGGGGCTTTTGGTGAAGATCAACGAGCTGGGCACCACCGTGGTGGTGGTGACCCACGAAAAGGATCTGGTGGACCACTTCGGCAAGCGGGTCATCACCATCGATTCCGGCCACGTCATCAACGACAGCGTGGGCGGCTATGTGGGAGGGCATATCCATGGCTAAGCACGATTTCCGCTACTTTGCCCACGAGGGCCTTTCCAACATGTTCAGCCATGGCTTCATGTCCTTTGCCGCCATCGGCATCACCGTGGCGTGCCTGCTCATCATGGGCACCTTCACCCTGGTGGCGGTGAACGCCAACGAGCTGCTGCGGGACCTGGAGCAGGAAAACGAGATCCTGGCCTATGTGGACGACAGCTATGACGAAGCCCAGGCAAGAGCCCTGGAAAAAAAGCTCTTGAGCATTCCCAATGTGGCCTCCGCCACCTTTATCAGCAAGGAGGAGGCCATGGAGAATTTTGTGGAGCAGTACCCGGATGAGGCCTTGTTCCAGGACCTGGACCCGGAGATCCTTCGGGACCGCTACGCCATCAAAATCGCGAACCTGCGGCAGCAAAAGCAGACTGTGGAGCGGGTAAAGGCGGTGGAGGGCATCGCCAAGGTCAACGCCTACGAGGAGATCGCCGGCGGCTTTATCACCGTGCGGAATGTGGCCACGGTGGTGTGCGTGGCCCTCATTGCCATTTTGTTCGTGGTGTCGGTGTTCATCATCTCCAACACCATCAAGCTCACCACCTTTGACCGGCGGGAGGAGATCGCCATTATGCGGATGGTGGGCGCTACCAACGGCTTTATCCGCTGGCCCTTTGTGTATGAGGGGTTCCTGTTTGGCATTTTGGGCGCGGCGATGGCGTTCCTGCTCCAGTGGGGACTGTATGAGGCTGTGGCCCGGGGCGTGGCTAACAACGATACCCTCCAGCTTATCAGTATCATTCCATTTACGGATATGTGGGTGCCTGTGGCTGTTTCCTTTGCAGTGGCGGGTATTATCATCGGCGTGGGCGGCAGCTTGTCCGCCATCCGCAAGTTCCTGCAGGTATGACGGGGGAAAGGAGACTGAATCACATGAAAAAAGCAGCCCGTCTCCTCACGGCCCTGCTGCTGGCCCTAACGCTGACGGCAGCGGAGCTGACACCGGCCCTGGCGGTGACCCAAGCGGACATTGACGCCTTGAAAAATGACGCCGCGGACCTCACCAGCCAGAGAAAAGAGCTGGAGAGCAAGCTGGACGCGCTGAAGGACGACAAGAGTCAAGCGCTGGCAAAAAAGCAGCTGCTGGACCAGAAGGTGACCAATACCGCGGCCCAGATCAAAAACGTGGAGGCACAGATCGCCGACTACGCCGCCCTCATCACCCAGACGGAGGCGGAGCTGTTGGACGCCCAGCAGCGGGAGGAAGCCCAGTACGAGCTGTTCTGCACCCGGGTCCGGGCCATGGAGGAGCGGGGCAAGGTCTCCTACTGGTCTGTGCTGTTCAAGGCGGAGAGCTTCACTGACCTTTTGGGCCGGATGGACATTGTCAACGAGATCATGGACGCAGACCAGGCGGTCATCGACCAGCTGCAGGCGCTGCAGGTGGAGATCGAGGAAAAAAAGGCATCCCTGGAGGCCAGCAAGGCTGAATCCGAGGCAGCCAAGGCGGACTTGGTGGCCAAGAAAACAGAGCTGGATGCCCAGCGCAAAGAGGCCATCGCATTGGTGAACGAGATCAACGACAACGAAAATGAATACAAGGAGACCCTGGACGAGCTGGACAAAGAGGAAGAGCGTATCCAGGCCATGATCGTCAAGAAATCCAAGGAGCTGGCCGCCCAGCAGGCGGCCCAGAACGGCGGTACCTCCAACGCGGCCCTAGGCGGCTACATCTGGCCGGTGAGCAGCCATTACATCACCTCCACCTTCGGTGGCCGAGCCTCCCCCGGCGGTATCGGCTCCACCAACCACAAGGGCATCGACATCGGCCGGGTGGGCTACACCACGGAGATTCACGCCGCCAAGGCGGGCACCGTCATCGTCTCCCAGTACTCCAGCTCCTACGGCAACTATGTGGTGGTGAGCCACGGCAGCGGCAACACAACGCTGTATGCCCATATGAGCAGCCGGAAGGTCAGCGTGGGAGCTTACGTCAATCAAGGAGATGTGCTGGGGATCACCGGCTCCACCGGCCACTCCACAGGTCCCCACCTTCATTTTGAAATTTCGGAAAACGGCGTTCGCATCAACCCGCTCAATTATCTCACCGGCTATACGTTGGCCGGATAAGCGACATAAAACCGCCTCCCGCTCCATACCATGGAGCGGGAGGCGGTTTTGCTATGATGGGAATGTTATTATGGAAAAGCCCGGAGCCCGGTAAACGGGAGAAAAAGGTGGTGTTGACGGAGCGGAGCGTCCTGCATATGCGTTTTGCCTGCGCGGAGGTGATCCGGGGCCGCAAAACGCCGGAGGCTGTGCTGCGGCGGCGGGTGCTGGCCGCAGCGAAAAAGCTCCATCAAGCGGGGGTGGTCCGGGCGGTGCTGCCGGCGGAGTTTCCCTTTGGAAGGGAACTGGAAAAATACGCGATCCGTCCGGTGTCCACCCTGCCGCTGCGGCGGGCCCTGGCGGCCCAAACCGTGAGCTGGCGCCTGGAACGGCTGGGGGTGGATGGCGGCGCCCGGGTGGCTGTGGCCGGAGAGCAGCTGACCGGGGAACTGGTGCGGACGGTGACGGAGCTTGCCCTGCGTTACCGCTATGTGCTGCTGGACCTGCCCTACGGCGCCGAGGAGTTGGGACGCCAGCTGCGGCGTGAGTACGGCGTGTCACTGCTGCTGAGCCCTTCCGCGGAGCAGCTGGAGGGGGCGGAAGCCTTGGTGCTGTTCGGTGAACGGCGGGACTTAAAGCGGAAAAATCCGGTGGTGCTGGCGCTGTATGAGGGCGGCGGAGAGGATCTGCCTCCGCTGGTGCTGCCGCCGGCCATGGAGGAACGGCTCATCGGCGGGTGCGACCGTCCGCAGCTGCTCTGCGCCCTGCGGGAGGCGGGTGCTATTCGGCCGGGACAGATCAGTCTCGGAACGTCAAAGGGGTAAAAAGGGGGAAAGCAGGCATGTTTTCGGCAAAAACGTGTCTTGATGCCTGGGTTTTGCTTGACATTCCATTTGCCAGCCACTATAATATTACCCTGGTATATTCAAGGGCGGAAACGGCGCCCTTATCAAAAGATAGGAAAGGACAATGCGCACATGGAAAAAGAATATAAAATGAGTGCGGCCCGCGCCCAGGAACTGCAGGAAGAGCTGAATTATTTGAAGACTACCCGCTCCGATGAGGTGGCCGAACAGATCAAGGTAGCCCGGGGCTTTGGCGACCTGTCCGAAAACAGCGAGTATGACGAGGCGAAGAACGAGCAGGGCAAGCTGTATTCCCGTATCGCCGAGCTGGAGGAGATCCTGCAGCACGTGGTCATCGTGGACGAGAGCAACGCCCCCACCAACGTGGTCACCATCGGCTGCAAGGTGACGGTGGCGGATGCCAGCGGCAAGGAGCTGCCCGCCTATAAGATCGTGGGCTCCCAGGAGGCCGATCCCATGCACGGCATCATCTCCGAGGAATCCCCCTTCGGCAAGGCCCTCATCGGCGCCAAGGAGGGAGACACCGTCACGGTGGAAGCGCCCCGGGGCTCCATCAACTACACGGTGCGCAAAATCGAGCGGTAAGGAGAAGAACATGGCTGAACAGAAGACAACCCAGCAGCCGGAGCAGGATCTGAGCCAGCAGACCAAGGTCCGCCGGGAGAAGCTGGCCACCCTCCAGGCGGAGGGCCAGGACCCCTTCCGGGAGACCCGGTTCGACTGGGACGCGACTTCCCAGCAGATCAAGGACAACTTTGACGCCATGGAGGGCAAGGCCGTGAAGGTGGCCGGCCGTCTCATGAGCAAGCGGGGCATGGGCAAGGTCAGCTTCTGCGACCTCCAGGACCGGGATGGCCGCATCCAGCTCTACGCCCGCCAGGACGAGATGGACGAGGCGGTCTATAAGAAGTTCAAGAAGTTCGACATCGGCGACATCGTGGGTGTGGACGGCGAGGTGTTCCGCACCCAGCGGGGCGAGATGAGCGTCCGCGCCAAGAACATCACCCTGCTGAGCAAATCTCTGCTGCCCCTGCCGGAGAAGTTCCACGGCCTCCAGGACAAGGAGCTGCGGTTCCGGCAGCGGTATGTGGACCTGATGGTGAACCCCGATGTGAAGCGGAATTTCGTTATCCGCTCCCAGTTCATCAAGTTTATGCGGAACTATCTGGATGACATGGGTTATATCGAGGTGGAGACCCCGGTGCTGAACACCATCGCCGGCGGCGCCGCCGCCCGGCCCTTCATCACCCACCACAACACCCTGGACATCGACATGTACATGCGCATCGCCACGGAGCTGCCGCTGAAGCGGCTCATCGTGGGCGGCATGGACCGGGTGTACGAGATCGGCCGCATCTTCCGCAACGAGGGCATGGACCCCAAGCACAATCCGGAGTTCACCACCGTGGAGCTGTACCAGGCTTACACCGATTTCCACGGTATGATGGACATTGCCGAGGGGATTATCTCCGGCGCCGCTCAGAAGATTTTGGGCACCTACCAGGTGGAGTGGCAGGGCGAGCAGATCGACTTGACCCCCGGCTGGCGCCGCTTGACCATGGTGGACGCGGTGAAGGAGCATGTGGGCATCGACTTCGGCGCCATCACCGACGACGCGGAGGCCGTGGCCGCCGCCAAGGCCGTGGGCGTGGAGCTGGCGGACGCCGCCGAAAAGACCTGGGGCAATGCCCTGTACGCCTGCTTCGACCAGCGGGTGGAGGAGAAGCTCATCCAGCCTACCTTTATCACTATGTATCCCGTGGAGGTCTCGCCCTTGACCAAGCGCAGCCCGGCCGACCCCCGCCTGACGGAGCGGTTTGAGCTGTTTATCTGCCGCAGCGAGCTGGCCAATGCCTATTCCGAGCTGAACGACCCCATCGACCAGCGCCAGCGCTTTGAAAAGCAGGTGGAGCAGCGGGAGCGGGGCGACGATGAGACGGAGATGCTGGACGAGGATTTCCTCAACGCCCTGGAGTACGGCATGCCCCCCACCGGCGGCATGGGCATGGGCATCGACCGCTGCGTCATGCTGCTGACCGGCGCCGACACCATCCGGGAAGTCATTCTCTTCCCCACGATGAAGCCTTTGGACTGAAAAATATTGTAATATCAGCGTTTTTTGACTATAATGGTTGTGATTTACGACCATCTTACGACCAATTATTGAGAACACGCTCAAAGGAGAGGTGGTACGTTGAGTATCGCCTCTCTTTTTTAATTCGTTGCATGAAAGCAGAAAGGAATATCAAGATGTGTGCAATGGTTTCCCTTGATGAGTTTTGTGACGACTTTTTGAATTGGTTTGATGCGGATTTGAGTGTTAAATATCAAAATGGAATTAGTCAAAACGTGGTGCTGTTTATAAAGCAACGGTATCCTTCTGCTCTTGATTCGATTGAGAATCCAACTACAGTTGATACAAAACTGTTGGGTAAGAATTTTGCAAATGTGTATATGAAGAAGTATCCTCAAGACCTCAGTGCATGGGACCTTGCATGCAAAGCCCTAAATCATGTAGGGCTTCCCCCGGAAGGAATGTCTGTGGAGTCGCTTGAGAAAAAAATAAGGGAAGTGTTGGATTGTCCAGAGTATATTAACCAAACGTATATAAAGCGTGTTCAAGGAGGGGCAAATGTCTTTTGCCTCAATTGCGCGTTAGAACTTGAGATTACCTCGCATGAGGATGTTGTCAAGCTTATAAGAAAGCAGATTGCAAAAGCTGAGAAAAAACATGGGGATGATGTTAGAACTGGAGAAAGCGACACATATTCTCCCGAATGGAGAAAATATGAGTTGGAAAAAGCTATGATTAAATATGAAGATGAGAGGGCAGAGGACAGTAATGAATTAACAGGCAATGCAAATCAAACAAAAACGGATGAGCTTTATTATATGGTAAAAGCTCTGTTTTCACTTTTTTTTACAGATTTTGATTTTGCGTCCTTGGAGACAGACATGAGCGAGTGCAGCGCATTAGATGAGGCTAAAGATTTTGGGGAGCGTTATCAATATCTTAATGATTTACTTAACAGCCCCAACTTTAATTGGAAGTATTACAGTATAAAAACTGGGGACGTGCTTTTAGAAAAAGTTGCTGAGAAAATAGCGGAAAAAGTTATAGAACGGATGAATGAGAAATAGAGCATCTAACCAATAAATCTTGCTAATGTTTGTCAAGGACTTTTTCTGAAAACTACAACGCAAAAATGGCGCACCAAATTAACCCATCAGATTGCGGGCTTTGAAAAAATGATGTAGAATC
>NZ_JBQKKR010000019.1:0-37405 GCF_052116665.1 Dysosmobacter sp. Sow4_B12 | reverse complement strand
GGAGGAGCAAGGGAGCGGGAGAAGTTTTGACGAAGGCAAAACGGAGCAAAGCGGACTTTGCGACGACGAGGCCGGGCCGGTCATTGTGTTCGGCACGCTGGCGTCGGTGATTTACGGTGTGATCTTGATGCTGGTGGGGGAACATGGACAATGGGGCGGCACCCTTTGCACGGGTGCCGCTCTATCACGTCCTCCCACGCAAATGCCGCATTTTTTGAAAAAGATAGAGTTGACATAACGGTGTGGAAAATCATGTGGAAAATGTGAAAAACCCTGTGATATGAACAAATTATGAAGGTGCGAATGGATTATGGAAAAATTTACGCAATAACATTTTTGGCGAAATCCATGTAAAGGAACGGTAAGGCGGCGCATTTTGGCGGCTTCCGTTTTTTGAAATTCCGCATTTTTACAATTTTTGCGAGGGAAAATTAAATGGTATCTTTGCGCCGCACTGTCCGGTTCGGAGCCCGGTCCTACATAATCATGGAAAGCGGCCTGCTTTTTCGGACACTTGAACCTGTGAAAGGGGTGTGATACAATAAAATAACATATTGAAATCATGGCAGTTTCTGCCGTTTCGGAGGAACTATGGCAACAAAGAAGCAAGATTACGGCAACGACAGCATTTCGTCTTTAAAAGGCGCGGACCGGGTCCGGAAACGGCCCGGCGTCATTTTCGGCTCCGACGGGCTGGACGGCTGCGAGCACGCGGTGTTCGAAATATTGTCCAACTCCATCGACGAGGCCCGGGAGGGCCACGGCCGCACCATCACCGTCACCCGCTACGCCGACCGCTCCATCCAGGTGGAGGATGCCGGCCGGGGCTGCCCGGTGGACTGGAACGAAAAGGAGCAGCGCTATAACTGGGAGCTGGTGTACTGCGAGCTGTACGCCGGCGGCAAGTACGACAATGTCTCCGGTGACAACTACGAGTACTCCCTGGGTCTCAACGGCCTGGGCGCCTGCGCCACCCAGTACGCCTCCCGGTACATGGACGTGACGGTGTGGCGGGACGGCCAGGAGTACAGCCTCCACTTTGAGCGGGGCGAGATCGTGGGGGATCTGGAAAAGCGGCCCCTGCCCAAGAACCAGAGCAAAAAGACCGGCACCCGCACCCGCTGGCTGCCGGATCTGGACGTGTTCACCGACATCGCCATCCCCGCCGACTACTTCACGGATGTGATGAAGCGCCAGGCGGTGGTGAACGCCGGCATCACCTTCCGGTTCCGCAACGAGACGGAGCCGGGGACCTTTGAGGAAACGGAATTTTTGTACGAGCACGGCATCGAGGACTACGTGGCGGAGCTGGCCGGCGAGGGAAGCCTTACAGCCCCCGTGTTCTGGCAGGCGGAAAAGCGGGGCCGGGACCGGGCGGACAAGCCGGAGTACAAGGTGAAGCTCAGCTGCGCCGTCTGCTTTTCCAACAAGGTGAGCGTCATCGAGCACTACCACAACTCCAGCTGGCTGGAGCACGGCGGCAGCCCGGAAAAGGCCACCAAGTCCGCCTTTGTCTCCGCCATTGACAAGTACCTCCGGGACCAGGGCAAGTACCAAAAGAGCGAGAGCAAGGTCACCTGGGCGGACATCGAGGACTGCATCGTCCTGGTGAGCAACAACTTCTCCACCCAGACCTCCTATGAGAACCAGACGAAAAAGGCCATCACCAACAAATTTGTCCAGGAGGCCATGACGGAGTTTCTGCGGTCCAACCTGGAGATCTACTTCATCGAAAACCCCTTCGACGCGGAGAAGATCGGCGAGCAGGTCCTCATCAACAAGCGTAGCCGGGAGACGGCGGAGAAGGCCCGGCTGAACATCAAGAAGAAGCTCTCCGGCAGCATCGACATCGCCAACCGGGTCCAGAAGTTCGTGGACTGCCGGTCCAAGGACCCGGACAAGCGGGAGATCTACATCGTGGAGGGCGACTCCGCTCTGGGCAGCGTCAAGCTGAGCCGGGACGCGGAGTACCAGGGCATCATGCCTGTCCGGGGCAAAATCTTGAACTGCCTCAAGGCGGACTACGCCCGTATTTTCAAAAGCGAGATCATCACGGACCTCATCAAGGTCCTGGGCTGCGGCGTGGAGGTCCAGAACAAGCACGTCAAGGACATGGCCGCCTTTGACCTGGGGAACCTGCGGTGGAACAAGGTGGTCATCTGCACCGACGGCGACGTGGACGGCTTCCAGATCCGCACCCTCATTTTGACCATGCTGTACCGCTTGACTCCCACCCTTATCCGGGAGGGCTACGTCTACATCGCGGAGACCCCCCTCTTTGAGATCAACTGCGGGGACAAGACCTGGTTTGCTTACTCTGACAAGGAGAAAAACGACATCGTCCGGGAGCTGGAGGGGAAAAAGTACAAGATCGACCGCTCCAAGGGCCTGGGCGAGAACGACCCGGATATGATGTGGCTCACCACCATGAACCCGGCCACCCGCCGCCTCATCCGGGTCATGCCGGAGGACGTGGAGCGCACCGCGGCGGTCTTTGACCTGCTGCTGGGAGATAACCTCCAGGGCCGCAAGGACCATATCGCGGAAAACGGGTACAAGTATTTGGATATGGCGGATATTTCGTAAGACAAATCAACACACATAAGGGAGGCAGCAATGATGAAACGTTGGATTTCCCTGGCACTTTCCCTGTTGATGCTTTTAACGCTGGTCCCCACCTCCGTGGCGGCGGAGAGGAAGCCTGTACCCCCGGCGTGAGTGAAGGCGGAGGAGTACGCGGTATTCGAGGGGGCCAGCACCTATACCGGCGAAACGTGGGAGACAGTGCTGCGGCTGCGGAATGACGCGGCCGCGGGCAATTTGGAGCCCCAGACGGGGGACCTTTACACAGACTGGAACATCGGCGAAAAGACCGACGCCCCGGCGTCGCTGCAGTTTGAGCTGGGCCTCATCGGCATGAAGTACGCGGAAAACTCCGGCAGCCAGCGTTAGGCTACCCGGATCCGGCGCTACTTCGGCCTGGCCAAGGACAGCTGGCTGGACGAGGGCGGCAGCCGAACGGACAAGACCTATTACCTCTTTACCCTGTGGTATCAGCGGGCAAGGCTGCTGGAGTGCCGGCCCGGCACCAGCCAGGTCTTTTCCGGGTATCAGCTGGAGGAGTTTTTGAAGGCCTCCGGCTACACCATGGACCAGTTCCGGGACTGCTCCGCCCTAAAGGTGGTGACGGAGGCGGAATGGGCCGCCATCGACACCCGCACCGCCCAGGAAAAGGCGGAGGCGGAGATCGCCAAGACCCGGGCCAACGTGACGCTGGACGGCAACCGGGTGGATACGGAGAATCTGGCCCGGGTGGTCAACGGACGGACCATGATCCCCGCCCGGTACGTGTCGGAGCTGTTTGGCCAGAGCATCCAATGGGTGACGGAGAGCCGTACCGCCGCTGTCACGGAAAACAAGGCCCTGGCGGGTAACACCAACCTGGAGCCCTGGGCCATGGCCATGGGCGCCTACTTGAACGCCGTCAATAACGGCGGCAGGCCCACGGTGTTCGGCAGCAAGGAACGGGGCCTCTCCTACGGCATGGACGCCATCGGCAAGCCCTCCGCCGTGGGGACCGTTTACACCTACGAGTGGGCCCGGTACATTCTGGAGGACAGCTGGGGCATCACCGGCCGGGAGGAACTGATTCAAACGGTGTGCCGTATGACCTATTACGGTCACAACGCCGACTTCCAGGCCGATGTGGCGATGATCGAGGGGATGTCGGCGGCGGAGTACCGGGAGGTGCTGAAAAACGCGGAGGGCATGGACGCCTATATGTTCCCCTACACCAAGCGGCTGGGGCAGAAGTGGGGCGGCCGGGGCATCCTGTGCTGGGACCTGTTCCGCATGAGCAACCTGGTCCAGTGGGGCTATGTTGCGGGCTATCTCACCTACCCCGAGGCCCTGGCCCTGCTGGAGCCGGCAGCCACGCTGGTGCAGAAGAATTTCAAGAGCTGGGACGAGGCCTTTGAGAACTACCTGGACGGCTACAACTGGTGGGCGCGAGAAGATGTGGGCACCAAGGACCCCTGGACCGTCACCCGGGGCCCCTATGTGAAAAAGCTGGTGCAGAATTACGGCGAGCTGTTTGACGACAGCCTGTTCAAAAGCCCCATCAAGGGCGTCCCCGGTGTGACGGCGGAGAGCCTGCTGGCCTCCGTCCAATGAAAAATATGAAAGAAAGCAGGTGCCCTATGAAACGATTGACCTCGGTGCTGCTGGCGATGGTGCTGGCGCTGTCCCTAACAGCCCCTGCCCTGGCGGCGGAGGACACGGACCCGCCCCTGTGGAAAGAGTACGGCTATGCCTCTCGGGAGGAGTGCATCCGCGACATTTTCTACGGCGATGAGGACGCCTATCAGGAGGAAGTGGAGTATGCCCTGGCCCGGGAGAGCTGGGAGGCCTCCATGGCCGAGGAGATCGCCGCCTTCGACGCGAACGCCTATTGGAACTCCGGTGAGTGCTGGCAGGCAGGGTATTACGACTCCAAGGAGGCGTTCATAGAGGACTGGCTCCTGGAGACGGAGGAGGACTTCCGGGAATGCCTTCTGGAGGAGTGGCTGGACAGCCAGTGGTGGGACTACTGGGACGGCCAGAGGGTGGAGCGGACCCGGGCGCAGCTGGGCGGCGTGGCCGGCCAGGTGGGCGTCATGGTGGACGGGACCTATGTGCAGTTCCCCGACGCGGTGCCTGAGGTGGTGAACGGCCGCACCATGGTGCCCTGCCGCCAGGTGCTGGAGGCCTTCGGCGGCACCGTGACCCATGAAAACGGCGAGGCGGTATGCCGCCTGGAGGGCGTGACGATGCGCTTCAAGGACGGGCGGGACACCGCCGCCATGACCCTGGCTGACGGCACGGAGACCATTGTGCAGATGGACGTGCCCTGCTATTATAAAAACGGCCGCACCTACATCCCCGTCCGCTTTTTCGCCGAGGCCCTGGGCTGCGACGTCCTGTGGGACGGGGCCTATGACACGGCGGTCATCCTGCGGCGGGAAAAGATAACGGCGGAGCTGGACAGCCGCTTCACCGTACTGAACCGCTTCCTGGAGGCCATGCAATCCGGCGGCCCCGGTGACCACTACAAGACCACTGCCAAGCTGGAAGGCGACTTGACCATGCTGGACTCCATCAACGGCAACAAGACCTACCGCTTCAGCGCCGACATGGAGCTGCTGGCCAGCGGCGCCACCGTGAACTTCACCGCCAAGCTGAAGCTGGGAGATTTGACCAAGCTGATGGCGGCCGCGGGGATGCTGGGCGACGAGGACCTGGCCCAGCTGGCGGCTTCGCTGAAGGACGCCCGGCTGGAGGTCATCTATGACGGCGAGGGCGGTATGATGTACATGAAGGTGCCGGGCCTTTCTCAGCTGACCTACGGGACCTATGATGACGGCAGCTGGCTGGCGGCGCCTGTGACCTCCCTAACGGAGCTGGAGAGCGCCGGCGTCACCACGGTGGGCGGCGCCCTGTATGAAAACGAGCTGGCCTACGCCAAATACGGCACGCCGGTGCTGGTGTACGGAGAACTGATGGAGGCAGCCGATGAGCTTGCGTCGTATGTGGGCGACGACTGCTTCCAGTCCAACGGCGGATACAGCGTCCTGCGCTATGACAAGGCGGACTATGAGGCGGCTTTGGCCGCCGAGGGCGGCGAGGAGTACGCCCAGTGGGCCAGCGAGTTTGACAAGCTGGACCTGGAGCTGAAGATCGCCCGCTCCGGCGATGCCACCTTCCGGGTCCTGGTGCAGAACAAGGACAGCGGCTACGGCAATGTGGCCCTGGTGGACGCCTCCGGCAGCGTTTCCGCCACGAGAGTGAACATGCAGCTGCTGCTGCGGCTGAAAAACCAGTTTGACCTGAACCTGCGCTACACGGCCACCGCCGCCCCGTCTACCGCCCGGCCCGTCACCGCGCCGCCGGCGGGAGCGACAGTCATCGATCCCTACGAGGGCGAGGACCCCTTTGAATATCCCTTTGAGGAAAACGGCAGCGCCGTGCCGGAGCTGTTTGCGTAAACCTCTCATCCGCGGAGACGGCGTGACCGTCTCTGCGGTCCCCTGCAAAATCATGATTAGAAGGAACCGAACGTATGCCGAAGAAAAAGCAGCCCCAGGAGGGGCATCCCAAAGTCAATAACCCCAATGTCCTGGGCCTTCACGCCCAGGTGGTGGAGCAGCCCATCACCGATACCCTGGAGACCAACTACATGCCCTACGCCATGAGCGTCATCGTTTCCCGGGCCATCCCGGAGATCGACGGCTTCAAGCCCTCCCACCGCAAGCTCCTGTACACCATGTACAAAATGGGCCTGCTCACCGGCGCCAGGACGAAGTCCGCCAACATCGTGGGCCAGACCATGCGTCTCAACCCCCACGGCGACGCTGCCATCTATGACACCATGGTCCGCCTTTCCAAGGGCTACGGTGCGCTGCTGACCCCCTTTGTGGACTCCAAGGGCAACTTCGGCAAGTCCTACTCCCGGGACATGTCCTGCGCGGCGCCCCGGTACACGGAGGCCAAGCTCACCGCCATCTGCGCGGAGCTCTTCCGGGACATCGACAGCGACACCGTGGACTTTGTGGACAACTACGACAACACCATGAAGGAGCCGGCCCTGCTGCCCACCACCTTCCCCAACATTCTGGTGTCTGCCAACAGCGGCATCGCCGTGGGCATGGCCTCCCAGTTCTGCGGCTTTAACCTCAAGGAAGTCTGCGACACCACCATAGCGTACCTGAAAAACCCCGCCTGCGATTTGACGGAGACGCTGCTGGCGCCGGACTTTCCCACCGGCGGCGAGCTTATCTGCGACCCAGCCTCTCTGCGGGACATTTACGACACCGGCCGGGGCAGCGTCCGGGTCCGGGCCCGGTACCGCTACGTGAAGGAAGAAAACCTCATCGAGATCTACGAGATCCCCTACTCCACCACGGTGGAGGCTATTTTGGACAAGGTGGCGGAGCTCATCAAGGCCGGCAAGGCCAAGGAAATCGCCGACATGCGGGACGAGACGGATCTCAGCGGCTTGAAGCTGGCCATCGACCTCAAGCGGGGCGTGGACCCGGACAAGCTCATGATGAAGCTCTACAAGCAGACGCCCCTGGAGGATTCCTTTGCCTGCAACTTCAACGTCCTCATCGCCGGCAGCCCCCGGGTGCTGGGGGTGCGGCAGCTGCTGGAGGAGTGGACCGCCTGGCGGACGGAGTCCGTCCGGCGGCGGACCTATTTCGTCCTCAGCAAGCGGAAGGAAAAGCTGCACCTGTTGAAGGGCCTCAAGCGCATCCTGCTGGACATCGACAAGGCCATCAAGATCATCCGGGAGACGGAGGAGGAGGCCGAGGTCATCCCCAATTTGATGATCGGCTTCGGCATCGACCAGGTCCAGGCGGAGTTCGTGGCGGAGATACGTCTGCGCAACATCAACAAGGAATACATCCTCAAGCGGGTCAACGAGACGGCGGCATTGCAGGATGAGATCGACGACCTGGAGGATATTCTGGGCAGCCCCAGACGGGTGAAGAAGATCATCGTGGAGGAACTGGCGGCGGTGGCGAAAAAGTACGGCGAGCCCCGCCGCACCGCCATCGTCTACGGCCACGAGGTGGAGGAGTACAAGGAAGAAGCGGCGGTGGAGGACTACCCCGTCAGCGTGTTCCTGTCCCGGGAGGGGTACTTTAAGAAAATCACCCCCGCCTCGCTGCGTATGAACAGCGAGCAGAAGTACAAGGAGGGCGACGGCCCGCGCCAGAGCTTCGAGACCACCAACGCTGCGGAGATCATGTTCTTCACGGACAAGTGCCAGGTGTACAAGACCCGCCTCAGCGACTTCGACGACGCCAAGGCCAGCGTCCTGGGGGATTACCTGCCCGCCAAGCTGGGCATGGACCCGGGGGAGAACGTGGTGTTCGCCGTGCTGCCGGGAGACTACTCCGGCGCGCTGCTGTTCTTCTTTGAAAACGGCAAGGCGGCCCGGGTGGAGATCAAGGCCTACCAGACTACCTCCAACCGCCGCAAGCTCACCGGCGCTTACTCCGACAAGGCGCCTCTGGCCTGCGTCCGCCGCATCGACAGCGACTGCGAGCTGGCGGTGTACTCCACGGAGCCCCGCTGCCTCATTTTCCACACGGCGCTGCTGGCCCCCAAGACCACCCGCACCACCCAGGGCGTGGCGGTCATGAACCTAAAGCCCAAATACCGCCTGGACACCGTCAAGACCCTGGAGGAGAGCGGCATCTCCCACTTGAGCCGCTACCGGGTCCGGGCACTGCCCGCCGCCGGCGCCCTGCTGCGGCAGGAGGACTCCGAGGAAAAGCAGCTGGACCTGCTGGATTGAGGAGACGGCGAGAAAACCTATGAAAAAACAACTGAAAAGCTACGGTATCATCACCCTGGGCTCCGTCATCTTCGCCCTGGCCTTCGATGTCTTTTTTGCCGCCAACCAAGTGGCCATGGGCGGCATTACGGGCCTGGCCCAGGTCATCAACGCGCTGGCCCCAGTCCTTTCCGTGGGCGTTTTGACTTTTGCGCTGAATATCCCGCTGTTTCTGGCGGGGTGGAAGTTCATCGGCTGGCACCTGCTGGCCTCGTCCCTGTTTTCCATGACGGTGAGCTCCTTCGCCATCGATGCCATTGCCGCCCTGTGGCGCTTCCCGGCCATGGACCCCATGCTGGCCTGCCTGTGCGGCGGCGCCGCCATGGGCCTGGGCTTCGGCCTGGTGTTCTCCCAGGGCGCCACCACCGGCGGCACGGACATCGTGGCCCGGCTGTTAAAGCTGAAATTCCCATGGCTCCCTATGGGCAAGCTCATGCTGCTGCCGGACGGGGCGGTGCTGGTCCTGGCGGCGCTGGTGTTTGGCCGGGTGGAGGCGGCGCTGTACGGCGCGGTGGCCATCTTCGTGTCCTCAAGAGTCATGGATACGGTGCTCTATGGACTGGACACCTCCAAGGTGGCCTATATCATTTCTGACCGCTGGCAGTCCATTGCCGACGCCCTGCTGCAAAAGCAGGACCGGGGCGTCACCATTCTCCAGGGCCAGGGAGGCTGGACCGGGGCGCCCAAGCAGGTGCTGCTGGTGGCCTTTAAGCAAAAGGAGATCGTGCAGATCAAGCGCGCGGTCCACGATATTGACCCCAACGCCTTCCTCATCGTCTGCGACGCCCATGAGGTGCTGGGCGAGGGATTCGGCGATTATCAAAAGGAGGAACTGTAAATGACTGACTTCACCAATGTGCAGAAAAACCTCGCCGGCCGGGGCTTTTCCGTCAAGACCTTCGCCACCGGCGCGGAGGCCGCCGCCTATCTGGACGGCGCCATTGACGGCAAGAGCGTGGGCATTGGCGGCTCCGTGACGGCTCAGGAGCTGGGACTGTATGATCAGCTGGCGTCTCACAACGAAGTGCACTGGCACTGGACCAACGGCCCGGCGGAGCGTGCCGCCGCCATGGGCGCCCAGGTGTACATCACCTCCGTCAACGGCCTGGCGGAGACCGGCGAACTCATCAACATCGACGGCGCCGGCAACCGGGTGGCCGGCACCCTGTTCGGCCATGAGAAGGTGTATTTCATCGTGGGCCGCAACAAGCTGGCGCCCACCTATGACCAGGCGCTGTGGCGGGCCCGGAACATCGCCGCGCCGAAAAACGCCCAGCGGCTCAAGCGCAAAACGCCCTGCGCCGTCAAGGGTGACCGCTGCTATGACTGCAAGAGCCCGGACCGTATCTGCCGGGGCCTGGTGGTGCTGTGGGAGGCCATGATGGGCATGGAGATGGAAGTGGTCCTGGTGGACGAGGAACTGGGCTATTAAGACTGCCGGAGGGAGGCGTGACCTGTGAAATATACGCGGATCATCGGGGCGCTGTGCGCCTTTGCGCTGCTGACGGGATGCGCCTCTCTGCTGGAGCGTCAGTACAGCACTGTGGAGCCTCACAGCAGCAAATTCTGGGAGAGCGAGGCGGCGGATACCCTCCGGGCGGAGAACCACCAGGACATCGTCAACGACCTGCTGCTGCTGATCGGCCAGCACACGGAAAGCGCCACCATTCGGCTTTACAACTTTAAAGACGATCTGACCGTGGCGGAAACGCTGGAGCAAGCCGCCGCAGAGATCCAGCAGGAGACGCCCATGGGCGCCTACGCCGTGGAGTTCATCACGTCGGCCAGCCAGGTCCAGCGGGGCTATTACGAGGTGTCCGTCCAGATCGGCTACCGCCGCACGGCGGAGCAGATCCAGGCGGTAGTGAACGCCACCAGCACGGAGGCGCTGTCCAGCCTGCTGGAGGCGGCCCTGGACAATGAGGAGACCGAGCTGGCGGTACGCATCGGCTACTGGCGCTCCGGAGACCGGGAGCGGGTGAGGGAGGTCACCGCCCAGCTGCGGTTGGACCGGGGGCTGGAGAACACGCCGCCCTGGGGCGTGTATTACTATCCGGCGGAGGAGCCGGTGGGGCTCATTGAATTTGTGCTGGAGGGTGCCGAGCTGACAGAAGAGGACAGTGTGGCGGAGACCCCGGAAGCACCGGAAGAAAATTTTGAAAATATAGAAACAAACTCTTGACAAGGGGGATTTCCTTTGCTAAAATAACCCTTGTTCCGCGGGCATAGCTCATCTGGTAGAGCGCCACCTTGCCAAGGTGGAGGTAGCGAGTTCGAGCCTCGTTGCCCGCTCCAGCTAAGAGAGGACATCCAGCTTTGGATGTCCTTTTTCTTTTGTTAGAAGCGAACTCGCTACCTCCACCCATGCGCGAAGCGCATATTTAATCAGAGGTGAGGCAGGGTTCCTGCGAATGGCCGAAGGCCGTTCGTGGGATGCCGGGAAGCGAGTTCGAGCCTCGTTGCCCGCTCCAGCTCAGAAAAAGTCCTAAGGCGATGAAAAAAGCCTTAGGGCTTTTTTCATGCGCCGGACGAACTTTTTCTTCGCTTTCCCGCCGGGACCGCTGCGCTGGGTCCCGGCGGGAACCCTGCTTGAGGACATCCAGCTTTGGATGTCCTTTTTCTTTTGCTAGAAGCGAACACGCTGCCGAACACCGTCGCGCCGTTCCGGTTTTCGGCTTTTGCCGAAACCCGCAAACCGGGGCGCTTCCTCGAAAGCAGGGCGCTTCCTCCGCCGCTGGCGGCGCTTGCCCTGCTTTCCACCATGGCCGGACAGAGAGCAAAAACAGCCCCTTTTCCCGGAAATTCTGGGAAAAGGGGCTATACATTTTACCGAAAACCCGTTATAGTATTAAAGAATATGCAAAGGAAGTGAAACCGTGGAGCTGGACATCATGGAGGCCATACGCTACCTAGGCGCCGGAGCGGGAGACGAGGACTTGCGGCGGCAGGCAGCGGCGGTGGCGGCGGAGCTGACGGCCGCCCTGGAGCCCCGGTATGTATACCGTGTGTTCGACCTGGAGCGGGAGGAGAAAACCATCCGCCTGGCCGGCACCGGCGTGCGCCTCACAGGCGCCGCGGCGTCCACCATGCTGGCCCAGTGCCGCAGGGCGGCGCTGCTGGCCTGTACCCTGGGGCCGGGCTTCGACGCCATGCTGCGCAGGGAGCAGGCCCGGGACATGGGCCGTGCCGTCATGCTGGACGCCTGCGGCAGCGCCTGGGTGGAGAGCGGCTGCAATGCGGCGGAGGAGGAGCTTCGTGCCCGCCTGCCGGGATGGTTTCTCACGGACCGGTTCAGCCCCGGCTACGGAGACCTGCCGCTTTGTATCCAGCCGGCGGTCTGCGGCGCCTTGGACGCCGGGCGCCGGGTGGGCATCCATGTGTCAGAGAGCTTCCTGATGAACCCGATGAAATCGGTGACGGCGGTTATCGGCATCGCAGACCGGCCTCAGATGGCCCGTGTCCGGGGTTGTGCATACTGCGCCATGGCGGCAAGTTGCCAGCTGCGCAAAGGAGGAAAGCGCTGTGGGATTTGAGGGGATTCAAAACAAGATCGTGATACTGGACGGCGCCATGGGCACCGTGCTCCAGCAGCGGGGCCTGCCCCCCGGGGGACAGCCGGAGCTGCTGAATCTGACGGAGCCGGCCCTGTTGCGCTCCGTGTACGAGGAATATGTGGACGCCGGCAGCCAGGTGGTGTATACGAACACCTTCGGCGCCAACGGCTTGAAGCTGGCCCGGACCGGCCGCTCCGTGGCGGAGATCGTCACGGCGGCGGTGAAGGTGGCGAAAGAGGCGGTGGGCGGCCGGGCCCTGGTTGCTCTGGACATCGGCCCGCTGGGAGAGCTGCTGGAGCCCATGGGCAGCCTGCCCTTTGAGCGGGCCTATGACCTGTTCCGGGAGATGGCGGAGGCCGGCGCCCGGGCCGGGGCGGACCTGGCGGTCATTGAGACTATGACGGACCTGGCGGAGGCCAGGGCGGCGCTGCTGGCGGTGAAGGAGCACACGGACCTGCCGGCCTTCGTCACCATGTCCTTTGAGCCCCGGGGCCGCACGTTTACCGGCTGCACCGTGGCCTCCATGGCCCGGACGCTGGAGGGCCTGGGCGCGGACGCCATCGGCCTCAACTGCTCCCTGGGGCCGGACATGCTGGCCCCCATGCTGAAAGAGCTGTGCGAAAACACCCGCCTGCCGGTGATCGCCAAGCCCAACGCGGGCCTGCCGGACCCGGTGGACGGCCACTACGACATGGGACCGGAGGCCTTCGCGGCGGCCCTGGCCCCCTGCCTGGACCTGGGCGTCACGCTGTTCGGCGGCTGCTGCGGCACGTCCCCGGCCTATATCCGGGCCGTGGCGGCGGCGCTGAAGGGCAAAACGTCGTCCCGGCGGCACTATGACGCCGTGCCCTTCGTCTGCACCGCCACGGAGCCCCTGCGGCTGGACGGGGTGCGGGTCATCGGCGAGCGCATCAACCCCACCGGAAAAAAGCGGTTCCAGCAGGCTTTGTTGGAGGATGACCTGGATTATATTCTGGACGTGGGACTGCAGGAGGTGGACGCCGGGGCGGACATCCTGGACGTGAACGTGGGCTATCCCGGCGTGGATGAGGCGGCTATGCTGCCCAGGGTGGTGAAAAAGCTGCAAAGCGCCCTGGACATCCCCTTGCAGCTGGATTCCACCAATCCGGCGGCGCTGGAGGCGGGCCTCAGGGTGTATAACGGCAAGGCGGCGGTGAACTCCGTCAACGGCGACCCGGCGGTGCTGGCGCGGCTTTTGCCCATTGTGAAGAAGTATGGCGCCGCCGTGGTGGGCCTGGCCCTGGACGAAAACGGCATCCCCCAGACGGCGGAGGGCCGGGTGGCCATCGCCCGCCGCATCCTGGAGGCGGCCCTGGCCCACGGCATCCCCAAGGAGGACGTGTGGATCGACTGCTTGACGTTGACGGTCTCCGCCCAGCAGGACCAGGCAATGGAGACCCTGCGGGCGGTGCGGACCGTCCGCGAGGAGCTGGGGCTGCGGACGGTGCTGGGGGTGTCCAATATTTCCTTCGGCCTGCCCAACCGTCCCCTCATCACCCAGAATTTCCTCATCCAGGCCCTGGGCGCGGGACTGCGCCTGCCCATCATCAACCCCAACCAGCGGGAGATGATGGACGCGGTAGCGGCATTCCGGGTGCTCTCCGGCGAGGACCGGGAGTGCCGGGCCTACGTGGACCGCTTCGCCGGTATGGACGCCAAGGCGGCGCCTGCCCCGGCCACGGCGGGCATGACCCTGGACGAGGCCATCATCCGGGGCCTGCGGGCCGATGCCGGGAAGCTGGCCAAGGCCGCGCTGGAGACGGAGGATGAGCTCTCCCTGGTGGAGAACCGCTTGATCCCCGCCCTGGACAAAGTGGGCGAGGGCTATGAGCAGGGACGGGTGTTTTTGCCCCAGTTGTTAAGCGCCGCCCAGGCGGCCCAGTCGGTGTTTGAGGTCATCCGGGCCTCCATCGCCCAAAAGGGCGGGACCCCGGTGAAAAAGGGAAGTCTGGTCATCGCCACCGTCAAGGGCGACATCCACGACATCGGCAAAAACATCGTCAAGACCGTGCTGGAAAACTACGGCTACGAGGTCATTGACCTGGGACGGGACGTGCCGCCGGAGACCGTCCTGCGCACGGTGGAGGAGCAGCACATCCGCCTGGTGGGCCTCTCGGCCCTTATGACCACCACCCTGCCGGCCATGGAGGAGACCATTCGGCTTCTCCGGACCCTGCCGCGGCCTCCCGCCATCATGGTGGGCGGCGCGGTGGTGACGCCGGAATACGCCCGCCAAATGGGGGCGGATTACTACTCCAAGGACGCGCGGCAGTCTGTGGAGATCGCCAGAGAGGTATTGGGATAATGGACATCAGAAGCGCACTGAAGCAGGGGAAGCCCCTGCTGTTCGACGGTGCCATGGGCACCTATTTCAACGCATTGACCGGCCTGCCCTCCGACCAATGCGAGCGGGCCAACCTGGACCGGCCCAAGGAGATCCTGGCCATCCACCGGGCCTATCTGGAGGCCGGGTGCCGGGCTATCAAGACCAACACCTTCGCCGTGGGCGTGGAGCAGGCGGAGGGCAGTGAGGCCCTGGGCATGGAGATCATCCGCGCCGGCTGCCGCATCGCCAAGGAGGCGGCCAAGCCCTTCGGCGCCTGGGTGTTCGCGGACATGGGCCCTGTGCCCCAGGGCAAGGGCATCGCCCCGGCGGAGGCCTACTGCCGCCAGGCGAAAGAGTTCCTGGCCCAGGGGGTCACAAACTTCCTGGTGGAGACCCTGCCCACCAGCGACGGAATTCCGGAGCTTGCGCAGTATCTGAAAAAGCAGTGCCCGGAATCCTTCCTCATCGTCTTCTTCGCCGTTAGCTCCGACGGCGTCACCTGGGAGGGCCGCCGGGGCGCGGAGCTGTTCCGCCAGACGGCCCAGCTGCCGGGGGTGGACGCCGTGGGCTACAACTGCGTCTCCGGCCCCCACCACATCCTGGAACAGATCCGAAGCACCGACATCAGCGGCGTCATTGTCTCCGCCATGCCCAATGTGGGCTATCCCACCGTGGTGGGCCACAAGACTGTATTCCAAGGAGCGCCGGATTACTTCGCCGAGAAGATGGTGGAGATCGTCCAGAGCGGCGCCGCCATCGTGGGCGGCTGCTGCGGCACCACGCCCCAGCACATGGCCCGGCTGGCCGCGGCCCTTTCCAAGCCTCTGCCCGCGCGGACGGAGAGCCCCCGGGACAGCGTTCGTCCCCAGCGGGAAAAGGAGGGCGAGAACCCGTTGTGGGACAAGCTCAGCGCCGGAAAGCGGGTGGTGGCTGTGGAGCTGGACCCGCCGGTGGATGATGACATCGGCTTTTTCCTGGACGGCGTGCGGACGCTGCGCGCCGCCGGCGCCGACGCGGTGACCATCGCGGACTGTCCGGTGGGCCGCCCCCGGGCGGACAGCAGCCTGCTGGCCTGTAAGGTCAAGCGGGAGCTGGGGGTGGAGCCCCTGCCCCACATGGCCTGCCGGGACCGGAACCTGAACGCCACCAAGGCCCTGTTGCTGGGCCTTTCCATTGAGGGAGTACATAATGTGCTGCTGGTCACCGGCGACCCCATCCCCACGGAGGACCGCAGCGAGGTAAAGAGCGTGTTCAACTTCAACTCCCGGAAGCTGGCCCGCTACGTCAGCGGCCTCAACGAGAGCACCCTGACCACCCCCTTCCGCATTTTCGGCGCCTTGAACCTCAACGCCCGGAATTTCAGCATCCAGCTGAAAATGGCCCAGGAGAAGGAGGCATGCGGCGTGGAGGGCTTTTTGACCCAGCCGGTGCTGTCGGCGGAGGCCCTGGAGAATCTGAAGCTGGCCCGCGAGACCTTGAAGGGAAAGCTCCTGGGCGGCGTTTTCCCGGTGGTCAGCTATAAAAACGCCTGCTTCCTCAACAACGAGATCTCCGGCATGCGGGTGTGCGACGAGATCGTGGCCCTGTACAAGGGCAAGGAGCGGGAGGAGGCGGAGGACCTGGCGGTCCGCATCTCCGCCCGGGTCATCCGGGAGATCGAGCCCTATACCGACGGCATTTATCTCATGACCCCCTTCCGCCGGGTGGCGCTCATCCAGCGCATCCTGGAGGAAATTCAATAAAAAAGGAACGTGTACGGCTTTGCCGCACACGTTCCTTTTTTCTATTTGCCTTACACAGACAGGGACTCCGCCAGCTCCAGGCCGGGGTTGTGCTTGGTGAGGAAGCCCACGGACCACTCGCCGCCGAAGGCCACCAGCAGCCGGTCCCGGAAGTCCTCCAAAATGGCGGAGCCGGTGCACAGCACCAGGTCCTCCGGCGGGCAGGGGCAGGCGGTGATGCGCCGCAGGTGGTCGTAGGGCAGGCCGGTCATATACAGCTCCACGCCGTACTCGGACCGCATCCGGTACTCGAACACATCGAACTGCAGCGTGCCCACCACGCCCACGATGACCTCCTCCAGTCCGGCGCCGGGGATCTTGAAGATCTGGATGGCGCCCTCCTGGGCGATCTGCTCCGTGCCCTTGATGAACTGCTTGCGCTTCATGGTGTCCTTGGGGGAGACCCGCATGAAGTGCTCCGGCTCAAAGGTGGGGATGCCGGAGAATTTGAATTTCTTGCCGGGAACGGTAATGGTGTCGCCGATGGAGAACAGGCCCGGGTCGAACACGCCGATGATGTCGCCGGCATAGGCCTCCTCCACGATCTCCCGCTCGGCGGCCATCATCTGCTGGGGCTGGCTCAGCCGCAGCTTCTTGCCGCTTTGCACGTGGTAATACTCCGTGTCCCGCTGGAACTTGCCGGAGCAGATGCGCATGAAGGCCAGCCGGTCCCGGTGGGCCTTGTTCATGTTGGCCTGGATCTTGAACACGAAGGCGGAGAAATCCTCACTGAATACATCCACCTCGCCCTTGTCGGACACACGGGGCAGGGGGGAGGTGGTCATGCGGAGAAACTCCTCCAAAAAGGGCTCCACGCCGAAGGTGGTGAGGGCGGAGCCGAAGAACACGGGGGACAACGTGCCGTTCCGGACGGCCTCGATGTCAAACTCCCGGCCGGCGCCCAGCAGCTCCACCTCCTCCCGGAGGGCCTCGGCCTTTTTCGCGCCGATCAGCTCCTCTAATTGGGGATCATCCAGGGCGACTTCGGCGGAGCTGACTTTTTTGCCCCGCTCCTCGGCCTGGAAGAACAAAATGCGCTGCTTTTCCCGGTCATAGACGCCCTGGAACTCCTTGCCGCAGCCGATGGGCCAGTTGACGGCGTAGGTGTCGATGCCCAGCTCCCGCTCTACCTCCTCGCACAGGTCCAGGGGGTCCCGGGTCTCCCGGTCCATCTTGTTGATGAAGGTGAAAATGGGGATGTGCCGCAGGGCACAGACCTTAAAGAGCTTCCGGGTCTGGGGCTCCACACCCTTGGCGCCATCGATGACCATGACGGCGCTGTCGGCGGCCATGAGGGTGCGGTAGGTATCCTCGGAGAAGTCTTGATGGCCCGGGGTGTCCAGAATGTTGATGCAGAAGCCGTCGTGCTGGAACTGCATGACGGAGGAGGTGACGGAGATGCCGCGCTGCTTTTCGATCTCCATCCAGTCGGAGGTGGCGGCCCGGGCCCGCTTGCCCTTCACCTCGCCGGCCTGGGCGATGGCGCCGCCGTAGAGCAGGAACTTTTCCGTCAGAGTCGTTTTGCCGGCATCCGGATGGGAGATGATGGCGAAGGTCCGGCGCCGGGAGATTTCTTCTTTCAGGGCAGACATAATGGTGCCTCCTTTTTTACAGTAACCAATCTAATTTACCATATGGTGTGGCGCATTTCAAGGTTTTGCCGCCGGATTTGCGGGAAAACGTGCAAAAAAGAAGCAGCATTCCCGGAAAGATTGACAATTCGCGGCTTTTCGCACTATAATGTCGGAAACTGAACAGGTGCATCGTGTCCCGGGGCCTTTTTTCGCAAGTGGCTCCGGGATGAGGGAATTCGGTGAGAATCCGAAGCGTGCCGGCACTGTATGTGAGAGAGACCGCCAAACCGCCGCGCCAGCGGCGCTGGACGAAAGTCCGCCATTGGGCAACTGAGAAGGTAGGCGGGAGCGCAGGGGCTTTTGCCCCCTATCACAAGTCAGGAGACCTACTTTGCATGACGAACCAGGCGCATCCGCGGCAGCGGATGTGCTTGGCTGCGCTGCGGAAAAACGGCCGCGGCGGTCCGGGAGGACTGCCGCGGCCGTTTTCACGCTTCCGGAGCCGGCGGCGGGACGGCGGCGCAAAGGGAAAGGAGCGAACATACATGAAAAAACGATGGACGGCATGGGCGCTGACGCTGGCCATGCTGGCGGGAGCGCTGCCGGGGACGGCCCTGGCGGCAGAGAACGGCGGCGTTCCTCCGGAGCCGGCGGCCCGGCAGGTGGCGGCGCTGGGGGAAGAGCCGGCCGCCAACACCTGGTACGAGGCCCAGTGGAAGGACTTCCGCAACAGCGACGACAACCTGGGCGTGACGGATGCCGAAACGCCCCGGACGGCGGAGGAAGCGGCCCTTCGCTGGAAAAGCGCCGAAAGCCTCAACGACGGGTGGGACGGCGTATCCCCTCTTTTGATGGTGGATGGGGATCTGGTGTGCACTGCCGGCACCGCCATCTACCGCATCGACAGTGCCGCTGGGGCCATCAAGGCGCAAGGCGTCATGACAGCTTCCAACGGCGCTTGGGGCAACGCGCCCCTGGCCTACGGCGAGGGCAAGATCTTCGTTCCTCTGCTGGATGGCCGGGTCCAGGCCTTTGACGCCGGGGACCTGGCGTCCCTATGGGTCAGCGAGCCTTTGGGCGGCCAGTGCACCACGGCCCTCATTTACCGGGACGGCTATGTGTACGGCTCCACAGGCAATTCCGCTCCCGCGAAATTCTTTTGCCTGGCGGCGGAGGATGAGGACCCGGCGGCGGAGGATGAGATCAAATCCGCTGCCTGGACGGCTTACGAAGAGGACTTCCCCGCCGGCTCCTACTGGGCCACGCCCATTGTGGTGGGAGACGCGGTCCTCTACGGCACTGACGCCAACGGCGGTACGGCGGTCCTGTTCTCCCGGGACCGGCACACCGGAGAACCGCTGGGCATGGTGGAACTGGAGAATATGGGCAGCGTGCGCTCCTCCCTGGTCCGCAGCGGGGACAGGCTGTACTTCACCACCAGCGGCGGCTGGCTCTGCTCTGTGGAGCTGGACGCGAAGACCGGCGAGCTCAGCGGCCTTGATTGCGTGCAGCATGAAAATGTCGGGTATGTCACCAGTTCCCCGGTCATTTATGACGGCGTGGTATACTACGGCGCCCAGGGCTGCCTGGTGGCGGCGGACGCCGTCACCCTGGCGGAGCTGCGGCGGGCGGCGTTCCCGGATACCGGCGCCAGCGTCCAGGCCTCTCCCCTGCTGACCACGGCCTATACGGAGGAGGGAGCAGTCTATCTTTACGTGACCCAGAACACCACCCCCGGCGCCATGTACGTGGCGCGGGACGACGGGGAGAGCCTGACCTGCTCCGCCCTGTACACGCCGGAGGAATCCAACTGGTGCGCCGCCTCCGCCATCTGTGACGGCGAGGGCACCATCTACTATCACAACGACGCCGGGTATCTCTACGCCCTGGAGCGGACCGGGGCGCCTCAGCGGCGCTGCCGGGTGACCTTTGCCGTGGAGCCTGCCGAAGCGGAGATAAGCGTCGCCGGCGCCGCGGCGGAACGTGACGGGACCTTCCTCCTGGGCAGCGGCACCTACGCCTATACGGTGCGCTGTGAAGGGTATGTGCCTGCCAGCGGCACGCTGACCATCACGGAGGCGGAGCTGGACACGGACCGGACGGTAACGGTGACACTGGACGCGGAGCAGGGAGGCGGCGGCAGCACGGCTTCCAAAATTCGTGTCACCGTGCGGGTAAAGAGCCACGACCAGGCGGACTGCGGCGGCGGGTACACGTACCGCGGCAACAAGAAGGCGTACACCACCCTGGCGGAGCGGCAGCTGTCGGTGCCGAAGGGCACCACGGCTTACGAGGCCCTCTCCGCCGCCCTGGACGCGGCGGGGGTGGACTACTCCGCCCGGGAGGGCTACGTGACTGAGATCGATGGCCTGGCGGAATTTGACCACAGCAGCCGGTCCGGCTGGATGTACATGGTGGACGGCATCCTGCCGGAGGTGGGTGCTGACCGGTACCGCCTGGCGGATGGCTGTGAAGTGGTCTGGTTTTACACCGATGACTATACCAAGGAGCTGGGTGAAGAGAAAGAGAGCGGCGGTTCCTCCGCCAAGCCGGCGGAGACAGGGGCGGCCACGGCGGCCTTTACCGATGTGCCGGCGGACCTGTGGTGCCACGACGCGGTGATGACCGCCGTGGAGCGCGGCTGGTTCCTGGGCACCGGCCAGGATACCTTCCGGCCCGACGACCCCATGACCCGGGGAATGCTGGTGACGGTGCTGTACCGGATGGCCGGCAGCCCCGCCGCAAAGACGGCGGGGGCGTTTGCCGACGTGGCGGCGGACCGCTGCTGCGCCGGGGCGGTGGCCTGGGCGGCGGAGCAGGGGATCGTGACGGGCTACGGCGACGGCACCTTCCGTCCCGACGCGCCCATGACCCGCCAGCAGATGGCGGCAGTGCTGGCCCGCTATGCCGAAAGAGAGGGCCTGGACACCGGAACGCGGACGGAGCTGAGCGGCTTTGCAGACGGCGCCGCCGTGGGCGGCTGGGCGCGGCCCGCCATGGAGTGGGCCGTGGCGGAGGGCATTTTCCGGGGAGGCGCCGACGGCGCCCTGTACCCCGCTGGGACCCTCACCCGGGCCCAGAGCGCGGTGCTTTTGACGCGGCTGGGCGAGAAGCTGGACTGACAAGGAGAACGCGGTGAACTGGCGAAAACGAATCTTGACGGCGGTCCTTTCCGCCGCGGTGCTGGTGTGTCTGACAGTGCCGGCCTCCGGAGCGGACCTTTCTCCGGAGGAGGTCCTGGCGGACACGGCGGCGTGTGTCCTGGGGCGGACGCCAGCTCCGGCGGTGGGCTCCGTAGGCGGCGAGTGGGCCGTCCTGGGCCTGGTCCGCAGCGGCTATGCCCTGCCGGAGGGGTATTGCCAGCGGTACGATGAGGCGGTGGAATCCTGCGTATCTCAAAACGGCGGAGTCCTCTCCGCCGCGAAATACACGGAATACGCCCGGGTGTCCCTGGCGCTTACAGCCATCGGCAGGGACCCCCGGCAAGTGGGCGGAGCGGACCTGCTGGCGCCGCTGGGGGATTACCGCAAGGTGGTCCGCCAGGGCGCCAACGGCGCCGCCTGGGCGCTCATCGCTCTGGATGCCGGCGGCTACGCCGTGCCGGAGGCACCCGGCGCTGCCGTGCAGGCCACCCGGCAGATGTACGTGGACTTTCTGCTTGCGTCCCAGCTGCCGGAGGGCGGCTGGAGCCTGGGCACCACGGCGGACCCGGACCTGACGGGCATGGCTCTCACGGCCCTGGCGCCCTACCGGGACCAGGCGGCGGTGGAGCAGGCGGCGCAGCGGGCTTTGGACCGGATATCCGCCATGCAGGGGGCGGAGGGCGGCTTTTCCACGGCGGAGAGCGCCGCCCAGATGCTGGTGGCCCTTGCCGCCTGGAACGTTCCCCTGGAGGACAGCCGTTTTGTAAAGGATGGACATACTCTGCTGGACGGCCTGCTGGCAGACTACCTGCCGGGCCGGGGCTTCCGCCACACGGCGGCGGAAACGGAGGCGGACCCTATGGCCACGGAGCAGGGGCTCTACGCCCTGGCGGCGGTGTGCCGCGCCCGGGCGGGGCAGCCGTTTCTCTATGATATGACAGACGTGAAGCGCACCGGGAGGCTTTCTCCGGAGCAGGCGGCCTCCCGGGCGAGGACCTGGGGGACGCTGGTCGCCGGGGTATTGGCGTCCGCCTGGATATGAGGAGGCACTTGTGAAACGAAAGCTATGGTTTTTGGCGCTGCTGGCGGCGCTGGCGGTCCTAACCGGCTGTTCCCTGGGAAAAGAGCAGCCGCCGGTGGAAGATGCGCCGGCGGCGGAAGCACCGGCGTCCCAGCCGGACAGTGACGGAGAAAGCCAGCCGGAGGAAACGCCTCCGGACCGGGAAGCGGAGGAGCCGGCTCCGGCGCTCCAGGAAGCTCCGGCACCTGCCGCGGAGGCGGAGCAAGCCGCCTGCACCCTCTCCATCACCTGCGCCGTCCTCCTGGACCGCCTGGACCAGTTGGAGGAGGGCGTCCGGGAGCTGGTGCCGGCGGACGGTGTGCTGCTGCCGCCCACGGCGGTGGAGCTGGAGGAGGGAGACAGCGTGTTTGACCTGCTGCAAAGGGCCTGCCGGGAGGCCGGCATCCACATGGAGTACACAGACACTCCGGGCTACGGCTCTGCCTATATAGAGGGCATCGGAAACCTGTACGAATTTGACGGCGGCCCCCTCTCGGGGTGGATGTACCGGGTGAACGGCACCTTCCCCAACAAGGGCTGCTCCGGTGTGGCGGCGGCGCCGGGAGACCGGGTGGAGTGGGTGTATACCTGCGACCTGGGCCGGGACGTGGGCGGCGAGGACAGCGGCCAGCTGGGGGCGTGACATGGAAGGACGTGACGCGTTTTCCCGGTGCCACCCACTGGTGAATTTCGTGTTTTTCACTTTGGTGGTGGTGCTGACCATGCTGGTGCTGCATCCGGTGCTTCTGGCCATTTCCCTGGCGGGGGCGGCGGCCTACGGGGCGTATCTGCGGCGGGGGCAGGTCTGGCGATCGTGGCGGACACTGCTGCCGGTACTGGCGCTGACCGCCGCCGTGAATCCCCTTTTCAGCCACCGGGGCGTTACGGTGCTGGCGTATTTCCCCTCCGGCAACGCTCTGACGCTGGAGTCAATTTTATACGGCCTGGCCGCGGCGGCGCTGCTTTGCTGCGCGGTCTTGTGGCTTGGCTGCTGCTCTGATGTGATGACCACGGACAAGTTCGTGTATCTATTCGGCCGGCTGGCGCCGGTATTGAGCCTGCTGCTGTCCATGACGCTGCGGTTCGTCCCCCGGCTCCGGCGGCGGCAGCGCTCCATCGCCGCCGCCCGGGACGACATGGGCAAAGCCCGGAGCGGCTCCGCCCTCCGCCGGCGGATGGCGGAGCTGAACATCCTGACTACCTGGTCCCTGGAGGAAGCCGTGGACACGGCGGACAGCATGCGCAGCCGGGGCTACGGCCTGCCGGGGCGCACATTGTTTTCCATCTACCGCTTCCGGCGGCGGGACGGCGGGCTGCTGGCGGTCATGGCGGCCTGCGGGGCGTACACCGCCTGGGGCAGCCGCAGTCCGGCCCTGGCCTGGAGCTTTTACCCCCGGACCGGAGGAGCGGCGCCGGGACCTTACGCTGTCAGTGTCTGCGGGGCCTACGCTCTGCTGTGCGCCCTGCCGCTGCTGGTGGACCTGGCGGAAGAGCTGCGTTGGGCGGCGGAAAGGAGGAGGCGATGAGCGAGGCGGTCTATACGGTGGAGGGACTGTCCTTCGCCTATCCCGGGCAGGAAGTCCGGGCCTTGGACGGCGTCAGCTTTTCCGTGGCGCCGGGGAGCTTTGTGACCTTGTGCGGCCCCTCCGGCGGCGGAAAGACCACGCTGCTGCGGCAGCTGAAGCCCTCTCTGGCGCCCCGGGGCAGGCGGCTGGGCCGCGTCCTCTTCGACGGACAGGAGCTGGCGGAGCTGGACCCGCGGCGGCAGAGCGCCGAGATCGGCTTTGTCTCCCAGGACCCGGACAGCCAGCTGGTCACAGACAAGGTCTGGCACGAGCTGGCCTTCGGCCTGGAGTGCCTGGGCCTGGAGCAGTCGGCCATGCGCCGCCGGGTAGCGGAAACGGCGTCCTTTTTCGGCATGGAAGCCTGGTTTCACCGGGAGGTGTCCGACCTCTCCGGCGGACAGAAGCAGCTTTTGAACCTGGCTGCCGCCATGGTTCTGCAGCCCCGGGTGCTGCTGCTGGACGAGCCCACCAGTCAGCTGGACCCCATTGCCGCCGGGGAGTTTTTGGCGGCGGTGGAGCGGGTCCACCGGGAGACCGGCACCACGGTCCTTCTGACGGAGCACCACCTGGACCGGGTGCTGCCTCTTGCGGACCGGCTGCTGGTGTTGGACGGGGGGCGTTTGGTGTGCCAGGGACCGCCAAAGCAGGCCGCCGCCTTCCTGCGGGAGGCCGGCCACGCCATGTTCCGGGCCATGCCGGTTCCGGTGCGGGTGTGGGCGGCGGTGCCCAATGACCGCCCCTGTCCCCTCTCCGTCCGGGAGGGACGGGACTGGCTGGCGGATTATGCCCAAACGCATCCCCTCCGCCCCCTTCCGCCTCCGCCGGAACGGCCCGGGACGGAGACGGCGGCACGCCTGCGGGACGTGTGGTTCCGCTATGGCAAGCAGGAGGCGGATGTGCTCCGGGGACTGGACCTGGAGGTCCGGCGGGGCGAGGTGACGGCGCTGGTGGGCGGCAACGGCGCGGGAAAGACCACGGCGCTGTCGCTGCTGTGCGGCCGAAACCGTCCCCAGCGGGGCAGGGTGGAGGTCTGCGGCACTGTGGGAGCCCTGCCCCAGGACCCCAAGGCCCTGTTTGCAGGGAAAACCGTCCGGCAGGAGCTGGAGGAGGTCTGCGGAGACTCTGCCCGGCGGGCGGAGATGGCGGCTTTGTGCGGCCTGGAGACGCTGCTGGAGCGGCACCCGTACGACCTCTCCGGCGGTGAGCAGCAGCGCACGGCGCTTGCCAAGGTGCTGCTGGGAGCACCGGACATATTGCTGCTGGACGAGCCCACCAAGGGCCTGGACCCCGCCTGCAAGCGGCGTCTGGCGGACATCCTGGAGCAGTTGCGGCGGCGGGGGACCGCCGTTGTCATGGTCAGCCACGACCTGGAGTTTTGTGCCGAGAACGCCCAGTGGTGTGTGCTACTGTTTGACGGTGCCGCCGCGGCGGCGGACACGCCCCGGCGTTTTTTCGCCGGCAGCCGGTTTTACACCACCGCCGCCAACCGCATGGCGGAGGGGCAGCTGCCGGAGGCGGTGACGGCGGCGGAGGTGATCGAAAGCTGCGGCGGCGCGGAGATGCCCGACATCTCGCGACAAGCGGCGCCAGGGCGGCCCCTGCCGCCGGAGGAGACACCGGCCCGACGCGAAAGAAGGGGCGGCTCTCGCCTGCCGGCCCTGCTTTCCCTGCTGGTGCTGGTGCCGCTGACGGTTCTGGCGGGCATGGCGCTCTTTCAGGACAGGAAGTACCTCTTCACCGCGCTTTTGGTGCTGCTGGAATGTACGGCGGCCTTTCTCCTCTCCTTTGAGCGGCGCCGGCCCCAGGCCCGGGAAGTGGCGGTCATCGCCGTCCTCTGCGCCCTGGGGGTGGCCGGCCGGGCGGCGTTTTCCATGCTGCCCCAGTGTAAGCCCGTCATCGCCCTCACCGTGCTGACCGGCGCGGCCCTGGGCGGCGAGAGCGGATTTTTGGTGGGGGCCGTCACCATGCTGGCCTCCAATGTCCTCTTCGGCCAGGGGCCCTGGACGCCGTGGCAGATGTTCGCCATGGGGCTCATCGGCCTTTTGTCTGGCGCCTTGTTCTGCCAAGGTCCGCTCCCGGCGAAGCGGGGCCCTCTTGCCGCCTTTGGGGCGGTATCAGCCCTGGCGGTCTACGGCCTCCTCTTGAATACCGCCTCCGTCCTCATGTGGCAGGGGACGCCCACGTGGGGGATGGTGCTGGCCTACTGGACCGCGGGACTTCCCATGGACCTGGTCCAGGCTGCCGCCACGGCGGTGTACCTGTGGCTTTTGACAGGGCCGGTGCTGGAAAAGCTGGAGCGCCTCCGGGACAAGTACGGCGTTTTTGGCTTCTAAAACCGCAAAAAGCCCGTGTCCGCGCATTGCGCGGACACGGGCTTTTACCGTGGCTTTCCAGCTTACAGCCGGTCCAGCATTTCCTGGGCCGGGTCGATGAGAGGCAGGCTTGTCCGCCGGGCCAGGGCGTCCTTGAAATAGGGGAAATGGGTGCAGCCCAGCAGCAGGGCCTCCATGCCGCAGGCGGCGAACCAGTCCGCCAGCTCCGCCAGGTGGTAGTGCTCCACCAGCAGGTCCGGGTCCTCGCCCCGTTCGATGGCCAGCACCGCCGGCAGCGCGGCGGCGGACAGGGTGTCCAGCGCCGGGTTGGCGGCCAGCAGCACCCGCTCAATGCCCGCCAGGCCCTGGGCGTTGGCGGCGATGAACGCAAGGCGCTCATAGCGGGGCGCCAGGTCCCGGTACACGTCCAGGGGCGTTACGATCTTCATGCCCGTCTCCCGGGCCAAACAGGGGAAATCCACGGAGGCGGACAGGGAATTGCAGTAGACAAAGGCCTTTTCGCAGCCCTGCCCCATGGCCTGCTTCAGCACAGCCAGCGCCCGGGCCTGCTTTTCGGCGGCTGAGGAGATCTGGAAAGCGGTCTGCTCCCGGGGGTCGGCGGACAGCGGAAAAGCGATGCCCGGCAGGCCCGCACCGGTGAGAAAGTCCACTCCCATCTGCGTGTCCACGGGCGTGCCGGCCAAAACAGCGATCGGATGCTTCATCATGAATCCCTCCTGGTGTCATTTCGCGGCAAGGGCCGCGGCGGTAAAAGGTCTCTTTCTGTATTATACCGTGTTTCCGGGCGGGACAAGAAATACGAAAATCCGATGGAGGCCTATCAGAGAAAGCAATAGCGGCTCTCAGCCCACCTTCCGCCGGAAATTGCCGTAGATGCGGGTCCCCTCCTGGGTGGTCAGGAAGGCGTGGGGGTCGATGGTGTGGACCGCGTGGACCAGCTCTTCGATCTCAAACTTGGAAAGGCACACGCACAGCACATGCACATCTTCTTTGGTGTAGGCGCCCACACCCTCCCAATAGGTGACGCTGCGGCCCAGGTTTTCAATGATGAAGCGGGCCAGAGCGTCCTCGTCGCCCTTGGTGAAGATCAAGGCCTGGACGCTGACGTTCTGCTGGTGTACCCGGTCCAGCACCATGGAGGTGAAGAAGTTGTAAATGACGGAGTAAATGGCAACCTCCGGGCTGAACAAGAACAGGCAGGCGGTGTACAAAACGGCGTTGAAGGTCAAAGAGAATTTGCCCACGGTGAAGCGGCTGCCCCGCTTGCTTAGACACAGTCCCACGATGTCCAGTCCGCCGCCGCTGGCGCCGCAGGTGAGGACCAGGCCGCTGCCCACACCGGCCAGGATGCCGCCCAGCAGGCAGGCGGTGAGGTAATCCTCCACCACGGGGACGGATGGCGAGGGGAGGAGACTGTAAAACAGGGAGAAGGAGAGGGTGCAGATGAGGGTCTTTATCACGAAGCCGCGCCCCAGATTCTTATAAG
Source organism: Dysosmobacter sp. Sow4_B12 (assembly GCF_052116665.1). Taxonomy (NCBI): domain Bacteria; kingdom Bacillati; phylum Bacillota; class Clostridia; order Eubacteriales; family Oscillospiraceae; genus Dysosmobacter; species Dysosmobacter sp. Sow4_B12. Next base: position 10,182 of record NZ_JBQKKR010000019.1, on the reverse strand, counting down.
CCACCAGCAAAATGGGGATGTTCAGCAGGAAATACAGGATGCCGGCCACGTCGTAGGCGCCGAAGCTCATGCCCAGATAGTCGCTGGCCAGCGTGCGCAGCAGCTGGCACACGCCCATGAGGCCGCCGGTGTATAAATGCAGGGGCACGATGAACAGATTCAGCGCGGCGGCGGCGATCAGCTCGCCGATCACAGCCACCACCAGCCGCAGGGCGCGGTTGTGCAGAGAATTGTACAGCATAGTGTTTCCTCCTGTCGGTCCGTTGTACGTACCTTGATTATACGGGCTCCCGCCGAAAAGCTCAAGAGGAAAAACGTCTTAAAGGCTGTACCGCAGGGCCTTGTACAGCCGGGCCCTGGCCCGGCAGAGGGTGCGGGACACCGTGGACCGCCGGACGCCCAGCAGACGGGCAATCTCCGTGGTGGGCAGATGACGGTCGTAATACAGCTCCAGCACCTGCTGCTGCCGGGGTGTCAGCTCCTGGGCACGGGCTGCCTGGAGGTTGCGCCGCAGGCGGTCCATCTGCTCGCTGTTGTCCGGGCTGTTTTCCCGCAGCCACACGGTCATATCGCCGATCCACTGGCCGGGACGGCCTTTAGAGGGTGTATTTCTCATGTTTGTGATAGCTCCTGTCATAGTAGTGGGCGGTCAGCTCCGCCAGGGCCTTTGCCTCCCGCAGCAGGGGGTCCAGCGCCGCGATGCGGGCCCGCAGGGCCCGGACCTCCTCCGGGTCTGAAAGCTGCCGCATGGCAGCCCGCAGCTCCGCCATGCGCAGCCGCAGGGCCGAGGCGCTGTCCGCGTAGGAGACGGACATTTCCAGCAGTGTCATAGGCGCTCCTCCTTCCCCCGTGTCTGGCGGTAAGGCGCCAGCTCCGCCCGGGCAAAGGACGGCAGGCACGCCCGGCAGACGCAGTTGCCGCTGCAGTACCAGTATTCCTCACCCGGGACGATCTCCTGCCCGCAGAGGGTGCAGAGCAGGGGGTGCCGCTCCAGGCGGCGGGTATCATTTAACAAACAGGTCCCTCCTTAAGAAATCAAGAAAAATCGGAAAAATTCTGTTGACAAAATAAAAATCATCTGGTAAGATAAATCCTGCTGTTGGAACTGCTGGTGTAGCTCAGCTGGTAGAGCAGCTGATTTGTAATCAGCAGGTCGGGGGTTCGAATCCGTCCACCAGCTCCAAGTTCATATGGGGGAATTCCAGAGCGGCCAAATGGGGCAGACTGTAAATCTGTTGTCACTGACTTCGGTGGTTCGAATCCACCTTCCCCCACCAAGAACACCGTTCACCCGTCAGGGTGGGCGGTGTTTTTACGTGTATCTGTGGATTCGAAGGGGAGCGGCAGTGAATGACGCGCCAGTGGCGCGTCAGAGCCGCGAAACGGCCCGCCCGCAGGCGGGCGAATCCACCTTCCCCCACTAAGTCGGAGCGCCCTCATGCTGTTGCTCCTCCTTTCCAAATCGAACCCGCTTCACTGGGCTTCGGTTTGGGGGCAATCCAGCCCTAAAAGAGGCTGCATCTATGCTGCCTTGGTGCTGTAAGAAACGTCTGAGAGATCGGGCGTTTCTTTTTTTGCCGGCGGCGCGGACGCCGGCTGTTCGACAGGATTCCGGCGGAGTGGAGAGGAAACAACAAGAATCTTGTGAACGATGCTAGAATATCACAAGTATATTGGCGTGTCAAGGCGTAATTAACAAGTTTCTTGTAAAAAATAATTGACAAGGACAAAAAAATCAGATAGGATACCATCAGAAAGGATGTGGTCCCATGAGCTTCGGCGAGCGCATGCGTGCCCGGCGGGAGGAGTTGGGGGTCTCTCGGACCCAGCTGGCCCAGCGGCTGGGGGTTTCTCCCTCCGCCATCGGCAATTACGAGACCGGCGTCAGCTTTCCCAAGGAGGAAGTGATGCTGCGGCTGTTCGACTGCCTTCAGACGGAACCGAATGTTCTTTTTCAAGACAGCTTTTCCGCCGGAGGGCAGGTGCTCTCCCAGAGCGAGCGGGCGCTGCTGAAGCAGTACCGGGGCCTGTCCCCCACGGGACGGGAAACGGTGCGCTCCGTAGTGGAGGCCCTCTGCGCCTACCGGGACGAGGTAGAGCAGAGCCGGGAGCGGCAGGAGCCCCGGGTCATCCCCCTGTACCGCTGTCCCGCCGCGGCGGGCTATGCCGCGCCGGTGTTTGGGGAGGACTTTGACTATATAGAGGTGACGGACCAGGTGCCGGCCGCGGCGGAGTTTGCCGTCCGCATCCAGGGAGATTCCATGACGCCGTATATTGCCGACGGCTCCCAGGTCTACGTGAACCGGGACCCTATGAAAAACGGCGACGTGGGTATTTTCTGCGTGGACGGCGATATGCTGTGCAAGCAGTATTACAAGGACCCCTTCGGCAACGTGTACCTGTTTTCCCTGAACCGTGCCCGGGCGGACGCCGACGTGCTGCTGACGCCGGCCAGCGGCCGGAGCCTGGTAAGCTTTGGCCGGGTGATCCTCCATGCGCCGCCGCTGCCGGGAAAGGCATGAAAAAACGCCGCTGCATCCGCAGCGGCGTTTTTTTATATTATATGTCAGACGATGAAGCCGCCGTCGGCGGTGAGCACCTGCCCAGTGATGAAGGAGGCCTTCTCCGACGCCAAAAAGGCCACGGCGTGGGCGATGTCCTCCGGCGTGCCCAGACGGCCCAGCGGTGTTTCCTCCACCAGCATGTCCTGGGTCTCCGGCCCCAGCACGCGCACCATGTCCGTTTCGATGCAGCCCGGCGCCACGCAGTTCACCCGGATGTGGGAGGGGGCAAGCTCCAGCGCCAGGGAACGGGTCAGTCCCACGATGGCGGCCTTGGAGCAGGCGTAGGCCACCTCGCAGCTGGCGCCCCGCAGGCCCCACATGGAGGAGATGTTGACGATGCAGCCGTTCTTTTCACTGATCATACCGGGCAGTACGGCCCGGGCGGCGTTCCGGGCGCCGGTGAGGTTCACCGCCAGCAGGCGGTCCCAGTCATCGTCACCCATGTCCTGGAACAAGCCGTGCCAGGAGATGCCGGCGTTGTTCACCAGCAGGGTGACGGGGCCCAGGGCCTCCTGCGTCTGCCGCACCATGGCGTCTACCGCCTGGCTGTCCGCCACATCCGCCTGCACGGCAATGGCCTCCCGTCCCTGGGACCGCAGCTGGGCCGCCAGGGCCTCGCCCTCTGCCCGGTGCAGGAGATAGTTGACGCAGACGGCGTATCCCTGCCGGGAAAGCTCCGCGGCCACGGCCCGTCCGATACCGCGGGAGGAGCCGGTGATCAAAGCGACTTGCTTCATAAAAAGACCTCCTGTCACAGTGCTGGGAGCAGTATAACAAAAACAGAAAAAAATTGCAAGAAAGGTGTTGACAAAGCAGGCAACTTCGTGTATCCTATATTCGTTCCGCTTCGGACGATTAGCTCAGCTGGCTAGAGCACCTGCTTGACGTGCAGGGGGTCACAGGTTCGAGTCCTGTATCGTCCACCATTGAAATCCCTTAGAGCCGCAAGGCTCTGAGGGATTTTTTTGTTTGCCTTTCCAAATGTTTTCCCTTGTTTTTTCCCTTATTGACGCCAATAAGAAATCAGCCCGTGGAAACGCTCTTGATGACCTGCTCCATACGGTCAGCACTATTCCTCCGCATTTGAGCCGTGACATGGCCGTAAATGTCCAGAGTAAACGCAGCCGTGGCGTGGCCCAAATTTTCCTGCACCGTTTTGATGTCATCTCCACTCTTGATTGCCAGAACCGCATAGGTGTGCCGCAGATCGTGGAAGCGGGTAGAGGGAGAACCAATTTTGACCATGATTCGCTTGAAGCAATCATAGACGGTGCGGTAGGAAAGAAAGCCACCAGTCTGATTGGAGAAAACAAGGCTGTTTTCCTCCCAGCAATCCCCGGCTTTCAGACGCATCCCATTTTGCTTTAGTTTTTGCAAACGGAATAACTGGATAACCGAGGGAGCTAGGGTCAGAACACGAGTTTTGTTGTTTTTGGGGGGCGAGAAATAATACTTGCCACCCTTTTTCTGCTCCCGGCGAAGCTGCTGTTTGATAAGAAGCGTGCCATGTTCCAGGTCCAGACAGTCCCAGGTGAGGCCAAGCACCTCACCCTCGCGCATTCCTGTAAATAATGTGATTTTATACAGGTACTCATGGGTATGCCCTTGGATAGCCACTAGAAATTCAGAAACCTGGGTTTCATTCAAGGGCTGGATTTCTTTTTTTACTACCCGGGGCGGCTTACAGGCATCCGAGGGATTCACCCGAAGATACCCATTTAGTACCGCCTGCTGAAGAGCCTTGTGAAGCACACCGTGGACATTTCGGATGGACTTTGCGGAAAGAGCTTTGACATCTACATTCTCGGGTTTCAGCAGCTTATTGTAAAGCGCTTGGACCATGGGAGAGGTCAGGGCTTCCAGTTTGACAGCTCCCAGGTGAGGGATGATGTACTGCTCCACGTTCCGCATATACAGATATTTGGTCGATGACTTCACATCCTCCAAGTAATCCTTAACCCAAATATCCAGCCATTCTTCAACTGTCAGCTTAGTTGGTGCTAAGTAGGTTCCCTGGTCAATTTCATAGGTGGCCTGTTTCAGCTTTTGAGCGACTTCTTTTTGCGTTTTGGCTGTGATGGAACGCTGGATTTGTTTCCCTGTGCCAGGGTCAAATCCTGTTGTATAGCGGGCCTCCCAATAGATGTACTCTTTTCCGTTTTTGATGACTGTTTTTTTGCGTATGGTGCCGGTTCCGTTTGCAGAGCGGCCCATTTCTTTTTTGCGTGGCATATATCTCTTTATACCTCCTAACTAACTGCCACGCAGATGCACTTTTATGATAGTACATCATGCGTGGCAGTGGGTCAATGGTTAATTCACATCGAGAAATTCCAAGAGAGCGGTTCTGGAAATCCTGATTTGATGGCCGATGCGGATGCTTTTGATTCTCCCGCTACGAATTATGTCATAGGCGCTATTGCGCCCGATGTTCAGGACATCTGCTAACTGCGGGACAGTCAGGACCAGAGGAAGGTCCGAAAATACCTGCTTACTCATAAAGTACCTTCCGAAAGCACGGAAAATACTTCGGGACCATAATCGGAATAGTATCCCTGGAACATATTTCCACGCTCATCGATAAACCTGCCATGGGCTTCAATCGGAATTTTCTTTGCGGCATCAGCATTACCAAGAGTTAGGATGCTCAAATTTTCGTCAGCTTCTCCAAGAATCTTAAAGACATTGCTGCGGATTTGGCCAGAGAGAATATCAGCGGAGCCGCGCTGTGTTGAAAGAAAAACGTGGATGCCCGCAGCACGTCCGAGGCGGCATAGACTGGATATAGAGGCAGAGATGGCGGCGGTTACTTCCTTGCTCTTCTTGTCGGTAGCATTTGACTTGTCCAAACACTCCGCGATTTCATCTACAAACAGGCAGACGCGCCGCAGGGGAGCATTCCCAGCCTCGTTGTATTTGTCAATGTTAGGGAAGCCGCTTTTTTCCAGAATTTCATAGCGGCGCTGCATTTCTTTCAGAAGTTCCGTCAACTTGGCGAGGAAACTGTCATCGTCCTTGATGATTTGACAGTGATGATGCCACTCCCGACTGTAATCTACACCAAATTTGTAATCCACAAGGATGACAGCCATCCCATGCAAAAGCGCCTGAAGCATGAGGGACTTTTGCAGCACTGACTTTCCACTTCCGGTACGGCCAGCTGTCAGGATGTGGGGGATGCTGGATAAGTCCAACGTAACTTGTTCACAGCGGTTTTCTCCCAGGAGGAGTACAGAATTTTTGGGATGCAGTAAATTATTATTCCAAAGCAGCAGATTCGGCCATGGGCCGGGATGGGGTACAACCGTGAGCAAAGCGGTTCGCCCGTCTTTTCCGGGTTCTACTCTGGTAAGCGCTATATCCAGAGCAGATTCCAGCTTTTCCGCAGAATCTAGCCATGCGGAGAATGGAATGCCGTATGTCTCATATTCCCATATCTCTGTTTTGGAATCGTCCGTTGATTTCCGGCGAGACACCAGTACCGGAGCTTCCCCAGCGGCATTGACGAGGCCTACCCGGTACATATTCTGCATAATACCGATGTAGCCTTTTGGCGCGCCGATTCGCCAGATTCCGAACATCAGCGTCAGAACGCCCACCAGCAAAAGAGCGATGCAGGAAACTGTCATGTACATTTTTGCCAGAGGACCGCTGTAACTGGAAATGAGCCTCGTTCCAATGAAGAAATAGAGGCAGATAGAAGCAACGAAGCAGACTACATATTTCGTGTTGGAAATGATTGTTTCAAACCCGTTGAGAAGAAACATTCCCAGGTAACGAAATTGAAGAATCTGCTGCAAGGTGTTTTTATCGTTCATAGAAAATACCTGCTTTCTTGGTGTAACGAAAGAATCTTTGTAACCATCCTTGGTTACAAAGAAATCCTTGTAGAATCAAGCCTTTTGCAGCTTTTTGTAACTGTAACGAGGTTGGGGGGTAACACTACCCCCCAACCTCGTCTTTACTATCAGGGAAAGGTAGCACGTCACCAAACGCCATAGCGTCAGTGCGCAACACATCCATTCCGCGGTAGTCTGACATGGGGATAGTATAGCGTTTATAAGCATTTCCGTCTTTGTAGCAATAAGTTATATCGTTAAACCTTCGAAGCATCTGCTCGATAGAGTCAATTGTCTGTAATTCGAGAGGTACCATTATTCTGTAAAGAGATTCGGGTGAAAGAACGGACGTGATAAATACCTCGTTCCAAAGTGCCCAGACGTTTGTGTATCTCGCATGAATTTGCGTTTTGTAGTGGGCGGTAATTGCGAGAAAAGTTGCATAGGGTAATTGGCCTTTATATTCATCCAAAAATAAATATGGTTCAGCAGCGTAGCGGTCCATGCCACCGTTTTTATAGTCGGTTACAATATAAACCTTATCTTCGCCGTATTGTTCACATAGACGTGGATAATGATAGGATTTGCCGGACCCAGGGGGCCCAATAATAAGGTGTACTTTTACATCTCGGATAGGGGGGACATCACGACGGCGTTTGTCATAAAATGCTTGCCGAATCATCATTTGGTAGCGATAGTAGGCAAAATCTTCTCTTAAAATTTCATCTGGTGTTTTGCCATCTTCCAGCAGTTCTCCGATTCTTTCAATGTCGTTTCTCTTTCCTTGATGTCCGCGGATGGAACCAGCTTTAGTGATATGGAGGATCTGTTCTCCCTTTTCATCGAATGGATATCTTTTATAGATATAGTCCTCGGCCTGTTGTTTTGTACCTTTGGTTTCTTCAAAATGCATACCTGCGGCATAACTCTTTTTTATTGCCGAAAAACGCATGGAAACTTTATCTTCTAAGACCATATGGACATGATGGAAGCCCGCTGCACTGACGCAGTAGGCCCAAGCTCCAGAACGGGTGGTACTGTCACGTACCCACTCGTCCCGAAGCTGTTCGCATACTTCCTGCGGAGTTCCGGAAAAACCGTGCTCAGCAGGGTTATTTAGAACTGCAAACCAGGATTTAGATACATCGACGCTCATATGTGTTCGTTTGGGGGCTTCATTGGTATAGAGGGGTGGAAACACCCCTCTATACCAATGAAATGGATTCGATTAACGAGCACCACCGTTGTTGGCGGGACCAGCGATGGGCTGGAAGTCCACGAGCGCGCCGGTAGAGTCGTACTCCACCACGCATTCGCTGCCAACACGGAGCTGGTCATAGGGATGCTCGGCGCCGTTGAGGGTGACGTGCATCACCGCCTGTCCCTCCACGTTACGGGCAGTCCCCATGCAGTGGAGAGTGATGATGTTGTAGGGCTTGCCGGTACGGGTGCTGATACCCTCGCGGTGCGCCTTGCCGATGAGTTTAACCTTCATTGCTTGTTCACTCCTTATCAATGTTGAATTATCAAGGTACATCCCCGGAAGGGGGATAGCCAAGCTTGGCTGGGTGGAGAGGGTACGGTGGCCACCGTAGCAAGTCAACCAACTGGCTGTCCTGCTGATGTTAGTGTACAATAGGTTTATTATTTGGAACATCCCATGAATCTGCCGGTTTCAGGAAAGTTCGTGCCGGTGCCGAAAAAAGGAAAGCACCTGTACCTGTTTGGTACAGATGCTTTCCTTGTTCAACGCAGCAAGTCACTTGCGGTAGTGCCCAACTGTTGAGCAATTTTGCTCAGAAGATCAACGCGAGGGGAGAGAATGCCGTGCTCAATGTCACGGTAAGTACGCTCGGAGATATCGAGCTCCTCCGCCATTTTTGCCTGAGAGATTTCCTGGCTGCGCCGCAGTGCCTTAATGCGTTTGGGGTAGTCCTGATACATACAAGAATCCTCTTATGACCAGGCCCCCGGGTAGTGCCCCCCGGTGGCGAATGAATACATCGGGGTTACTACGCCTACTTGTGTCCCAGATGCCCGGGACGGTTAGCCGCAAGGTTATCTTCTTAAAAAAAAATAAAATTCAGAATCTTCTTCCTAGACACTATAAACTAAAAATTACATTATCTCCTTTAAAATGGCAGGCGCAAAACGAACGCGGCCAATCCGTTTGCTGTTGCCATTATCTTATATACCAGCTTTACGAAATCTTGTCAAATTTTCTGGCACACCCTGGCGGTAGTGTCAAGACCGCAAAAATCCGTCCTGATCTCTAATAGGAGATAAGCCGGATTTTTGCGCGAGTAGCCCCGTTGGGGCTAGTCTTGACACTGCTGCCGGGGTGCGCTGCTGGTGACGAATGAATGGAAACCTGAATAGGGTTAATATCTCCTTCTCCACCCAACATGATTTGTCCTGCTACCTGTTTGCGGGCGGATTCCACCATTAAGGCCAGCACTTCGTTTTCCAATCTCCGCAGAGAGATATACGTCTCTGTCAGGAAGTTGCCGGAGCCACAGGCGGGGTCCAAAAACTTCAACCTTGCCAGCTTGCTTTGGAAGGCTTTCAGCTTGGAAGTCCGTGTTTTATCCACGGATATTTCCCTGATTTCTGCCAGTTCCGCTTTCAGTCCGTCCAGGAACAGAGGGTCAATGACCTTATGGATGTTCTCAATGCTGGTATAGTGCATCCCGCCGGAGCGCCGTGTTTCCGGGTTCAGAGTGCTTTCAAATACGGCACCAAAGATAGTGGGAGAAATGGCGGACCAGTCAAAGTCTTCGCTAGCCCGCCCCAGCAGCAACGTTTTTAGTTCCTCGGTAAACGGCGGGACTTCGATACTTTCATCCTCAAACAGTCCGCCGTTCACATAGGGGAACGCCGCTAGCGCCGGGTTATCATCCGCAAGATATTTGTCCCGTTCTTCCGGCTTCTGGTCCAAAACCTTAAATAGCTCCACCAGAGCCTTACGCAAACCGCTGGCCGGAATATCCCGGAGGTAATCGTGGAACATCTCGCGGTGCCCAAATATCCCGGCATCTTCTGCATACAGGCAGAATACCAGCCGGACGCACAGGGCGTTCAGGCTTTTCAGAGTCTCCGGGCTACTGGGGTCCTTGTACTGCTTTAGCAGCGCATCATACAGAACGCCTACTAGCTCGCCAGCCTGTAAGGAAATTTCCATTTCCTTTTTGATATTGTGGTCCCCTGTGTCCACCAGGAATTGCAGGCGGTAATATTCCTTTTCCAAGTCTTTTAAGAAAATGACCTCTGGCTCGCCTGTGGGACGCTCCATGTCGTAGACGTTGAACTCAGCGAAGTTGCACGTCACAATCCAACGGGGACGTTGGGAATAGGGTAACTCGGCAGCATACCGCTTGGCCTGCTGAAAAGGAGTTAACAGGGAGCCGTCAGACTGCTTAATAGGCTTTCTCAAATCTTTGCCGATGCCCTTTTGCTCAATCAGAACGTGGGTGGCCGGAATGAAGCCGTCAATAAAGCTGGTGTGGTCCAGCATGATTTGGTCCTCAAAAGTAATGAATTTATCCGGCTCTGCTACACCATAGACTTTTTGGAGCAGAGCCAGCCAAAAGGTTTGACTGTGGCCCTTTTCATATGATAGCGCATAGGGAAAAACGAACAAAAATCCCGAAACCGAAAGGTTTCGGGATTCAGCCTGTCGAGAAACCCCGGTTGTGCATTAGGCAGCAACCGGGGTTTCAGCGCAAATTCGGGGAAATAGAATTGAGAACAGGAAATGGACAGAGTCATTCCATTTCCGC
>NZ_JBQKKR010000018.1:0-39741 GCF_052116665.1 Dysosmobacter sp. Sow4_B12 | reverse complement strand
ACGATTCCGCGATCCAGTTTCCCTCGTTCCAGCATCTTTCATCACCCATGCTTATTTTACCATATAAATGCGATAAAGCCCAGCTATGCTGGACTTTTTCGACAGCCTGAAACTGCCTCCGTCCCGCGGGACGGAGGCAGTTTTATTTTATAGGGATGGACACAAAAAAATCCCCTTGACAGGGGAAAAACGGCGTGGTAAAATTAATCGCTTATATGATGAGAATGGATAGATATCCACTCTCATTTCTATGGTTACAATAGCACATTTCCCAGGACAATGCAATAGCGAAGCGTGAGATTTATAACAACAACGCCGTGTGTATCAAACTCTTCGCTGCCGACTGAACAAATAACATGTGTCCGCCGCCGGACAGGGCGGGGGCCGCAGAAGAAAGGTGAATGAGAAGATGGCCAAAGACAAGTACTACGGAAAGACCCTTCGTAAGAACTTTGCCCGGCACGAGGAAGTCATGCCCATGCCGAACCTTCTGGCGATCCAGAAGAAGTCTTACCAGGAGTTTTTGGACACCGGCCTGCGTGAGGTATTTGCCGACGTGGGCGCGATCACGGACTATCAGGGCAACCTGGAGCTGACCTTCATCGACTACAAGATGGACGAGGCACCCAAGTATGACGTGGAGGAGTGCAAGGCCCGGGACGCCACGTACGCCGCCCCCTTGAAGGTGAAGGTCCGCCTGCGGAATAAGGAGACCGAGGAGATCAAGGAGCAGGAGATCTTCATGGGCGACTTCCCCTTGATGACCCACTCCGGCACTTTCGTCATCAACGGCGCCGAGCGCGTGGTGGTCTCCCAGATCGTCCGTTCTCCCGGCGTGTACTACGGCAAGGAGATCGACATCAAGACCGACCTGCCCATCCTCACCTCCACCGTCATCCCCTACCGGGGCGCCTGGCTGGAGTATGAGACCGACGCCAACGAGGTGTTCTGGGTCCGCATCGACAAAAACCGCAAGCTGCCCATCACCTGCCTCATCCGCGCCCTGGGTCTCAAGACCGACGCGGAGATCCTGGATATGTTCGGCGATGATCCCCGCATCGTTGTCACGCTGGAGAAGGACCCCTGCAAGAACTACGAGGACGCCATGCTGGAGATCTACCGCAAGCTGCGTCCCGGCGAGCCCCCCACGGTGGAGGCCGCGGAGACCTTGATCCACAACCTGTTCTTCGATCCCCGGCGCTACGATCTGTCCATCGTGGGCCGCTACAAATTCAATAAGAAGCTGTCCCTGTGGCACCGCGTGGCCGGCTACAAGCTGGTGTACCCCGTGGCGGACCCCGCCACCGGCGAGATCCTCTTCGAGGAGGGCCACCTGCTGAGCAAGGAGGACGCCCGCCTGCTGGATACCGTGGGCGTCGCCGAGGTCACCATTGATGTGGAGGGCGCGCCTCTGAAGGTCATGAGCAACCGCATGTGCGACCTGAAGCACTATGTGGACTTTGACCCCTTGGCTGAGTGCGGCATCAAGGAGCGGGTCCGCTTTGAAGTGCTCCAGGAGCTGCTGGGCCAGTACTCCGGCGAGGAGCTGAAGGACCAGCTGCGCCTGCACAAGGATGACCTGGTGCCCAAGCACATCATCATCGACGACATCCTCACCTCCATTAACTATATGAACGGTCTGGCCAGGGGCATCTCCGTCAAGGACGACATCGACCACCTGGGCAACCGCCGCCTGCGCTGCGTGGGCGAGTTGCTGCAAAACCAGTTCCGCATCGGCTTTTCCCGCATGGAGCGGGTCATCCGGGAGCGCATGACCATCCAGGACCTGGATGTGGTCACCCCCCAGAGCCTCATCAACATCCGGCCCGTCACCGCCGCTATCAAGGAGTTCTTCGGCTCCAGCCCCTTGAGCCAGTTCATGGACCAGACCAACCCCCTGGCCGAGTTGACTCACAAGCGCCGCCTGTCCGCCCTGGGCCCCGGCGGCCTCAGCCGCGAGCGCGCCAACATGGAGGTCCGTGACGTCCATTACAGCCACTATGGCCGTATGTGCCCCATCGAGACTCCCGAAGGTCCTAACATCGGCCTGATCTCCTATCTGGCCACTTATGCCCGCATCAACGAGTACGGCTTCATCGAGGCCCCCTACCGGGCCGTGGACAAGGCCACCGGCCATGTGTCCGACGAGATCACCTATATGACCGCCGACGAGGAGGACAACTACATCGTCGGCCAGGCCGTCGAGCCGGTGGATGAGAACGGCTGCCTCGTCAACGCCCGTATCACCGCCCGCCACCGGGACGAGATCGTGGAAGTGGACCGGGAGAATGTGGACTATATCGACATCTCCCCCCGCATGATGGTCTCCATCGCCACCGCCATGATCCCCTTCCTGCCCAACGACGACGCCAACCGCGCCTTGATGGGCGCCAACATGCAGCGCCAGGCTGTGCCTCTGCTGCGTCCTCACGCTCCCATCGTCGGCACCGGCATGGAGCACAAGATCTGCATCGACTCTGAGATCGTGGTCCTGGCTGAGGGCGACGGCGTGGTCACCAGCGTGGACGCCCGCCATGTCACCGTCAAGTACGACAACGGCGAGACCAAGGACTACAAGCTCACCAAGTACCTGCGCTCCAACCACACCACCTGCATCAACCAGCGCCCCATTGTGGACGTGGGCGAGCGGGTCCACGGCGGCGACGATCCCACCGTCCTGGCGGACGGCCCCGCCACCGAGCAGGGCGAGATCGCCCTGGGCCAGAACATCCTGGTTGGCTTCATGACCTGGGAGGGCTACAACTACGAGGACGCCGTTCTGCTGAACGAGCGCCTGGTGCGGGAGGACCTGTACACCTCCATCCATATCGAGGAGTACGAGATCGACGCCCGCGACACCAAGCTGGGACCCGAGGAGATCACCCGGGATATCCCCAACGTGGGCGAGGATGCCTTGAAGGACCTGGACGAAAACGGCATCATCCGCGTGGGTGCCGAGGTCAAGTCCGGCGACATCCTGGTGGGCAAGGTCACCCCCAAGGGCGAGACCGACCTCACCGCCGAGGAGCGCCTGCTGCGGGCTATTTTCGGCGAGAAGGCCCGGGAGGTCCGCGACACCTCTTTGAAGGTCCCCCACGGCGAGGCCGGCATCGTGCTGGATACCAAGGTGTTCACCCGTGAAAACGGCGACGAGCTGGGCCCCGGCGTGAACATGGTGGTCCGGGTCTATATCGCCCAGCGCCGCAAGATCCAGGTAGGCGATAAGATGGCAGGCCGCCACGGCAACAAGGGTGTTGTCTCCCGGGTGCTGCCCCAGGAGGATATGCCCTTCCTGCCTGACGGTACGCCGCTGGACATCGTGCTGAACCCCCTGGGCGTGCCTTCCCGTATGAACATCGGCCAGGTGCTGGAGGTCCATCTGGGCTACGCCGCCCAGAAGCTGGGCTACAAGGTGGCCACCCCCATTTTCGACGGCGCCACTTACAGCGATATTCAGGACCTGCTGAAGGAAGCCGGTCTGGACCCCGAGGGCAAGAGCGTCCTGTACGACGGCCGCACCGGCGAGCCCTTCGACAACAAGGTCACCGTTGGTTATGTTTACTTCCTCAAGCTGCACCACCTGGTGGATGATAAGATCCACGCCCGTTCCACCGGCCCCTACTCCCTGGTCACCCAGCAGCCTCTGGGCGGCAAGGCCCAGTTCGGCGGCCAGCGCTTCGGCGAGATGGAAGTCTGGGCCCTGGAGGCTTACGGCGCTGCCTATACCCTGCAGGAGATCCTGACCGTCAAGTCCGACGATGTGACGGGCCGTGTCCGCACCTACGAGGCCATCGTCAAGGGCCACAATGTGCCCCAGCCCGGCGTGCCCGAGTCCTTCAAGGTCCTGGTGAAAGAGCTGCAGTCCCTGTGCCTGGACATCCAGGTGCTGGACGCCGATGGCAACACCATCGAGCTGAAGGAGGACGAGGACGCCATGGATACCTTCAACCTGGCCCGCATGGACGCGGACGACGACCGTCACCGCAGCTTTGCCGAGGATGCCGAGTTCCAGGATTCCGGCTTTGACATCGAGGACGCCCCGGAGGATGCCGGCGCCGATATGGACGCTGACTTCGACGACGAATGATCCAGAAGCATTCGTCACACTGAACATTCTGGATCATTGAAGGAGGAAATCGCAATATGATGGATAACAATACCGGCAACAACATTGCCTTTGACGCGATCAAAATCGGCATGGCTTCCCCGGAGCAGATCCGTGAGTGGTCCTACGGCGAGGTCAAAAAGCCCGAGACCATCAACTACCGCACTTTGAAGCCCGAGCGGGACGGTCTGTTCTGCGAGCGTATCTTCGGACCCACCAAGGACTGGGAGTGCCACTGCGGCAAGTATAAGAAGATCCGCTACAAGGGCAAGATCTGCGACCGCTGCGGCGTGGAGGTCACCCGGGCCAAGGTCCGCCGTGAGCGCATGGGCCACATCGAGCTGGCCACCCCCGTTTCCCACATCTGGTATTTCAAGGGCATTCCTTCCCGCATGGGCCTGCTGCTGGACATCAGCCCCCGCATTCTGGAGAAGGTGCTGTACTTTGCCAACTATATCGTCGTTGATCCCGGCGAGACCCCGCTGATGAAAAATCAGATCCTCTCCGAAAAGGAGTACCGGGACTACCGGGAGAAGTATGAGGACGACTTCCAGGCCGGCATGGGCGCCGAGGCCGTGAAGAAGCTGCTGGCCACCGTGGGCCTCAGCCCCGAGGACAGCACCCGCAAGATCCAGCTGATGGAGCAGCGGGACGAGCTGATCGCCAAGCGCTGCGCTGCCGAGGAACGGGGCGGTGCCCTGTCCGACGCCGACCAGGAGAAGTTGGACGCCCTGGAGGCGGAGCTGGAGACCTTCCGCGGCCTGGACACCCTGTCCGCCCAGCTCCACGCCGAGCTGAAGGAGGCTTCCGGCCAGAAGAAGGCTCGCATTGTCAAGCGCCTGGAGGTGGTGGACGCCTTCCGCATCTCCGGCAACAAGCCCGAGTGGATGGTCATTGACGTGCTGCCTGTCATCCCCCCCGAGCTGCGCCCCATGGTGCAGCTGGACGGCGGCCGGTTCGCCACCTCTGACCTCAACGACCTGTACCGCCGGGTCATCAACCGCAACAACCGCCTCAAGCGCCTCATTCAGCTGAACGCTCCCGACATCATTGTCCGCAATGAAAAGCGCATGCTGCAGGAGGCTGTGGACGCGCTGATCGACAACGGCCGCCGGGGCCGTGCCGTTACCGGCGCCAACAACCGGGCCCTCAAGTCCCTGTCCGACTTGCTCAAGGGCAAGCAGGGCCGCTTCCGCCAGAACCTGCTGGGCAAGCGCGTGGACTACTCCGGCCGAAGCGTTATCGTCGTCGGCCCCGAGCTGAAGATCTACCAGTGCGGTGTGCCCAAGGAGATGGCCGTGGAGCTGTTCCGCCCCTTCATTATGAAGAAGCTGGTGGAGGACGGCACCGCCAACAACATCAAGTCCGCCAAGAAGATGGTGGACAAGGGCGTCACCGAGGTTTGGGATGCGCTGGACGTCATCATCAAGGACCATCCCGTCATGCTCAACCGCGCCCCGACCCTGCACCGACTGGGCATCCAGGCCTTCGAGCCCGTGCTGGTGGATGGCCGCGCACTGAAGTTGCATCCCTTGAACTGCACCGCCTTCAACGCCGACTTCGATGGCGACCAGATGGCCATTCACGTGCCTCTGTCCGCCGAGGCCCAGGCTGAGGCCCGCATCCTGATGCTCTCCGCCAACAACCTGCTGCGTCCCCAGGACGGCGGCCCCGTCACCGTTCCCACCCAGGATATGGTGCTGGGTTCCTACTATCTGACCATGGACCGCATGGGCAAGGCGGAAAAGGGTGCCGAGACCATCTGGTGCGAGGACGCCGGCGAGACCGGCCTGCCCGCCCAGTCCGTGGTGGACGCCGAGGAGTTCCTGGCCGCCAACGAGCAGGCCAAGGCCGAGGGCAAGCGTCCCGCCACCTACAAGCCCCTGCACTATTACGCCAATGAGGACGAGGCCCTCATGGCATACAATGAGGGCGTTATCGGCCCCCACTGCCCCATCGGTGTCCGGGTGACCAAGACCATCGACGGCGTGGAGCGTTCCAAGGTGGTGGAGGTCACGCCCGGCCGCATCATTTTCAACCACAACCTGCCCCAGGATCTGGGCTTTGTGGACCGCAGCGACCCCGAGAAGGCGCTGGATTACGAGATCACCTTCACCTGCGGCAAGAAGCAGCTGGGCCAGATCGTGGACCGCACCATCAAAAAGCACGGCTTTACCATGGCCGCCGAGGTGTTGGACGCCATCAAGGCCACCGGCTACAAGTACTCCACCCGCGCCGCCATCACTGTCTCCATCGCGGATATGACCATTCCTCCCAAGAAGTACGAGATGGTCGCCGCCTCCGAGCAGGCAGTGCTGGACATTGAAAACCAGTATAAGATGGGCTTCATGACCGACCACGAGCGCTACAAGCAGGTGGTGCAGGTCTGGGAGAAGACTACCAACGATGTTTCCGACGCTCTGCAGAAGAATCTGGACCGCTACAACCCCATCTTCATGATGGCGGACTCCGGCGCCCGTGGCTCCATGAAGCAGATCCGTCAGCTGGCCGGTATGCGCGGCCTGATCGCCAATACCGCCGGTAAGACCATCGAGATCCCCATCAAGGCCAACTACCGTGAAGGCCTGACCGCCCTGGAGTACTTCATCTCCAGCCGCGGCGCCCGTAAGGGCCTGGCCGATACCGCTCTGCGTACCGCTGACTCCGGTTACCTGACCCGCCGTATGGTGGATGTCTCCCAGGAGGTCATCATCCGGGAGGAGGACTGCCATGTCACTCACGGCATCAAGGTCTCCGAGATCAGCGAGAACGGGCAGGTCATCGAAAAGTTCTCCGACCGTATCCGGGGCCGTTTCCTGGTGGGCAATGTGGTGGACGCCGAGACCGGCGAGGTCCTGCTGACCTCCGACCGCATGATGCAGGAGAGCGATGCCAAGATCCTGGAGTCCCGCCACTGGGTCCAGGAGAACTTCCGGGAGGGCGACCGCTGCGAGTTCGACCCCGCCAGCGACGAGCATCCCACTGTTATGATCCGCACCGTCCTGACCTGCAAGGCCCACAGCGGCGTGTGCGCCAAGTGCTACGGCATGAACCTGGCTACCTCCAAGCCCGTTGGACCCGGCGAGGCTGTCGGCATCATCGCCGCCCAGTCCATCGGTGAGCCCGGCACCCAGCTGACCATGCGTACGTTCCACACCGGCGGCCTGGCCGGCGGCGACATCACCCAGGGTCTTCCCCGTGTTGAGGAGCTGTTCGAGGCCCGTAAGCCCAAGCGTATGGCCACGCTGTCTGAGATCGGCGGCAAGGTCCGCTTCGAGGAGGCCACCAAGGGCAGCCTCTTGAACATCATCGTCACCGCTGACGACGGCGATACCCGCACCTACGCGGTGCCCCACACCGGACTGCAGGTGAAGGACGGCGACACCATTGAAGCCGGCACCCAGCTGACCTACGGTGCGTTGAATCCTCACGACGTGCTGCGGATCCGCGGCGCCGACGCCGTGTACAACTACCTCATCCAGGAAGTTCTGCGCGTGTACCGTCAGCAGGGCGTTGACATCAACGATAAGCACATCGAGGTCATCGTCCGCCAGATGATGCGCAAGGTCCGCCTGGAGGACGCCGGCGACACCAAGCTGCTGGACGGCTCCATGGTGGATGTCCTGGAGCTGGACGACGCCAACGAGGAGATCGACCGCCGCAACGCTGCCGGCGAGCGCCGGGAGGACGGCGAGCCTCTGCGCCATGCCGTGGGCACGCAGCTGCTCATGGGTATCACAAAGGCCTCTTTGGCTACGGATTCCTTCCTGTCCGCCGCCTCCTTCCAGGAGACCACCAAGGTCCTGACCGAGGCTGCCATCAAGGGAAAGGCCGACCGCCTGGTGGGCTTGAAGGAGAATGTCATCATCGGCAAGCTCATCCCCGCCGGTACCGGCATCCAGGCCTATCACACGTTTGCTGAGGAGCTGGTCCCCGATGCGGCGGCCGGTTCCAACGCGGATGAGGTCTCCGTTCTGGAGAACTGAACGCTTTGAAGCAATAAAGAAAGAGGACCGCCGCAGCGGTCCTCTTTCTTCCTTTTAAGGACGGGGGATGCGGAAAGACTGCTCCCCGTGGCGTTCGTCAGTAACGGTGCCGGCGGGGAAGAGGATGACGACGTTTCCGTCCTCGTCAAGCCGGAAGTCCGTGGTCTCGTCAATGGCGGCGTAATCCGTCAAGGGAGCCTTTTCCGCAATGGGGAAGTAGACAACAGCGGGGTCCTTGTCCATGCGGTTGCCCATCTGCATGGTAATGGTCTCGGTAATGTAGGCTTGATAGTCGGCGCCGCAGAGCGTTTCCAGCGTGTCGCCGTCATCGCCGGAGACAATTTCTCCCTTGTCCGCGGCGGCGCCGCAGGCGGTCAGTGACAGCACAAGGACCAGAAGAGCGGCCAGGGCAGCAAAACGTTTCATAGAAATCCTCCTTATTTAAATGTTCTATTTGATAGACGAAAATGGAGGAGAGAAAGTTTGCGCCGGATGGATGCATCAAAAAATGAAAAAAAGCCGGATAAAAACAACGGATTTTGTGAAAGAGGAAAAATAAAAATCCATTTTTCGGAAGTACTTGACGATTTGACGGCGACATGTTATAATTCCAACTTGCGCGGACATATTCTGCGAATTTTGCCATGCATTTCAGGAGGAATCCCTGTGATCACGGAACTTGCTTCTCAAGAGAAGGTCATCGGCGTGAAGCAGTCCCGCAAGGCGATCCGGGAGGGACGGGCCTGCCAGGTGTATCTCGCCTGTGACGCCGACCCTGCCATCACCGATCCGGTGGCTGACGGCTGCAGCCGCGCCGGTATCCCAGTGGAAACAGAATACACCATGGCCCAGCTGGGCAAGGCCTGCCGCATCACGGTGGGGGCCTCTGTGGTGGCTGTTCTGGCGGAATGAAAAATGGTTTTTTCGGAATAGCTTCCGGGCTTTCCGTAAAAAATAAAGGCTGTCGCCTGTGGCGGCTGCCAAAAATATGAAAGAAAGGAGAACATCAATGCCTACTTTTAACCAGCTGGTCCGTAAAGGAAGAGAACAGGTTACCTTCAAGTCCACTTCTCCCGCTCTGCAGTTCGGTCTGAACACTCTCAAGACCAAGACCACCGATCTGCCTTCTCCCCAGAAGAGAGGCGTCTGCACCGCCGTGAGAACCGCGACCCCCAAGAAGCCCAACTCCGCTCTGCGTAAGATCGCCCGTGTGCGTCTGACCAACGGCTATGAGGTCACCGCCTACATTCCCGGCGTGGGTCACTCCCTGCAGGAGCACTCCGTCGTCATGATCCGCGGCGGCCGTGTCAAGGACCTCCCCGGCGTCCGTTACCACATCATCCGTGGTACGCTGGATACCCAGGGTGTCAATGGCCGTATGCAGAGCCGTTCCAAGTACGGCGCCAAGCGTCCCAAGCAGAAGTAAGTTCTGCAACATTCTGAAAGTTTGCCGAATAGGTTTATATATACGAAGGTACAGACCTCTTTGGCAGGCATTCACGGAAGGCGTTATGCCTTTTGAGTACCTATGAGATCATAGAATAATTATGAAGGAGGGAAGCATAGTGCCCAGAAGAGGTAATGTTCCCAAGAGAGAGGTTCTGCCCGATCCCGTATACGGCTCTGTGCTGGTGACCAAGCTGGTCAACAGCGTGATGCTGGACGGCAAGAAGGGTGTGGCCCAGAAGGTGGTTTACGCGGCCTTCGACCAGATCAAGGAGAAGACTGAGAAGGATCCCACCGAAGTATTCACCCAGGCTATGGAAAACATCATGCCCAGCCTGGAAGTCAAGGCCCGCCGTGTCGGCGGTGCCAACTATCAGGTCCCCATGGAGGTTCGTCCCGCCCGCCGTCAGACCCTGGGTCTGCGCTGGCTGACTGCCTACGCCCGGGCCCGCAGCGAGCGCACCATGGCTGAGCGTCTGGCCGGCGAGATCATGGACGCCGCCAACAACACCGGCGCCGCTGTCAAGAAGCGCGAGGAAGTCCACAAGGCTGCCGAGGCCAACAAGGCTTTCGCACACTTCCGCTGGTAAGTTAGGAGAAACAGTATGCCGAGAAAAACACCTCTTGAAAATACCAGAAATATCGGCATTATGGCTCACATCGATGCTGGTAAGACGACGACTACCGAGCGTATTCTGTACTACACCGGCGTGAACTATAAGATCGGTGAGACCCATGATGGTACGGCTACCATGGACTGGATGGCGCAGGAGCAGGAGCGTGGCATCACGATCACCTCTGCCGCTACCACTTGCTATTGGGAGGGCTCCGCTAAGTTCTTCCCCGAGGGCAAGGGCCGCAAGTTCCCCAAGACCCGTATCAACATCATTGATACCCCGGGCCATGTGGACTTCACCGTTGAAGTCCAGCGTTCCCTGCGCGTGCTGGACGGCTCTGTGACCGTGCTGTGCGCCAAGGGCGGCGTGGAGCCCCAGTCTGAGACTGTGTGGCGCCAGGCTGATAACTACAAGGTCCCCCGCATGATTTACGTCAACAAGATGGATATCATGGGCGCGGACTTCTACAACGTCCTGCGGATGATCGATGATCGTCTGAAGTGCAACGCTGTGCCCATTCAGCTGCCCATCGGCGCTGAGGATACGTTCCGCGGCATCGTTGACTTGATCGAAATGGATGCTGACATCTATTATGACGATCTGGGCAACGATATGCGCGTGGAGCCGATCCCCGAGGACATGGTGGATCTGGCCAACGAGTATCACGAGAAGCTGATGGATGCTGTCTCCATGTTCGATGACGAGATCATGGAGATGTATCTGGGCGGCGAGGAAGTGCCCCAGGAGAAGATCCGGGCCGCTATCCGCAAGGCCACCATCGCCAACGAAATGGTCCCCGTTGTCTGCGGCACCTCTTATAAGAATAAGGGCGTGCAGAAGATGCTGGATGCCATCGTTGACTATATGCCCTCTCCCCTGGATATCCCCCCCATCAAGGGTGTCAACCCCAAGACCGACGAGGAGGAAGAGCGTCCTTCTGATGATAACGCTCCCTTTGCCGCTCTGGCTTTCAAGATCATGACCGACCCCTATGTGGGCCGTCTGAGCTTCTTCCGTGTGTACTCCGGTCACTTGACCACTGGTTCCACCGTGCTCAACAGCGTGAAGAACCAGAAGGAGCGCATGGGCCGCATCCTGCAGATGCACGCCAACCACCGGGAGGATATCGAAGAGGTCTATGCCGGCGATATCGAAGCCGCTGTTGGTTTGAAGAACACCACCACCGGTGATACCCTGTGCGATGAAAAGCACCCCATCATTCTGGAGTCCATGGAGTTCCCCGAGCCCGTTATCCGCGTGGCTATCGAGCCCAAGACCAAGGCTGGCCAGGAAAAGATGACCATGGGCTTGATCAAGCTGGCCGAGGAGGACCCCACCTTCAAGACCTACACCGACGAGGAGACCGGCCAGACCATCATCGCCGGCATGGGCGAGCTGCATCTGGAGATTATTGTCGACCGTCTGCTGCGTGAGTTCAAGGTGGAGGCCAATGTCGGTGCTCCCCAGGTCGCCTACAAGGAGACCATCAAGAAGGCTGTGGACCAGGAGACCAAGTACAAGCGCCAGAGCGGCGGTTCCGGCCAGTACGGCCACGTCAAGATCAAGGTGGAGCCCAACGAGTCCGGCAAGGGCTATGAGTTTATCAACGCCGTTGTGGGCGGCTCCATCCCCAAGGAGTTTATCCCCGCTGTCGACGCCGGTATCCGCGGTGCTCTGAACGCCGGTGTTGTGGCCGGCTTCCCCGTTGTGGATGTGAAGGTCACTCTGTACGATGGCTCTTATCATGAGGTCGACTCCTCTGAAATGGCATTTAAGATCGCCGGCTCCATGGCCTTCAAGGAGGCTATGCGCAAGGCTGATCCCGTGCTGCTGGAGCCCATCATGAAGGTCTCTGTCATCGCTCCCGATGACTACCTGGGCACTGTGATTGGTGACTTGACCGCTCGCCGCGGCCAGATCCTGGGCCAGGAGGCCCGTCCCGGCGCACAGCAGGTGGACGCTCTGGTGCCTCTGGCCAACATGTTTGGCTATGCCACTGACCTGCGTTCTTCCACCCAGGGCCGTGGCCAGTACACCATGGAGCCCCACAGCTATTGCGAGCTGCCCAAGAACCTGCGCGATAAGATCGTGGAGACCCGTACGAAGTCCCAGGGCTAATTCGGGTATTGATTTTCTTCACAATATACTGTAAAATAAGCAATGCTGAATATTTTTCGCGTTGCACCAAAGGTATTTTCTAAATTGTTAGGAGGATTTTCAAATGGCTAAGCAGAAATTTGAAAGAACCAAGCCCCATGTTAACATCGGCACCATTGGTCACGTCGACCATGGTAAGACCACTCTGACCGCCGCTATCACCAAGTGGCTGTCCCTGCAGGGTAAGGCTCAGTTCGAGGCTTATGACAGCATCGATAAGGCTCCCGAGGAGAAGGAGCGCGGCATCACCATCAACACCGCTCACGTTGAGTATGAGACCGAGGCTCGTCACTATGCCCACGTTGACTGCCCGGGCCACGCCGACTATATCAAGAACATGATCACCGGCGCTGCCCAGATGGACGGTGCTATCCTGGTCATCGCTGCTACCGACGGCCCCATGGCTCAGACCCGTGAGCACATCCTGCTGGCCCGCCAGGTGGGCGTGCCCGCGATCGTTGTGTTCCTGAACAAGTGCGACCAGGTGGACGACGAGGAGCTGCTGGAGCTGGTGGAGATGGAAGTCCGCGAGCTGCTGAGCACCTACGAGTTCCCCGGCGACGACATCCCCGTCATCAAGGGCTCCGCTCTGAACGCCCTGATCTCCGAGTCCAACGATCCCGCCGCTCCCGAGTATGCCTGCATCAAGGAGCTGATGGACGCTGTTGACTCCTATATCCCCACTCCTCCCCGCGATGACTCCCTGCCCTTCTTGATGCCCGTCGAGGACGTCTTCACCATCTCCGGCCGTGGTACCGTTGCTACCGGCCGTGTGGAGCGTGGTATGCTGAAGCTCTCTGAGGAAGTCGAGATCGTCGGCCTGACCGAGGAGAAGAAGAAGACCGTCGTTACCGGTATCGAGATGTTCCACAAGCTGCTGGACTTCGCCGAGGCCGGCGACAACATCGGCGCTCTGCTGCGTGGTGTTGACCGTCAGGGCATCGAGCGCGGCCAGGTTCTGGCCAAGCCCGGCTCCATTCATCCCCACACCAAATTCAAGGGCCAGGTCTATGTCCTGTCCAAGGACGAGGGTGGCCGTCACACTCCCTTCTTCAACAACTATCGTCCTCAGTTCTATTTCCGCACCACCGACGTTACCGGCGTCATCACTCTGCCCGAGGGCGTTGAGATGTGCATGCCCGGCGATAACGTCGAGATGAGCGTTGAGCTGATCACCCCCATCGCCATTGAGAAGGGCCTGCGTTTCGCTATCCGTGAGGGCGGCCGCACCGTTGGTTCCGGCGCTGTCACCGAGGTTGGCGAATAATCCAGCCTGCTGAAAGCTGATAAAAAGGGCTGCCGCGCAAGCGGCGGCCCTTTTTGCGTTCGAAGGCCGCCCGGGGCCCCGCAATGCGGGGCGGGCCGAAGGCCCGTACAAGCGTTTTGCGAAGCAAAACCTTGGCGCAAGGGGGAATTCATTTCACCCGTGCAAGTGAAATGAAGAAGGGGACCCCATTTGGCCGAGCCAAATGGGAAATGGCCGCAGCGTTGGTGACCATGCTGTCACCGAGGTTGGCGAATCATCCAGCCTGCTGAAAGCTGATAAAAACACATCCACCGGCTACGCCGGTGGATGTGTTTTTGCGTTTGCTGCGGGTGGACTTTTTCCCCAGGAACTGCTATAATGCATAAAAAAACAGGAGGGTCATATGGACAATCTACCTGCGTATCGAAAAATTGATCTGGAAACTTGGCCCCGCCGTGAGCACTTTCATTACTACCGAAATGTGATCAAATGCGGGTATTCCTTGACAGCGCGGCTGGACGTGACGGCAGCGCTGAAGCGGGCCCGGCGGGAGCATCTGCGCTTTTACGGCTGCTTTTTATACGCGGCGGCGAAAACAGTCAACAGCATGGATGCCATGCGAATGATGGTCCCGCCGGAGGGGGGTGTCGGCGTGTGGGAAACCTCCAACTTGAACTTTACGGTATTCCATCCGGAGGATGAGACTTTTACCGATCTGTGGATGGAATATTCCCCTGCATTTGAGGACTTTTACCGGGAGTTTAGCCGGGTGGTGGAAGCCTATGGAGATTGCCGGGGCATTAAGGGCCGTCCTGGACAGCCGGCGAATTTCTTTTGTATCAGCTGTCTGCCTTGGCTGGACTTTACCGGCTGCACTACCCATTCCGTAGGAGAGCCGGCACTGTTTCCCATCATTGACTTTGGAAGGTTTACGGAGCAGGATGGACGGTATACGCTGCCGGCGACGGTGACCATCTCCCATGCGGCGGCGGACGGCTACCACACCAGCCTGTTTTTCAAAAAGCTCCAGGAGAACCTGGATGCCTTTGAGAGCTGAGGAAGGCCACGGAGAAGGAGTGTTCATGGAAGAAAAAGATATGGAAAGCATGGGGATGCGCTTGCTGGAAACAGGCCGCAGGGGCATTATCCGTGCCGTTTTCAGCCGGATGGGACTGGTGATCCTGCTGCTTTTGGTGCAGGTGGCTTTCCTCTTTTGCGGATTTTACTGGTTTGAGGAATTCCTTCCCCACATTTTAGGCGGTACCGTCATTTTCACAGTGACCATGGTGGGCGTCCTGCTGAACAGCTCCACAGATCCTACCGCTAAAAATACCTGGCTCATCGTCATGGCGGTGATGCCGGTGTTCGGCGCCCTTTTGTACCTGTACACCCAGAGCAACGTCGGTCACCGGGCGCTGAAAAAGCGCCTTGCCCAACTCATTGAGCAGACAAAGGACAGCATCCCCCAGGAGGAGCAGACGCAGGTGAACTTTGAACAGGAGGAACCAGGCGCCGCCGCTTTGGCCCGATATATCCGCCGCAGTGGCTGTTACCCGGTGTACGGCGGGACGGCAGTGACCTATTTTCCCTCCGGCGAGGCAAAATTTGCCGAGCTGCTGCGGCAGCTGGAGGAGGCAAGGGACTTCATTTTCCTGGAGTATTTTATCGTGGACGAGGGCCTTATGTGGGGCCGTATCCTGGAGATCCTGGCCCGCAAGGCGGCGGAGGGCGTGGATGTGCGGGTGCTGTACGACGGCACCTGCGAGTTTTCCATATTGCCCCACGACTATCCCAAGCGGCTGCAGGCACTGGGGATCCGGTGCAAGGTGTTCGCGCCGATTTCCCCTTTTATTTCCACCCATTATAACTACCGGGACCACCGGAAGATCCTGGTCATCGACGGGCACACCGCTTTCAACGGCGGCGTGAACCTGGCGGACGAGTACATCAACCATACCCAGCGCTTCGGCTACTGGAAGGACGCTGCCGTTATGCTGCAGGGAGAGGCGGTCCGCAGCTTTACCCTCATGTTTTTGCAGATGTGGAGCATTGACGAGCGGCAGCCGGAGTTTGACCGCTTTTTAAAGGCCCCCGCCCAGCCGGCGGAGAATGCCCGAGGCTTTGTCCTGCCTTACGGAGACTGTCCTTTAGACAGCGAGAAGGTGGGGGAGATGGTATACATCGACATTTTGAACCGGGCCCGCCGGTATGTCCACATCATGACGCCCTATCTGATTTTGGACGGCGAGCTGGAGACCGCCTTGAAATTTGCCGCGGAGCGGGGGGTGGAGGTATCGCTCATTCTGCCGGGTATTCCGGACAAGGCGGCACCCTACGCCCTGGCAAAGACCCACTATTCGTCCCTGCTGGCCTCCGGAGTGAAGATCTATGAGTACACGCCCGGTTTCGTCCACGCCAAGGTGTTCGTCAGCGACGACCATGAGGCGGTGGTGGGCACCATCAACCTGGATTACCGCAGCCTGTACCACCACTTTGAATGTGCCACCTATCTCTGCGGCACCGGCTGTATCCCAGACATCGAGGAGGACTTTCAGACCACCCTAGCCCAGTGCCGCACCGCCACTATGGAGACACTGCGCAAGGAAAAATGGACCCGGAAGCTGGCGGGCTTTCTGCTGAAAGCTGTGGCGCCCCTGCTGTAAAAGCAAAATCCCCTGTCCAAGCGGACAGGGGATTTCTTACGGTTTTCTCTTGTAGCGGCCATTGCCCGCCGGCTGAATATACTGCTGGTCCAGCAGGAAAGCAATGACCTGTCCGCTGACCTTGGCGGGGTCCTGGACTGTCAGCCGCTTGCGGGACCAGAACTGCCGCACCGTCACGCCGGTGATCTGGGCCTCCACCTCCCGGACCGTGATGGTCTCATGTTTTTTCAGATACTTCAGCACCCGGCTGCCGCAGGCGTTCAAAAGTGCCCGGGTCATGTCCTCCTGCTGCCCAAGAGACTTTTTTAGGCCCCAGACGTACAAAACGGCTGTGACCGCGGCGAACAAAAGCACTCCCAGGAGCATCTGCATTGCAGTCATGGGCGCTCCTTTCCGGCGAAGCGGATGAAGCCGTTGTTCCGCAGGATCTGCATATACTTCACCAAACGGTCATAGAGCGGCTCCGCCTGCTGGCCAAACTCTGCCTTCACCAGCTCCGCGATCTGGCCTACCGTCCGCGTTCCGTCAATGTGCCGGAAGATGAAGCTGCCCAGCTCGTCCAAGTCGATGTGGCTGACCCGGGGACGGTGGAAAATTTTCTGAGCGATCCAGGCGTAAAAGCCCCGGTGGACCATATGGATGGTGACCCTGCCGTCCGCATCCGCGTCCCAGCTGTTCTTCTCCGA
Source organism: Dysosmobacter sp. Sow4_B12 (assembly GCF_052116665.1). Lineage (NCBI taxonomy): Bacteria > Bacillati > Bacillota > Clostridia > Eubacteriales > Oscillospiraceae > Dysosmobacter > Dysosmobacter sp. Sow4_B12. The sequence goes on along the minus strand of NZ_JBQKKR010000018.1, from coordinate 22,835 downwards.
GATCACCGGGATATAATTTAAAAAGTTTTCTTGTTTTTTCGCCATAAATATCCTCCGTTGTAAAAACTGGGCTATATACCATAGTATATAGCCCAGTTTCGCATTTGGCAAACGGAATATCGTTTACTTCTGATCCTTCAGAGCCTTGTTGGCAAAGAGGACGATGGTGGCCAGCAGGCCGCCGAAGAGCACCAGACCGCCGATGTTGCCCAGGTTGATTATGCCGGACAGGTCCAGATTCCAGCCCAGGACGGCGAACACAGCCAGCAGGATGCCAACCACACCCTCGCCGGCGATCATGCCGGAGGTGTACAGGATGCCGGACTGGATGCAATCATTCTTGGCCTTTTCAGAGGCATATTTGCGCTTTTCCATGGCCAGACGCACCAGGCCGCCGGCCATGATGCCCGCATTCAAGTGAATGGGCAGGTAGATGCCGATGGCCACAGGCAGAACAGGCAGGCCCAGGATCTCCATGGCCACGGCGATAAACACGCCGGTGAATACCAGGGCCCAGGGCAGGTTGCCGCCCATGACGCCCTCAATGACCATCTTCATCATCATGGCCTGGGGGGCACCCAGCTCCTCGGAGCCAAAGCCCCAGGCGGCGTTCAGCAGGTACAAAATGGCGCCGATGGCCACGGCGGAAACACATACGCCGATGAGCTCACCGATCTGCTGCTTCCGGGGCGTGGCGCCCAGCAGGAAGCCGGTTTTCAAATCCTGGGAGGTGTCGCCGGCGATGGCGGCGATGATGCAGATGACGGAGCCGATGGCGATGGCGCCCACCATGCCGGAAGCGCCGGTGGAGCCGGCGGCCTTCAGGGTGATGGTGGCGATGAGCAGCGTGGCGATGGACATGCCGGACACCGGGTTGTTGGAAGAGCCGATGAGGCCCACCATCCGGGAAGAGACCGTGGCGAAGAAGAAGCCAAACACCAGGATGATGAGGGCGCCGATCAGATTGACGGGGATGCCGGGGAACAGCCACATGAACACGGCGATGCCCAGGCACACCAGAAGGACCACCTTTATGGACAGGTCCTGCTCCGTGCGCAGCGTGCCGGCGCTGCCCTTGCCGTAATCCTTGAAGGCGGCGGCGAAAGTGCGCACGATCATGGGCAGGGATTTGATGAGGCTGATGATGCCGCCGGCGGCCAGGGCGCCGGCACCGATGTAGCGGATGAACTTGCTCCACAGGTCCCAGGTACCGCCGGTGGCCCACAGCTCCGCCACGCTCACGTCAGCGGGGTAGATGACAAGATCGCTGCCGAACAGGGCGATCATAGGCATCAGCACGAACCAGGCGATGGTGCTGCCGGCGAACATGTAGGAGGAAATGCGGGGTCCGCAGATGTAGCCCACGCCGGCCAAGGCGGGCAGCACATCCACGCCGAAGCCGGAGCCCTTGTAGGCGTCGATGGTGTAGTCCACCTCACTGGGGAACAGCTTGAGACCGTCGGCCACGAACTTGTACACGGCGGCAATGCCCAGGCCCCAGAACACGGTGGAGGCCTTGGCACCGCCCTCCTCACCGGCCATGAGGACCTCGGCGCAGGCCTTGCCCTCGGGGTAGCCCAGGGTGCCGTGCTCCTTGACAATGAGGGCGCTGCGCAGGGGGATCATCATGAGGACGCCCAGCACACCGCCGAACAGGGCAATGAGGCCGATGTCGATGAGGGACGGCATGTCGCACAGGCCGTCCGCCGCCCACATGAACAGGGCGGGCATGGTGAAGATGGCGCCGGCGGCCAGAGATTCGCCGGCGGAGCCGATGGTTTGGACCATGTTGTTTTCCAGAATGGAGTCCCGCTTGAAAATGAAGCGGATGACGCCCATGGAAATGACCGCCGCGGGAATGGAGGCGGAAACGGTCATGCCAACGCGCAGGCCCAGGTAAGCGTTGGCGCCGCCGAACACCACGGCCAGGATGGCGCCCAGGATCACGGAAAACACGGTGAACTCAGGCACGACCTTGTCTGCAGGAACAAACGGCTGGAATTTCTTTTCTTCCACGTTTTTTTCTCCTTTGAAAGTATGTCTGCTTGTCAAAAACTGGATAAGTCCCTCTCTCACGAACAAGCATCTTTCCAATTATACGCGATGCAAGTATATATGTCAAGGTATACATGGATTTACCGGGAAACTCCATCTGGCTTCGTCGCAATATGACAATGCGAAAACAGAACATGGGTGATGAAAAGACAGCATCCCGGCGTCGAAAACTGTAAACTTTTTTCGCTGGCTGGAATTGACAGTTGCCCGGATGGGGGAGGAGAGGTATAATATAAACAAAAAATTAACGAAAAGGGGGAGAATATTTGCAAAAGCGATACGATAAAATTTTTCCCGGGACCATCTGCTTTTCCCTTGGGCTGATGCTGCTGGGTGTGCTGATGGACGACGCCTCCCAGATCCCCGCAGGTCTTTTCCGCATCGTCACCATGCAGGACCTGCTTATTACCGATTACGTATACATCGCCGGCCCCGGCGCGGCGCTTGTCAACGCGGGGCTGGTGACCATCATCTCCATCTGCATCATCCGTTTTTCGGGAGACCCGTACAATGGTTTTACCATCGTGGAAATGGGATTGATGGCTGGCTTTTCCCTGTTTGGAAAAAATGTGCTCAATATCTGGCCCATTATCCTGGGCACCTGGCTCTACGCCCGTTACCAGCGGGAGCCGTTTTCCAAGTACGCCTCCGTGGCGCTGCTGGCCACATCCCTGGCTCCGCTGGTCAGCTATATGGCCCTGGGCAGCATTCACGCGAGCATCCCCTTGGGCATCCTCACCGGCATCATCATCGGCTTTATTCTGCCGTCCCTGTCGGCGTATACGTACAAAATTCAAAACGGCATGAACCTCTACAACATGGGGTTTGCCTGCGGCCTGTTCGCCATGATGGTGGTGCCCATTTTGACGGCTTTCGGCGACAAGCCGGATTCCGTGCTCTACTGGGCGGAGGGCTATAACAAGACGTTTATCGTCATCCTGGGCATCATGTGCGTCAGCGCCATCCTGCTGGGCCTGTTCGCCACGTCGGTGCCTCCCTGGGCGGTTTGGGCCGGATACCGGCGCCTGCTGTCCACCACCGGTCGCGCCCCCAGCGATTATCTGCGTATGTTTGGTGCCGGCCCCGTTATGCTGAACATCGGCTTCAACGGCATCCTGGGCATTTTGTATGTCCTCATCATCGGCGGCGACCTGAACGGTCCCACGGTGGGCGGTATTTTTACCATTATGGGCTTTTCCGCCTTCGGCAAGCATCCGTTCAACATTACGCCGGTGATGATAGGCGTGGCTCTGGGCGCCTACGGTATGCATTATACGCCGGATTACCCCGCCCTCCAGCTGGCGGGCCTGTTCGGCACTACCCTGGCACCCATCGCCGGCCATTTCGGCTGGCCCTTCGGCATCCTGGCGGGCTTTATCCATTCCGCCCTGGTGCTGCAGACCGGCAGCCCTGTGGCGGGACTGAACCTCTACAACAACGGCTTTTCCGGCGGTTTGATCGCCATTGTCCTCTATCCCACCATCACAGCCATCTGGAAGCACCGCCGGCCCACCCTGCGGGACGAGGATTACTACGACCTGTTTGAGGAGAGCGCGCCGATCGATACATCCTTCTGGCGGACAAAGCGGTCGGAGGGTACGCACCATTCCACCCATGAGATGCATCCCCAGCATCTGGACCGTGACGGTCCCAATTCCCGTATGAGCGATGACGTACCGGAGGAGAGCGAAGTGGACTAATGAGCCGGAACGGAAAAAGGACGCTGTTTCAGCGTCCTTTTTTCTGCTTGGACGGCAGGACCCGGGTTGCAATTTTGGCTGGACTGTGCTATATTGAGCAATTGAAAATGATTCTCAAATTATAAGGAGCCATCCAGTGAAAAAAGTTTTGACCATGGTGTTTTTGGGGTGCCTGCTGCTGAGCGGCTGCGGGCAGAAGGCGGCGCCGGCGGACCCGGACCGGCTGCAGATCGTGACGACGGTGTTTCCCGCCTATGATTTTGCCCGGGCGGCGGCCGGAGACCGGGCGGAGGTGACGCTGCTGCTGCCGCCGGGAGCCGAGAGCCATTCCTATGAGCCCACGCCGGCGGATATTCTGGCGGTGCGGGACTGCGACCTGTTCATCTATTTAGGCGGCGAGTCCGACGCCTGGGTGGATACCATTTTGGAGGCCGTGGAGCCCACCGGCACCGTCATGAAAATGGTGGACTGCGTGGAACTGCTGGAGGAGGAAGAAGTGGAGGGCATGCAGTCCCTGCCGGGACACGACCACGATCACGGGGACCACGACGACCATGAGGACCACGATCTGGGCCGTGTGAAGGAGTATGACGAGCACGTGTGGACCTCTCCCCGCAACGCGGAGGCCATCACCCTGGCGGTAGGGGAGCAGCTGGCGGCGCTGGACGGGGAACACGCCGCGGCGTACCGGGAAAACGCCGCCGCCTACGGAGCGGAGCTGCGGCGGCTGGACGGGGAATTTGCCGCGTTTTTTGCTTCCCTGCCGGAGCGGACCATTGTCTTTGGTGACCGCTTCCCCCTGCGGTACTTTGCGGAGGAATACGGGCTGGATTATTACGCCGCCTTCCCCGGCTGCAGCACCCAGACGGAGCCGTCGGCGGCCACCATCGCGTTTTTGACGGACAAGGTGCGCGCGGAGGGTATCTCCACCGTGTGGTATATTGAGTTTTCCAACCATTTGGTGGCGGACAGCATTGCCGAGGCCACCGGCACGAAAACGGCTATGTTCCACACCTGCCACAATGTGTCCAAGGCGGAGCTGGAGGGCGGCGCCACCTATGTTTCCTTGATGGAGGGGAATCTGGCGGCCCTGGGGGAAAACCTGCCGTGACCCTTGCAAGGGCCTGGTAAATTTGCTATCCTAAAGAGCAAAGCAAGGAGGCAGTACCGTGGAGAGCAAGTTTGATTTCTTGAATTTACAGTTTTTCACCAAGGCGGAGGTCTATCCCGGCAGCATCGGTACCTTCCGCTACCGGTTTCAAAGGACCGGCTGGATGAATGACGGCACCATCCAGGTGTGGGTGTATGAAAACATCAGCTTTGAGCTGGCCCAGGATGTGGAGACGGAGACCTTCCCATGGACGGAGGAAGGCGTGACGGCCATCAAGGCCTGGCTGGATGAAAAGCTGGCCCAGCGGGGCAGCCAGCCTTACCGCATCTGGGCGGGGAACCATGTCCGGGATAAGCAGGAGGGGGAAGCGCAGTGAACAACCATCTTCTGGAGCGGGCCGCCCAGGGCCGGCCCGCGTTGGGGACCTTTTACGAGCTGGGCGGCATCGCCGCGGCGGAGTGCCTGGGCATCGCGGGCCTGGATTTTATGATCGTGGACACAGAGCACGGCCCCTATGACGTGGAAAGCGCCCTCACGGCCATCACGGCGGCTTCCCGCCGGAACTGCGCGCCCCTGGTGCGGGTGAAGGATGTGACCCGGCCCTCCGTATTGAAAATGCTGGATGTGGGTGCCCGGGGCCTCATCGTGCCGGATGTGCGGTCGGTGGAGGAGGTGCGGCGGCTGGTGGAGTACGCCAAGTACTATCCCCTGGGCCGCAGGGGCTTTGCGCCCACCCTTGCCAGCGGCTACGGCTTTGACCCGGAGGCGGCGGATGTGGAGGCGTATTTTGCCCGCTGCAACCGTCAGACGCTGCTCATTCCCCAGTGTGAAACACTGGAGGCGCTGGAGCACATTGAGGAGATCACCGCCATGGACGGCGTGGATGGCATTTTCGTGGGGCCGTATGATTTGTCCGTGGCTTTGGGCAGGCCCGCTCAAATGGACAACCCGGCGCTGGTGGCCGCCATTGAGCGGGTGCTGGCGGCCTGCAAGGCAAACGGCAAGCTCAGCATGATCTACGCCGGGGACGCCGCCGCTTCCGCCCGGCTGCTGCGCCAGGGCTTTGACTGTGTGGCCTGCGGCATGGACTCTATTTTGCTGATCCAGGCGGCCCGGCAGCTGAAAGCCGACGTGGAAAAGCTGCTGGAAACCTAAAGGGAAAAAGGATGCCTGTCCCCGATGGGACAGGCATCCTTTTTATGAGTATCAGAACAAACCGGAGATCTTACCGAATTCGTCCACGTCGATCTTCTCGGCAGCGGGGACCTTGGGCAGGCCCGGCATGGTCATGATGTCGCCGGTGAGGGCCACCAGGAAGCCGGCGCCGGCGGAGACCTTCAAATTCCGCACCGTGATCCGGAAGTTCCGGGGAGCACCCAGCTTTGTGGCGTCATCGGAGAAGGAGTACTGGGTCTTGGCCATGCAGATGGGCAGCTTGTCAAAGCCCAGGGCTGTCAGCTCCGCCGCCTGCTTTTTGGCGGCGGGGGTCAGCGTCACGCCGTCGGCGTGATAGATCTTGGTGGCGATGGCATTCAGCTTATCCTCAATGGTGCCGTCCAATTCATAGGAGTAGTGGAAATCGTTCGGCTGCTCGCAAAGGCGCATGACTTCCTTGGCCAGGGCGGTGCCGCCCTCGCCGCCCTTGGCCCACACCTCGCTGAGGGCCACGTTGACGCCCAGGGCCTTGCACTTCTCCTCCACCAGGGCCAGCTCGGCGGGGGTGTCGGTGGGGAAGGCGTTGATGGCCACCACGCAGGGCAGGCCATAGACCTTGGTGATGTTCTCCACATGCTGCAGCAGGTTGGGCAGGCCCTTTTCCAGAGCCTCCAGATTCTCGGTGTTCAGCTCCGCCTTGGGCACGCCACCGTGGTTTTTCAGAGCCCGGACCGTGGCCACCACCACAACGGCGGAGGGGGTCAAGCCGGCAAAGCGGCACTTAATGTCCAGAAATTTCTCCGCGCCCAGGTCGGCGCCGAAGCCGGCCTCGGTGATGGCGTAATCCGCCAGGCGCATGGCCATGCGGGTGGCGATGATGGAGTTGCAGCCGTGGGCGATGTTGGCGAAGGGACCGCCGTGGATAAAGGCGGGAGTGCCCTCCAGAGTCTGGACCAGATTGGGCTTCAAGGCGTCCTTCAAAAGAGCGGTCATGGCGCCCTCGGCCTTCAGGTCGTGAGCGGTGACGGGGCGGCCATCATAGGTGTAGCCCACGATGATGCGGGCAAGGCGGGCCTTCATGTCCATGAGGTCCGTGGACAGGCACAGCACCGCCATGACCTCGCTGGCCACGGTGATGTCGAAGCCGTCCTCCCGGGGGCAGCCGTTGACCTTGCCGCCCAAGCCGTCCACAATAAAGCGGAGCTGGCGGTCATTCATGTCCACGGCGCGTTTCCAGGTGATGCGCTTGGGGTCGATGCCCAAGGCGTTACCCTGCTGAATGTGGTTGTCCAGCATGGCGGCCAGCAGGTTGTTGGCGGCGCCGATGGCGTGGAAATCGCCGGTAAAGTGGAGGTTGATGTCCTCCATGGGAATGACCTGGGCCCAGCCGCCGCCGGCGGCGCCGCCCTTTACACCGAACACGGGGCCCATGGAGGGCTCCCGCAGGGCCACCATAGCGTTCTGGCCCAGCTTCCGCAGACCGTCGGCCAGGCCAACGGTAGTGGTGGTCTTGCCCTCGCCGGCGGGCGTGGGGTTGATGGCGGTCACCAGCACCAGCTTGCCGTCGGGCTTCTGGACCTCCCGCAGCAGGGCGTAGTCCACCTTGGCCTTTACCTTGCCGTACAGCTCCAGATACTTTTCGTCCACGCCGGCGGTCCTGGCGATCTCCGTGATGGGCTTCGGTGTGCAGGACTGGGCAATCTCAATATCGGACAGAATCTTCATATGCATCCTCCAAAAAAGAAAATGTATTCGATCATCAAAGGTATTACTTATTCGTACCGGAAAGACTATACCACGAAATCCGGCGAAAGAAAAGAGCATTTTCCACGGAATACCTCTTATATTTTCACCGAAAAGCTATAAGTTCTGCTAATGGCTTGGCAGGGGCGGATTGAGATTGTTATAATTAAAAAAATGAAGAGGTGAAAGGATGATTTCTGTTTCCTGCTGAACGAATATGCGGCACCGCGGCCCCGGAGGGGGCGGGCTTTGTTATGCCCAGGTGCCGAAAGCAGGAACGCAGATCACCGAAGCCATGTCATACGCAGCCCGTTTTCATAACGGGACCACGTTTCATGTCATGCGCCGCAGGAGAAGTTCCTGCGGCGTATTTTGATGTTACGATGGAGGGACCGCGTATGTCCATGATCCGGGTCACCGATTTGACCTTTGCCTATCCGGGCAGCTATGACAACATGTTTGAACACGCCAGCTTCCAGTTTGACACGGATTGGAAGCTGGGCTTCACCGGCCGCAACGGCCGGGGCAAGACGACATTCCTGCGGCTTTTAGCGGGAGAACTGCCCCATGGCGGCGCCATCGCCGGGGAAGTGCCCTGCGGATATTTTCCGCCGCCGGTGAAAGACGGGAGCCGTCTGGCCCTGGAGGTCATGGCGGCGGCCTGCCCGGCGGCGGAGGAGTGGGAGCTTTTGCGGGAGGCGGGCCTTCTGGAGGTGGATGGGGAGGCACTGTACCGCCCCTTTTCCACTCTTTCCAACGGAGAGCGGACCAAGGTGCTGCTGGCGGCGCTGTTCTGCGGGGAGGACCGCCTGGACGGCTGCGTGGACCACATGATGGCCCTCAACAAGACCGGCGTGGAGGCGGTGAGCGGCGCATTTTCCTCCTGGTGGGAAAACAAGGCCAGAAAGGACGCCTTTGAGCAGACGAAAAATGACCGGCTGCGGGGCGAGATCCGGCGGCTGGAACAGTCGGCGGAGGAGCGGCTTTTGTCGTACCGGCCCACCATGCTGTTTGTGGAGCACGACGGCGCCTTCCGCCGGAACATTGCCACCCGTGTCATCCAGCTGTGAAAAAAGGCGCCGGGGAGTTCCCGGCACCTCTTTTGTCAGTGATTGAATTTGTCGATGGTCACGGTCTCGCAGTATTGGGCCTTCAATGCCTGGAGCTTTGCAAAGACCTCCGTTTCACAGTGGACCTTCTGAAGCTCCGGGGTGGCCCAGGACTCCACCAGCAGCAGCGCGTCCGGGTCCTGGGCGTCAAAGAAATAGTCGTATTTCAGATTGCCCTCCTCGCGGATGGAGTTGTTCCGCACACCCAGGGCGCACAGGGCGTTGAAAAAGGCCTCCCGCTGGCCGGGCTTGCAGTGATAGGTGACATTCCAAGTTAACATAACATATTCCTCCTCTTTAGGATTCCGGCACCAGCCGGCGCATATCCGCCGGCAGCGGCGCGGTGAAGGACAGCACTTCCCCGGTGACGGGGTGGGTGAGGCGCAGGGCATAGGCGTGCAGGGCGGGGCGGGGGATGAGGTGAGGGTCCTCGGTGCCGTACAGCCAGTCTCCCGCCAGCGGGTGGCCGATGGAGGCCATGTGGACGCGCAGCTGGTGGGTGCGTCCGGTCTGGGGCACCAGCTTTACCAGGGAGAGGGCTTCACCGGGAAGGAGCACCTCATAGTGGGAAACGGCCCGCTGCCCGTCGGGCCGCACCGTCCGCGCCACGGCGGAGGTCTCGTCCCGGCCAATGGGGGCGTCGATGGTGCCCCGGAGGGGTTGGGGGCAGCCCAGGCATACAGCCCGGTACTCCCGGTAAAAATCCGCCGTGTGCAGGGCACGGCGAAGGCGGTCATGGACGTAGCCGCTTTTCGCCACCACCATGAGGCCGGTGGTGCCCTTGTCCAGCCGGTTCACGGAGTGGAAGATGAAGTCCGTTCCCCGCTGCCAGGCCAGGGCTCCCGCCACCGTGGGGGTGTCCGGCAGAAAGTTGGAGGCGTGGGCCGTCATACCGGCGGGTTTGTTCACCACCAGCAGGTGCCCGTCCTCCCACACGATGGGCAGCGGCCAGTCGCCGGGGGTGGGCAGGACCTTGGGAGGCCGGTGGTCCCCGGTCTCCACCTGCAAAATGTCCCCGGCACGGAGAATATCCACGGTTCGGGCATGGCGTCCGTTTACCAGAATTCCGTTTTCCGCCCGGGTCAGCCGGGCCACCGCGTGGGTGGAAAAGTGCAGCTTTGCTTTTAAAATGTGGCGGACGGTGGAGCTGTCCTCCTCCGCTGTGATGGTTTTTGTGATGGTCTCCAGAGGCACGGCCCCCTTTCGGTTTTCACAATAACACAAAAATCCGGTTTTGCATAGCCAAAACCGGGCGGGTGTGGTAAAATAACCTATCTCTGCAAATACGCAAGGAGGAAACCCATGCTGTTATCCGCGGAACACATCTCCATCAACTTCGGCAGCCGCCAACTGCTGGAGGATGTGAATTTTTACTTGAATGAAGGGGACAAGGTCGGCATCATCGGCATCAACGGCACCGGCAAGTCCACGCTTTTAAAGGTGCTGGCGGGTATTACGGAGCCGGACGGCGGCGCCATCTCCCGCAATCCCAACGTGCAGGTGAGCTTTTTGCCCCAGAATCCGGTGATGGACGACGACGCAACCGTGCTGGAGCAGGTGTTCCTGCACTTTTCCCCGGAGTTCCGGGCACTGAATGAATACGAGGCCAAGTCTATGCTGAACCGCCTGGGCCTGCCGGACTTTGACCAGAAGGTGGGCACCCTCTCCGGCGGCCAGCGCAAGCGGGTGGCCCTGGCGGCGGCGCTGCTGCACCCGGCGGACGTGCTGGTGCTGGACGAGCCCACCAACCATCTGGACAGCGAGATGGTGGCCTGGCTGGAGGATTGGCTCCGCCGGTTCAAGGGCGGCCTTGTCATGGTGACCCATGACCGCTATTTTCTGGAGCGGGTGGTGAACCACATCACGGAACTGAGCCGGGGCAAGCTGTATCACTACGAGGCCAACTACTCCAAGTACCTGGAGCTGAAGGAGCAGCGGGCGGAAATGGCGGAGGCCAGCGAGCGCAAGCGCCAGTCTATCCTGCGGGTGGAACGGGAATGGATCATGCGGGGCTGCAGGGCCCGGACCACCAAGAGCAAGGAGCGCATCCAGCGCTATGAGGCCCTGCTGGGCCAGGACGCGCCGGAGACGGACGACACCGTGCAGCTGGCGGCGGCTTCCAGCCGGCTGGGGAAAAAAATCATCGAAGTAAAGGATGTCACCAAGAGTTTTGGCGGAAGAACGCTGGTGGACCATTTCTCCTATAACCTGCTGCGAAGTGACCGCATCGGCATCGTGGGCCGCAACGGCGCGGGCAAATCCACCCTGCTGCACCTCATCGCCGGAGAGCTGGCACCGGACAGCGGCAGCGTGGAAATAGGCGCCACTGTGAAGATCGGCCACTTCTCCCAGGAGGGGCGGGAGCTGGACCTGGACCGGCGGGTCTACGACTTTATCCACGATATCGCTGACGAGGTAAAAACCGATGAGGGGACTTTCACCGCAAATCAGATGATGGAGCGGTTTTTGTTCCCCGGTGACCTCCAGTCCGTGCCCATTGGACGCCTCTCTGGCGGAGAGCGGCGCCGGCTGTATCTGCTGTCGGTACTGATGTCGGCGCCGAATGTACTGCTGCTGGACGAGCCCACCAACGACCTGGACGTGACCACGCTGTCCATCCTGGAGGACTACCTCCAAGGGTTTCCGGGCCCGATTTTGGTGGTATCCCATGACCGTTTTCTGCTGGACAAGCTGGCGGAGTCCATCTTTGAGGTGCGGGACGGCCAGGTGCTGCGCTGCACGGGAAACTGGTCCGACTGGCAGGCCAAGCGCCGGGAGGAGGCGGCTCCCGCCAGACAGGAAAAGCCCAAGGCGGCGGAGCGTCCCCGGGAGCGGAAGCTGAAATTTTCCTACAAGGAGCAGATGGAGTTTGAAAATATTGACAGCGAGCTTGCGGAGCTGGAGCGGCAGGTGGCGGAATGTGCCGATGCGCAAGGCCGCTGCGGCAGCGACTATGTGAAGCTGCAGGAGCTCCAGGAGCGGCAGGATGAGCTGGAGAAAAAGCTGGAGGAAAAGACAGAGCGCTGGATCTACCTCACGGAGCTGAAGGAGAAGATCGACGCCCAGAACGGCTGAGCGGAAATAGCAGGTGACAGGCGCGGAAATATTTGGTATAATAAAAGCGCTTACATAGCGTTTATATGAGAAATCTGGGGAGGGATGGCTGTGGATATAAAAGACAATGACCGAAATGGCAGCACGGTCGTCCGGGAAAAGAAGCTTCGGGCTGACAGCAAATGGCTGCGGATGCAGTATCAGCTGATGACCGCGCTGGTGATCTTCGCCACGGTGGCGGAAGTGGTCATGTATTTTGTGCTTCGGGAGCTGGAGATCCCCATGACCTCTCCGGGGTGGTATCTGTTAAAGTACCTGGCGGTACCCTTCGGGATCAATGTGCTGCTGCTTTTGACGGCGGCAATGACCATAGGCAGCGCTCTGCCGGAGCGGCGGAAGATCTACATCATCTCCACGCTGTTGGCGGTGATGGCCTTTGCGATGTACACCGTTCACGCGGTGTTTCCCGCCCTGTTTTCCCTGTTCATCATCCCTATGCTTCTGACGGTGGTGTATGGGGACCAGCGGCTGACAGCCTACGTTGCCCTCTTCTGCGTGGGCGGCAAGGCGATCTCCGACCTGTTTTTGCGCTGGGACCCCGGTCGGGCCCGGGTCACGGAAAGCATGGACACCATTGTGGATTTCGGATTGTCCCTGGTATTGCTGCTGCTGTTTTACAGTATCTGCGCATTTATGATTCTGATGGAGCGGGAAAAACGGGAAGAGGCCATCCGGTTGGAGCAGGACCGGAAGCGATACTGGGAGGAATCCATGCGCGATCAGCTGACCCGGCTGTGGAACCGGGAGGCCCTGCGGCGGATGTTCCAGAAAATGGAGAAGGACCAGAGCGGGCGGCGGTATTTTCTGGCCATGATGGATCTGGACGATTTCAAAAGCCTCAATGACACCTACGGTCACAGCCAGGGTGACCAGTATCTGCAAGCCTTGGGGCAGGTGCTGCTGGAGCTGTCCGGCGAGGATGCGTACCCCTTCCGCTTCGGCGGCGACGAGTTTTGCATGCTCTTTCAAGGCTGTGGAAGAGAACAGGTGGAGCGGGCGTGCAGGGAAGTGCAGAGGTGCTATGGGGAAGTGGCCACCCTTCCCGGTCAGCCGCCGGAGTCTTTAAGCATCGGTGTTGCGGAATACCGGCGTCAAGAACCAGCGGAGCGGCTGCTGGACCGGGCGGATGCGGTACTGTACCGGGCGAAGCAGCAAAAGGGAAGCATTTGCTTTGAAGAGGATTGAAAAAGATTCCTCCCACAATGTGGGAGGAATCTTTTCACTTACAGGCGATCATCCTTTTCTTCCGCGTACCAGAGATTCCAGGCTTGGCGGTAGACGGCGGCGGTGGCTTCCGAGTGGCAGACCATCCGCACCTGCCGGGGAAGCTCGTGCTCCGAAAGCCAGCTCATGATGGCCCGCAGGGCCACGGTGGCGGCCTGGGGGAGGGGGTAGCCGTAGACGCCAGTGGAAATGGAGGAAAAGTCCACACTTGCAATGCCGTTGGCGGCGGCAAGGGACAGGCAGCTGCGGTAGCAGGAGGCCAGCAGGGCCGGTTCACCCTCGCCGCCGCCCTGCCAGATGGGTCCCGGTGTGTGGATGACGTATTTGGCAGGCAGGTCATAGCCCTTTGTCAGCTTGGCCTTGCCGGTCTCGCAGCCGCCCAGCGTGCGGCACTCCTCCAGCAGCAGCGGGCCCGCGGCGCGGTGAATGGCGCCGTCCACGCCGGAGCCGCCCAGCAGGGTGGTGTTGGCGGCGTTGACGATGGCCTCCGCGTCGGACCGGGTGATATCGCCCACGACGATGTCGAAACGCTTCATGGGATCGCCTCCTCTGCTATCCAGTATACCGCGATCCGGGAGAAAAACAAGGCCCCGTCTTTTTCCGGGTTAGCCCTTGCGGTTTCCGGGCTTTTGTGGGATAATACTCTCTAAACTGCAAGAAGTCCGTTTAGAATGGGAGTGTGCTGTCATGACCCCGCAAAAAATTGCTTTACTGACAGATTCCTGTGCCGACCTGTCTCCGGAACTGGCGAAGGAGAACCATATTTTCGTGGTGCCCCTGCGTATTTTGTGCGCCGATGGGGAATACCTGGACGGCGTCAATATCCGGGGCAGCGACATCTATGCGCGCCTGCGGGCTGGGGAACTGCCCCAGACCTCCCTGCCGGCGGCGGAGGAGATCGTGAAGCTGCTGGCCCGTATCTATGAGGAGGGCTATGACGGCGTCATTGCCGTGATGCTCTCCGGCGGCCTGTCCGGCACCTATAACCTGCTGCGCCTGGTGGCGGAGGAGTGCCGGGGCAAGCTGGAGGTCCGGGCCTTTGACTCCGGCAGCGGTTCTCTCGGCCTGGGCATGACGGTGCTGCAGCTGGCGGAGGACATCCAAAACGGCATGGGCTGGGAGGAGCTGACGGAGCGCCGGGCCCCTCAGCTGATCGCCGGGACCCATCCGTTTTTCTCTGTGGATACGCTGGAGTACCTGCAAAAGGGCGGCCGTATCGGCAAAGTCACCGCCACGGCGGGAATGCTGCTGCAGATCAAGCCTCTGCTGACCTTTGCCGAGGACGGCCAGTTGACCTCCGTGGCCAAGGTCCGGGGAAGGAACCAGGTGGTGGACAAGCTGGTGGACTTGACGGTGAAGGCATGCGGCGGCCACAAGCGGTACAACCTGGCGGTGGCCAACGGCGGCGCACCGGAGGGCATGGAGCTGGTGCGGCGGAAGCTGACGGCGGCCCTGCCGGACTATGACCACATTTGGGAGGGCGAGATCGACGGCACCCTCAGCGTCTATATCGGTGACGGTGTTCTGGGCGCCGCCGTCCAGGTGCTGGACTGACATGAAAACAATACCGGCCTGCAGTTCAATGACGCAGGCCGGTATTGTTCTTTACTTGGACAGGTATTCCCGGCAGCAGCGGCGGGCTTTTTCCGCCGTGACCGCCTCGTCCACGGTGACGAGCCGGCCCTCTTTGACGGTGATCCTTCCGCCCACCACCGTGTAATCCACGGGGCCCCGGAGCCCCACGGTGGCAAGCACGTCGGCGGGACTGTACTCGCCGCCCACCAGCTCCAGCCGGCGGGAATCCACCAAAAACAGGTCGGCGCACTTGCCTACCTCCAAAGAGCCGATGTCCTCCCGGCCCAGCAGGCGGGCACTGCCCCGGGTGGCCATTTTCAGCACCTGGTAGCCGGAGGGGGCCGCCTTGCTGGAGTGGAGCCGGTGGAGCAGGTAGCATACCCGCAGCTCCTCCAGCAGGGAGGAGCCGTCGTTGCTGGCGGAGCCGTCCACCGCAAGGCCCACGGGAACGCCCAGGGCCAGCATCTCCGGCACCCGGGCCACGCCGGAGGCCAGCTTCATGTTGGAGATGGGGCAGTGGGCCACGCCGGTGCCTGTGCGGGCCAGTTCCCGGAGCTCCTCGTCGTTGAAGTGGATGCCGTGGGCGTACCACACGTCCGGGCCGGTCCAGCCAAGGGAGGCCATGAACTCCAGGGGCCGGACGCCGTGATGGTGAAGCATGTAGTTCTCCTCGTCCTTTGTCTCGCACAGGTGGGTATGGAGGCGGACGCCGTACTGCCGGGCCAAAATGGCGCTTTGCCGCAGCAGCTCGGCGCTGACGGAGAAGGGGGAACAGGGGGCCAGAGCCACCTGGCGCATGGAGCCGGGTCGGGGATCGTGGTAGGCCTCGATGATGCGGGCGGAATCCCTCATGATCTCGTCGACTGTCTGGACCACGCTGTCCGGCGGCAGGCCGCCGTCCTTTTTGGACAGGTCCATACTGCCCCGGGAGACGAACATGCGGATGCCCAGCACCTCCGCCGCGGCCAGCTGGGCACCGATGAGGTCGCCGGCGTGGGTGGGGAAGACGTAGTGGTGGTCAAAGCAGGTGGTGCAGCCGTGCTTCATCAGCTCGCCCATACCTGTGAGGGAGGAAAGGCGGATGACCTCCTCATCCAGGCTCTTCCAGATTTCGTACAGAGTGGTGAGCCAGTCGAACAGCTCCATGTTCTGCACCTGGGGCAGGTTCCGGGAAAACACCTGGTACAGGTGGTGGTGGGTGTTGACCAGGCCCGGATAGCACCAGTAATGGCTGCCGTCCAGCACCGTGCCGGCCCGCTGGGGAAGCTCTGGCCCTATGGCCCGGATGAAGCCGTTCTCACAATAGAGATCGACTCCGGACAGTACGCGGTCCTCCTGGTCGCAGGTGACGATGCTGCGCAGGTTTTTGATCAGCAAAGAGCTCATGAAAAGCCCTCCTTTCAGACAATAGTATACGATGGATGGACACCGGGGTCAACTTTTTTGTATATCCTGCCGAAAACGCCTTGCGAAATCGAAAAGAGTGTGATATGGTCTATTTGTACCTAAATTGTCTGCGCCAAGCGGACAATCTAAAGGAAAGGAAATGAGAGACATGCTGGATATTTTCGACATTCTGGGGCCTGTGATGGTGGGTCCCTCCAGCTCCCACACGGCGGGAGCCGTCCGCATCGGAAACATGGCACGGGCTCTGCTGGGCAGCCAGCCGGTGAAGGCGGACATCGCCCTTCACGGCTCTTTCGCGGAGACCGGCCAGGGTCACGGCACCGACAGGGCCCTGGTGGCGGGGCTTCTCGGCATGCGGCCGGACAATCTGGACATTCCCCGCAGCTTTGAGATCGCCGCGGAGCAGGGGCTGGAGTTCTGCATCCACCCGGTGCAGCTGCGGGACGCCCATCCCAACACCGCTGTTTTAAAGGTGGAGGACGCCAATGGCAAAAAGATGACGGTCCAGGGCGTTTCCATCGGCGGCGGCCGCATCCGCGTGGACAAGATCAACGGCGTGGATGTGAACTTCACCGGCGCCTACAACACGCTGGTGGTCCGCCACCAGGACGTGGCCGGCGAGCTGTCCCGCATCACCAATGAGCTGGCGGTGGGTGGCGTGAACATCGCCAACATGAGCCTTTGCCGCAACCGGCGGGGCGGTGATGTGCTGACCATCATCGAGACCGACCAGAAGCTGCAGGCCGACGTGGTGAAGCGGATCAGCATGCTCTATGCCGTGCACGACGTCACCTATTACGAAAAGGAGGACGTGTAACATGGCGCTGGAATCCATGCAGGAGATCTTTGACAAAATTGAAAAAACAAACAAGCCCTTCTGGCGTGTGGTCCTGGACACGGATATGGAGGAGCGGGAAGTGACCGAGGCTGCCTCCATGGAGCGGATGCGCTTTACATGGCAGGCCATGCTGGAATCGGTGGAGAGCTACCAGGGCGAACGCCGGTCCGTCAGCGGCCTGGTGGGCGGCGACGGCGCCCGGATGCGGGACTATGCCGCCAAGGAAAAACCGCTCAGCGGTGATTATCTGGCGGAGGTCATTGCCACCGCCCTCAGCGTGGGCGAGTCCAACGCCTGCATGTGCAAGATCGTGGCGGCGCCCACCGCCGGCGCCTGCGGCGTGCTGCCCGCGGTGCTGGTGCCGCTTTACAAGCAGGGTGACCTGGAAGAGGAGGAGATCCTCAAGGCACTGTATGTGGCCTCCGGCATCGGTGCGGTCATTGCTTTCCGCGCCTGCATCGCCGGCGCCGCCGGCGGCTGCCAGGCGGAGATCGGTTCTGCCTCCGCTATGGCGGCGGGCGCTTTGACGGCCCTCCGGGGCGGCGACGCGGACCAGATCGGCAACGCCGTGGCCATGGCCCTCAAGAATCTGATGGGCTTGGTGTGCGACCCCGTGGCGGGGCTGGTGGAGGTGCCCTGCGTGAAGCGCAACGTGGTGGGCGCCGTCAACGCCATCAGCTGCGCCGACATGGCCCTGGCCGGCGTCACCAGCCGCATCCCTGTGGACCAGGTCATCGACTGCATGGGCGATGTGGGCCGCCGCATGCCGGTGGAGTTCCGGGAGACTGCCCTGGGCGGCCTGGCCGTGACGCCCTTCGGGCAGTCGGTGAAGGACAAGATGCTCAAGGGCGAGCTGTGATACATACATGTGATACATACAAATATAAAAAGGACCGCCGTTTTACGGCGGTCCTTTTCTGCGCTTGAACGGGAGATCACTTCTTGGCGGCCAGCGCCTTCTGCAGCCAATCCTTGCCGTCCACAAAGCGGGAGACGATGTAGCTGACCACATAGTCGCCGGCGGAGTTGATCATGGTGGCGGGGGGGTCCACCAGGTTGCCGATGGCTACCAGAATGGGGAAGGCCACTTCGATCTGCTCGGGGAAGAAGATGGAGCAGATGATGTACTCGCCGATGTAACCGCCGCCGGGAACGCCGCTCATGCCCACGGAGGACAGCACGGCCACCAGCACCACGGGGAGAAGCTTCTCAAAGCCCAGGTCCTGGCCGAACACGCCCAGAACGAAAGCAATCTTCAGAACGCAGGAGAAGCAGGAGCCGTCCATGTGCATGGTGGCGCCCAGAGGCAGCACCATGTCGCTGACGTCCTTGGAGATGCCGGTCTCAGCAGCCACTTCCATGTTGGTGGGGATGGTAGCCACAGAGGAGCAGGTACCCAGGGACACCACGGCGGGACGGGTGATGTGCTGGAACATGGTCTTCACAGCGCCCTTGCCGCCGCCGAACCAGGCGAACAGGGGCCAAGCGGTGAAGATGTACACGAAGCACAGGGGATAGTACAGCAGCAGGGCGCGGCCGTAAGTCACGGTGACCTGGGAACCGTAGGTGGCCACCAGATCGGCGAAGATGGCGAAGAAGGCGACGGGAGCGTAGTAGGTGACGATCTTCACGAACTTCAGCATGACGTTGGTCAAGTCCTCCAGGAACTTTCCCACCATGGTCTCCTTGCCGCCGTTCAGATTCACGGCGAAGCCGAACAGCACGGAGAACACGATGAGGGGCAGCATGGCCCGGCGGGTCAGCAGGCCCACGAAGTCGCTGGCGGTGAAGAAGTTGACGATCATTTCGGTCAGAGTGGCATACTCGCCCATTTCCTCAGAAGGCAGCTCCGCCCAGGCGGTCAGCACGGGGGGGAAGAGCTTCACCAGGACGAACATGATGACGGCGGCGATGGCGCCGGTCACCACGAAGGTGCCCACAGTGACGCCCATGATCTTACCGGCGCGCTTGCGGCTTTCCATGTTGGCCACGGCACCGGAGATGGACGCGAACACCAGAGGTACCACGATGCAGAACATCATGTTGATGAACACAGTGCCCAAAAAGCTGATCTTGTTGCCGAAGGCGGGCCAGACCCAGCCCACGATGGCGCCCAAGACCATGGAGCCGATCATGATGGCCATGAAGCGGTAGTTTTTCGCGACAGATTTTGCTTCCATATACATTCCTCCTAATTTTTCACACACGGGGGGATTTATTTTGCCAGGGAGAGGTCCTCATCGGTGACTTCACCCTTTGCAACAATGTTGGTGGGACCTGTCAGATACAGGTCCGTGATGCGGCCGGCCTCCCGTTCCACGTCGATGATGAGCTGACCGCCGGTCATGTCCACCCGGACATTTTGCCCACTGACCTTGCCCTGGAGGGTCAAGACTGTCACCACAGAGCCGGTGCCGGTGCCGCAGGCATAGGTGAAGTCCTCCACGCCCCGCTCAAAGGTCCGCTCATACACGGAGTCCTCTCCGGTGAGCTCATAAAAATTCACATTGGCACCTTTGGGAAAGGCGGGGTGCCAGCGCAGCTTCCGCCCCAGCTCCCGCAGCTGGTTCCAGTCGGCGTTTTTCAAACCGGGATAGGGGATGACCGCGTGAGGCAGGCCGGGATTGCCCAGCTCCACGTAAGCGCAGTCGTAGGCGGTCCCATCCACCTCCACGGGGTAATCCAATTTGACTGTGGTGGGGTCGTTGAGCCGGACCCGGTACAGCCGCTCTGACACCCGGCGACCGGTGACGATGCCGGCGGTGGTCTCCACGGTCTGCACCTCTCCGGCAAGGCCGTTTTCATAGCCGTACCGGCAGATGCAGCGGGCACCGTTGCCGCACATCTCGCCCACGCTGCCGTCAGAATTGAAGAACAGCATTTTATAGTCGCCGCCCTGGGTGGGGGCATCCACCACCATCAATCCGTCGGCGCCAATGGACAGATGCCGCTCACAAAGGGTGCGGGCCACCTGGGGCAGGCTCTCCGGACTCAAGTGCTCTTCCAGATTGTTCAGCACTACAAAGTCATTGCCGGCTCCGTTCATTTTCCAGAATTTCAAAAGCGTCCCCCCTGGAGTATTTTTATTGTATTATAACAGCACACAATGTGGGAGTACAATGGAGAATGTGCTAAAAAACTTGCAAATCATGCGAAAACCATTAGCGAATCGGTTTGATTTGCAGAAAATCCCGGAATATGGTATGCTGAAAACAGAAGGGAGCTGACGGACATGCCGAGAAAAAACGCCAGAAATACCAAGGGACGCATCATTTCCGCCGCGTGGAAGCTGTTTTACGAGCAGGGCTACGAGGACACCACTGTGGAGGACATCGTTTTTGAATCGGAGACGTCAAAAGGCTCTTTCTACCACTATTTTGACGGAAAGGACGCGCTTTTGGGAACGCTGGCCTACGTGTTCGACGAAAAGTACGAGGAGTTGATGGAGGCCATGGACCCTGCCATGAACGCCATGGAGAAGCTCATTTACTTGAATCACGAGCTGTTCGCCATGATCGACGGGGGCATTTCCATGGACCTTTTGGCCCGGCTGCTGTCCACCCAACTGCTGGCCCGGGGCGAAAAGCACCTGCTGGACCGGAACCGCACCTATTTTAAGCTGCTGCGGCAGATCATTGCTCAGGGGCAGCGGGATGGACAGCTGCGGACGGACCGCACGGTCAACGAGATCGTGAAGGCCTATGCCCTGTGGGAGCGGGCTCTCATGTACGACTGGTGCCTCTCCGGCGGAGAGTATTCCCTGGTGGCGTACACGGACAGCATGACACCCATGTTCCTGCAAAGCTACGGAGCCTAAAGAATATTGTATCATTTAGCTTGCTTTTATTTTTATAAATCGTCTAGCTTAAAAGCATTGAAATTTTAATGAAAAAGGACTAATAATCAGAACGGAGTATAGAATTTATTCTATACTCCGTTCTGCATTTCATTCTGTATACAAGTGTGGTATGATAGGGCCCATGATTACAAGGGCGGAATGCCGTCCGAGAAGGAGAAGAGAAATGACTGGTTCACAAATCTGTATCATGGCGACGATCATTCTGTACCTGTGCTTCGTGATTTTCACAGGCGTGATGATCGGGCGCCGTTCCAAAAAGAGCGCGGAAGGGTTTTATCTGGGCGGCCGCGGCATGGGTCCTCTGGTCACGGCCATGAGCGCCGAAGCCTCTGATATGAGCTCCTGGCTGCTGATGGGCCTGCCGGGCCTTGCCTATCTCAGCGGCGTGGCGGATGCCGGTTGGACGGCCATCGGCCTTGCCGTAGGTACGTATTTGAACTTCCTGCTGGTAGCCAAGAAGATCCGCCGCTACTCTGTCCGTCTGGACGCCATCACCATCCCCTCGTTTATTTCCAAACGCTACGGGGAGAAAAAGCCCGTGATCATGTGCATCGCCTCACTGATCATTTTGATTTTCTTTGTGCCCTATGTGGCCTCCGGGCTGGCCGCCATCGGCAAGCTGTTCAACAGCCTGTTCGGCTGGAATTACCTGCTGGCAGTGGTCATCGGCACGGTGGTCATTATCAGCTATACTTCTGTGGGCGGCTTCAGCGCCGTCGCAACCATGGACTTGATCCAGTCCATTATTATGACCTGCGCCCTCGTGGTCATCACGGTGTTCGGCATTTATCAGGCCGGCGGCTTCGGCGCTGTGATGGACAATGTCCGGCAGCTGCCCGGCTACTTGAGCCTCGTGCAGACCCATGATGCCGCCGCCGGCGCTGCCGCGCCGTATGGTTTGGTGACCATCGTTTCCACTATGGCTTGGGGCCTTGGCTATTTTGGCATGCCCCATATTCTGGTGCGCTTTATGGCCATCCGGGACGAAAACGAACTGAAGCTTTCCCGCCGCATCGCCTCTGTGTGGGTCATTATTTCCATGGGTGTCGCTATCTGCATTGGTATGATCGGCTACGGTGTGTCCAAGGTCGGCCGTATCCCCACCCTGGAGGGCAGTGCCTCCGAGACTGTGATCGTCAAGATCGCGGACCTGCTGTCCTCTTATGGCATCATCCCCGCTATCATTGCCGGACTGATCCTGGCCGGTATTCTGGCTGCCACCATGTCCACGGCAGACTCTCAGCTGCTCTCCGCGGCTTCCGCTTTTTCTGAGAATATGCTGCAGGATGTGTTCGGTGTGAAGATGACGGCCAAGCAGACCATGCTGGTGGCCCGGCTCACCGTTATCGTCATTGCCATCGTTGCCGCTTTCCTGGCAACGGACCCCAACAGCAGCGTGTTCCAGATCGTTTCCTTTGCCTGGGCCGGCTTCGGCGCCACCTTCGGCCCTGCGGTCCTCTTTGCCCTGTTCTGGAAGCGCAGCAACCGCCAGGGTATTCTGGCTGGCCTGGTGGCAGGCGGCATCATGGTGTTCGTCTGGAAGTTCTGCGTGCGGCCCATGGGCGGCGTGTGGAACGTCTATGAGCTGCTGCCCGCGTTTATTGTGGCATCTGTCGCCATCATTGCGGTCAGCTTGCTTACCCCGGCGCCTGAGAAGGAGATCGTTGACATTTTTGAGGAAGTCAACGTTCAGTAAAACGATACCTTATATAATATCAGCCGCGGAATTTCCCGCGGCTGATATTTTTTCGAAAAAAGGGGAAAAAGGTGTTGACAAACGGGAGAAGGTTTGGTATTCTAACAAAGCTGTCAGCGCGGTGAGCGCGGCGGCGGCCATAACGAAGCGGTTGAGTCGAAAAACTTTCGAAAAAAGTTCTTGACAAAGCTGAAACGGTATGGTAAACTAAAAAAGTTGCTGAGATACGAAACGGACCGGGCGTCAAAA
>NZ_JBQKKR010000017.1:0-45468 GCF_052116665.1 Dysosmobacter sp. Sow4_B12 | reverse complement strand
CAGGGAGCCGTGGCAGGTGCCGGCGGCGCCGGCCTCGGACTGCATCTGGATGACGTCCACGGTGGAGCCGAACAGGTTCTTCCGGCCCTTGGCGGACCACTCGTCCACCTTCTCCGCCATGGGAGAGGAGGGGGTGATGGGATAGATGGCCGCGACCTCGGTAAAGGCATAGGCCACATGGGCGGCGGCAGTGTTGCCGTCCATCACGACGTATTTCTTGCCCATAATTTTCTTCTTCCTTTCTTCTGTATCGGCGTCAACAAATCAGATGAAACGCCTCTGCAAGGAAAAATATTATCTCTGAACACGGCCGGAAGCATTGCCGCCGGCCAGGTTCTCCACCTCGGAAATGGAGACCAGATTGAAGTCGTGCTCAATGGTATGCTTCAGGCAGGAGGCTGCGATGGCGAAGTTAATGGCCTTCTGGCTCTCGTAGCCGCTCATCAGCGCATAGATCAGGCCGCCGCCAAAGCTGTCGCCGCCGCCAACACGGTCCACGATGTCAATGCGGTAGGTGGGGGAGAAAAACGCCTGACCATCGCTGTACAGCATACCGGCCCACTCGTTCACAGAAGCGGAAATGCTGCCCCGCAAAGTGATGGCGACCTTCTTGAAATGGAAGCGATCGCACAGCTGCTTGGCCACGCTGATGTAGCCCTCGTGGCTGATCTTGCCGGTGTTCAAGTCGGTGTCAGCGGCAGCGATGCCGAACACATCTTTGGCATCCTCTTCGTTGGCAATGCAGACATCCACATAAGGCATCAGCTTGCTCATGGTCTCGCCGGCCTGCTCCTGACTCCACAGCTTCTTTCGGAAGTTCAGGTCGCAGCTGACCGTGACACCCATCTCCTTGGCGGCCTTGCAGGCCTCCAGGCAGATCTCGGGCAGGTTGCCGCCCAGCGCGGGAGTAATGCCGGTGAAGTGGAACCAATCAGCACCCTGGAAAATGCTCTTCCAATCGAAATCGGAGGGCTGAGCCTGAGAGATGGCAGAGTTGGCACGGTCATAGATGACCTTAGAGGGACGCTGGGAAGCGCCCTTTTCCACGAAATAGATGCCCAGGCGATCGCCGCCGCGGACCATCATGCTGGTGTCAACGCCAAAGCGGCGCAGCGCATTGACCGCGCACTGGCCGATCTCATGGGCGGGAACCTTGGTCACGAAGGCGGCGTCAATGCCGTAGTTAGCCAGAGACACGGCCACATTGGCCTCGCCGCCGGCGTAAGATGCCTCGAATTTCTCGGCCTGGACAAAGCGCTGATATCCCTCGGGATTCAGACGCATCATGATCTCACCAAAAGTAACAATTTTCATAGTCATTATCTCCTTTTCGGAATTCTGTTGCCTTCATCAGGCATTATGCGCGATCTCAACCAACTGCCGTGCCACTTCCGTGATCTTCTCATATTCGCCGGCTTCGATCCATGCCTTGTTGGCCAGATTGCCGCCGACGCCGGCACCGGACATGCCGACCTTCAGGAAGTCAGCGAAGTTCTTCTCGCTGACGCCGCCAACGGCCAGCAGCTTGATGTGGCTTAGAGGTGCACGGATCGCCTTGACATAATCTGTGCCCAGATTTGCGGCGGGGAACAGCTTCACATACTCTGCTCCGCACTCGTGGGCGTATTCGATTTCGGTGGGCGTCATAGCGCCGGGCATTGCCACCATGCCCAGCTCCACTGTGCGGCGGATCACGTCAGCATTGGTATTGGGGGCGATGGTATAGCTGCCGCCGGCCTGAGCAGTCAGTTCCACCTGCTTCACGGTCAGGACCGTACCGGAACCAACCAGCATTTTGCCCGCATACTTCTTGGCGATGGCAGCAATGCAATTGGCAGTTTCCTCATCGGAAGAAGGATCCTTGGGATTGAAGGGTACTTCCATCAAACGGATGCCGCCCTCATACAGAGCGTCTGCGACCTTCAGGCACTTTTCTGTGCTGACACCACGGACAATGGCGATGACTTTTTCTTTATCGACCTGTTCCTTGATTTCTGCGATAGTCATAATAACCTCCTATACTTTTCCGTATTCTGGAAATCATTTTTCGCGTAATCGTACAACAACGGGAAACAACGTTTGTGCCAGTATCCCGTTTGAAAAGTGTGCGGCAGCATAGCGCATTCGGAGCACGCCGAACGTACGCTTTATCCACATACCGCTGACACAAAGGGTTTTCAATATGGAAAAAGGCCGCTTTTCAGCGGCCTTTTCCATTACAGGAAATTTAGGAATAGTCAGAAAACGTCTCCGCTGCGGCGCTTTCTGATAATTGGCGATTCAGGAAGCTGATTACAGGTTCTCCAGCTTCTTCATGTCCATGACAGCACCCTCGGCGCCGGAGCCTGCCAGCTTGCAGTACAGGCTCAGCCAGCCACGGGTAAACTTGGGAGCGGGAGCCTTCCATGCGGCTCTGCGGGCAGCCAGTTCCTCGTCGCTGACCAGAACATTCAAAGAACGCTCCTCAACGTCGATGACGATCCGGTCACCGTCATGCACCAGAGCAATGGTGCCACCCTCGGAAGCCTCGGGAGAGATATGGCCGACAAAGCAGCCGTTGTTGGTGCCGGAGAAACGGCCGTCGGTGACCAGAGCGGTGGACTTTGCCAAGCCACGGCCATACAGGTACTTCATAGCCTTGTACATCTCGCGCATGCCGGGGCCGCCCTTGGGGCCTTCATAGCGAATGACTACGACATGGCCATCATGGACCTTGCCGGCCAGAATTGCCTCCTCGGCCTCCTCCTCAGAGTCAAAGCAGATGGCCTCGCCCTCAAAATGATGCAGGCTCTTATCAAAGGCGCCGGGCTTGGTGATGCCGGTGTTGGGAGCTAGATTGCCCCGCAGGACGGCCACGCCGCCGGTGAAGCCAAAGGGATCATCCACGGTACGGATGGTGCGGCCAGTATTGGGATACAGATACTTGTGGGCGGCGATGTTCTCGCCGATGGTATGCGCTGTGACAGTCATCTGATCGTAATCAAGGAGCTTATCGGTCATGTTCTGCATCATGCGCATCACACCGCCATCCTTGAAGAAGTCGATGACGTTGTAGTTGCAGGCAGGATTCATCTTGGCGATCTGCGGCGTCGTACGGGACAGCTCGTCAAACTCTGCCAGAACGTCGATATCCAGCTCAGCTTCGTGGGCGATGGCGATCAGGTGCATCACCGCATTGGTGGAGCCGCTCATAGCCATGCAGGCCTTGATGGCGTTGCGGATGCTGCCGTTGGTGATGATCTTGCGGGAAGTGATCTCCTTCTCCACCAGCTCCATGATCTTGATGCCGGTTTCCTCGGCCAGAGCCAGGCGGCGAGCGGAGGTGGCGGGGGCCAGGCTGGCATCAGGCAGCGTCATGCCCATGGCCTCAGCCAGAGAGCACATGGTGTTGGCAGTGCCCAGGTAAGAGCAGGAACCGCAGCCGGGGCAGGCGGTATCTTCCAGAGAGACATACTCTTCCTCGGTGATCTTGCCGGCAGAGAGCATGCCGTAGGCCTCAGTGCTGGAGGTCTGGTCGGATTCACGGCCGTCAAACACCTTGCCGCCTTCCATGGGGCCGCCGGGCAGCATGATGCAGGGGATATCCAGGCGGGCAGCTGCCATCAGCATACCGGGGACGATCTTGTCGCAGGAGCCCAGCAGGACCAGTGCATCAAACTGGTTGATCTGCGCCATGGTCTCCACGGAGTTGGCGATGATCTCGCGGTGGGGCAGGATGTAGTGCATACCGACATGGCCGTTTGCCATGCCGTCGCAGCCGCCGATCACGCCAAATTCCACAGGGGTACCGCCGGCGCGGTAGATACCGTCACGGACGCGCTGTGCGACCTGCCGCAGATTGAAGTGGCCGGGGTCGGACTCACTCCAGGAGTTCGCAATGCCGATGATGGGACGAGTCAGATCATCAGAGGTGAAACCCATCGACTTGTAAGTAGCACGATAATACTGGTTGCCAAGACCGGTCAAAAACTTTTTGCTGCGTTCCATAAGCATTCTCCTTATGTCAATTTCAAAACCAGGGCGATCCCCGGAACTTTTCTGAATTTAGTCCGGTCAATACCGGAAAATTGTGCAGATTGGTAATCGCTGAAAAAGGAATCAATCATCTGTCGCGGGCAGTTGCTGGGCATATTCCTGAATCAAAGGCAGTAGTTCAGTAATCTTTTGACTCAGGGCGGTAACGCTCTCTTGGGCCATCCCCACACAGATCGCGTCGTTGGCCAACATAATTTTTACCACGCCGATGGAAGAGTCGTTGTCAAAAGACAAATTTAGAATTTTGTTCAGAGGGACACTTTCTGTGCGGGTGCGCCAGAACGACCGCATCTGGGCCATGATGATACGTTTGTTGGTGAAAGCGTATGCGAAATTCCGCTGATGGGCGGACATGCTGTGAAACCGATGTAGTCCGATGAAAGTCAGATAGGCGAATTCATCCGCGTCCATAGCCTGCTCCACCAAACGAAAGCTGTTAAGACCCCAGGCACGGCTCAAGCCCTTGCCGAAGTTATGGTCGCAGCTGTATGTGTACATTTGCTCCGCTTTTTGCAAACGGACTTCCTGCTCCATAAAAACGCCTCCCTACCCAAGTTGTTTTTGGGAGCTGGCCCGGCAAGCGCCGGGCCAGCTTCATTGTAAACGGACTGCTTAAACTGCGATGGCGGGAATTAACCCTTGGCAGCCTTCAGGAGGTCCATGATCTCAGCGCCGGTATCCTTGGCGATCATGTCCTGAATGTGAGCGGTCTTGGCCAGGAACTCAGCCTTGGCATCGTCGGTCAGATAGGTGACCTCAATGCCGTAATCGTCGATGCAGGACTGCAGGTTCTCAGCAGCGGCCTTACGGTTGATTGCCTTCTCCTCTTCGCCGAAAGCCTTGGCGGCCTCGCTCAGGATAGCCTGGGTGTCAGCGTCATAGGTGTCCCAGATCTTCTTGGACATATCGAACAGGAAGGGGCTGTAGATGTGGTTGGACATGGTGATGTACTTCTGGACTTCCTGGAACTGATAGCTGTAGAAGTTGGCGATGGGGTTCTCCTCGCCGTCAACAGTGCCCTGCTCCAGAGCGGTGTACAGCTCGGAAGAAGACATGGGAGTGGCAGCAGCGCCCAGGCTGTTCCACAGCTCCTGATGGAACTTGTTCTCCATGGTACGGATCTTCAGACCGGCAACGTCGGCGACGGAAGCAACAGCGCGCTTGCTGTTGGTCAGCTCACGGAAGCCGTTCTCGTTCCAAGCCAGGTTGATGATGCCCTTGTCGGCCAGCTTGGCGTTCAGGTAGTCACCGACCTCGGAAGCCAGGACCTTGTCAGCCTCGGCCTCATCATTGAACAGGAAGGGGATGTCGAAGATGCCCAGCTCAGGCACATAGCCAACCAGGGGAGCGGTAGAGGTGTTGTTGATCTCCAGCTGACCGGCAACGACCATCTCGGTAGCGGTGGTATCGTCACCCAGCTGAGCGCCGGAGTAGACCTCAACGCCGATGTTGCCCTTGGAGTTGTTCTCAACCATGGGAGCGAACACGGACAGCTGAGCCTTGACGCCGGGAGAGGTCTCGCCGGCACCGTTGGAAACCTTCACAACGATGGGGTTGGTCTTGCCCTGAGTCTCAGCAGAGGAGCTGTAGGGGCCGACCTCGGTGGTCTCGGTAGCAGCGGGAGTCTCGGCAGCGGGCTTGCTGGATTCGCTTTCTGCAGGGGCCGTGGTTCCGGCCAGACCACAGGCAGCCAGGGATGCTGTCATGGACAGAGCCAGCAACAGTGCAAGGATCTTCTTTTTCATGTGGTTTCCTCCTAAGTGTAAAATATTAATGAACGGGTGAATGGAATGACCCGCACATTTCCAAAGAGAGCTATCAGCCCAGCATATTGGGCACGAACAGGATCAGATCGGGGAACATGGTGATCATCAGCAGGACCAGATACATCACGCCGACGAAGGGCAGGCTGGCCTTAATCAGATCAGCCAGCTTGATCTTGGACAGAGACACGCCGCAGTACAGCACGTTGCCGACAGGGGGAGTAGCCAGACCGATGCACAGGTTGGCAACCATGACCACACCGAAGTACACGGGATCCAGGCCGAAGCTCTTGGCGATGGGCAGCAGGATCGGAGTCAGGATCATAATGGCGGGACCGGAGTCCATCACGCAGCCGACCAGGATCAGCAGCAGATTGACCAGCAGCATATAAGCTACGGGGCTGTTGGTCATGGAGAGAATGGCCTTTGCCAGCAGCTGGGGAATGGCACAGGTGGTGACCATGTAGGCGGCGACCTGGGCGGAACCGACGACGAACATCATGACAGCGGTGGACTTCATGGCGTTGATCATCAGATGGGGCCATTCCTTGAACTTGAACTCACGATACACAAAGCCGGAGACGATCAGTGCGTACAGAACGGCCAGAGCAGCGGTCTCGGTGGCGGTAGCGACGCCGGTGGTGATGCAGAGGATGATGAACACGGGCAGGCAGATCGCCAGGAAGGCTTCCTTGGTAGCCTTAAAGATGCCGGACAGGCTGGTCTTGGGGCCCACCGGATAGTCACGCTTGCGGACATGGAAGAACCATGCGATCATCAGACCGACGCCG
Source organism: Dysosmobacter sp. Sow4_B12 (assembly GCF_052116665.1). Lineage (NCBI taxonomy): Bacteria > Bacillati > Bacillota > Clostridia > Eubacteriales > Oscillospiraceae > Dysosmobacter > Dysosmobacter sp. Sow4_B12. Next base: position 38,879 of record NZ_JBQKKR010000017.1, on the reverse strand, counting down.
ATCAGGATGCCGGGGACGATGCCGCCCAGGAACAGAGCGGAAACGGAGACCTCGGCGCAGACACCGTAGAAGATCATCTGGGTGGACGGAGGAATGATGGGGCCGATGCAGCCGGCGGAGCAGATGATGCCGGTGGACTTGCCCTTGTCATAGCCGGCGCCTTCCATGATGGGCAGCATCATGGAGCCGACTGCGGTGGTATCTGCCACTGCGGAGCCGGACACGCCTGCGAAGATCATGGATGCCAGGATACCCACATAGCCCAGACCGCCCTTGAAACGGCCCAGCACGGAGTAAGCGAAATCAACGATACGACGGGAAATACCGCCGCGGGTCATGATCTCACCTGCGATCATGAAGAAGGGGATGGCCAGCAGGGGAACGCTGTCAGTACCGTTGACAAACTTCTGTGCCAGCGTGAAGACGGACCATGCGGTGGGGCGGCTCATAGCCTGCGTGAGCATCATGAAGAAGCCGGTGCCGACCAGAGAGAACGCAATGGGAACACCGATGATAACCAGGCCGAACAGGGCAATCAAAAATACAGCTAACATTCTTATTCAGCCTCCTTACCTGCGTTTTCCAGTTCGTTGCTGCTGATGGTGATGATCTTCACCAGTTTTGCCAGCGTCTGAATGAACATATAGCCAAAACCGATGGGGGCGCAGAGATAAACTGCACCCTTGGGAATGCGGAGCGCGGAAGTCAGCATGGGCCAGGTACCCTGTACCAATTCAATGCCGCCCTTAAACAAAGTGCCGAGCATCACCAGCACCAACAGCAGAGCGACGACCTCCACGATCTTGCGGGGGATCCCGTGGAACATTTCCACTACGAAGTCCATCCGCATGTGCTCGCCGTGGAGAGCAGCGTCGTTTGCCAGGATCGCACCCAGGAAAGTGACCCAGATGAACAGGAAGCGGCAGGCCTCTTCGGACCAGGAAAGGCCGGAATTGAAGACATAGCGCAAGATTACGTTCATGATCACCAGTGCGGTCATCAGAGTACCGGCGCCGATCAAGACGATCTTAATAAATGCCATCAATCCATCGTTGATTTTCTTCAGAACACTCATGATTTGCTTGCAGTCCTTTCTTTTAGTTTATGACAGCCGCAGCGGCGGCGTATCACCAGAAAAAGAGTAGCTGTTCTCAGCCAACAGTGTCGATCAGCTGCTGTACAACCGACTGGCTGCATAGGAATGCGGGTTGCCCGTTTACCGCCACGCCACAGCGGCGGCTATCCAGGAAAAAGAAGGAATAGGTCGTTACTTGTGAGGTCTCATCAGCATATCCGGTCTGTATCACCATCTCCAGCTGAGGCTCGCCCTGTTCCGCACCGTCCCATTCACCTTGAAGGGAGATGCGGTTCAGTACGGTGTAAACACCGTTCTGGAATTCCTCAAGAGGCAGTTCCGTGCCATCCAGCGTTACGTTCAGCGTAGGCGGTGTTCCGGATATCCGATAAACATGGTCTCCGATCTGCAGAGCCATCAGGTTTCCCATGGACACATTGACCAGATTCTGTCCCACTACCTGCAGTGCGGTATCGTAGAAGAAGGAGAGATTGGCTGTGGGCACCAGCATCACCATGCCAGTATCTTCCCGCAGGACATATGTCGCGGAACCCTCCTGTTTTCCCACCCGAATGGCAGCTGTACTGCCGTCCGCATAAGTCAGTGCGAAGAAGTTGCTGCGGTCTGCCAGTGCGTAGACCTCCAGGTCCTCGGGTTGGTCTATGACCTGTATCCCTTTCAATTCACGCAGAGGAGTCAGAATCTCATTTTTGGCCTGCGTGATCCCCAAAGCCATAGAATAGGGGGATGTCATGGATAATACTGCCGTGCTGCCGTCCTGAGAAGCAGCGGACAACTGCAGTGCATAAACCGGTTTTCCATTCCGCTGCACTTCGACGCCGCGCAGGTTGCATACACCGTCTCCAGTCAGAGAGGGATACAGAGCCAGGTCGAAAAAGAGGTCCACATTGCTCAGAAACTGCTGGGCGTAGGTGCGGTCCATGATGAATACCCGTGTATCACCACTCAGGCAGGCGTAGTAGCCTTCACCGTCCGGCGTGGCACTGCCAACGCGGAAGAGCACACCATCCTGGTTGGTATCCTGCAACAGGACCTCAGCTCTGGGTTCCACAAGCCCATACTGGGGATCAGAGGCATTCGCCCCTTCCAGCAAGCGCTTCATGGGCAGACGATATATCGTGTCGAAGAAGTTTTTCACTTCTTCACTGTCAGCCGCCAGCTGGACATCGCCTGCGGCGTAGTAAATGCCGTTGGCCGCGGCAAGCACCACGCTGCCCGTGTCATTTTCCAGGCTGGCCAGCAACAGTTCCTCCGGTGCGGCGTAGTTGGTAAAGTAATATGTAGGTGCCCGGTCAGCCGCCGTCTCACTGCGTCCCGCAAAGGTCAGCAGCAGCGTGGCTGCGATACAGGCTGCCAGGGCTGCGATCAGCCCAAACAATGTTTTTTTCGTTGCTCTCATGAGTGCCTCCGTTTCAGGAACACCCAAACGCCGGTCAGCAGCAGGCTCAGCGGCAGTATTACCACGAAGAAAGCCGCAAACAGCATGATCCCGGTTCGGGAAACAGACAAGCTGTCAGCCGTCAGATTCTTTGTCGGGATATTCAGCGTTACCTCGTTGTCCGTCATATGGGAGAGCACCTGCAGTACCAAATCGGCGTTGCCAAGACTTCCGGTTTTCAGGTAGCTGTCCTGATAAAAGCCTGTGCAGGCCACAGCGAATACATACTGTGTATCGGACTCACCGGCGCTATTTGTAAAGCTGCGCTCACCGGTAGCGGCCACAGTAAAGGGGCCGACTGCGTCTTCCGCACTTTGTGTCAGAGAGCTCATAGACAGAAAATTCTTCGCATAGGAAGAAGACGTGGACCGCAGTACCGTATTCGTAATGCTGGCATTTGCATTGGTCAGTTCCAGTGCCCTGCACTCCGGCAACACCAGATAGGTGGAATGTTCGGAGAAATAGACGTTAATCATACTGACACCGAAATTGGGGATGATGTTCAGCGGACTGTCCATTTGCTGGCGAGGCTCCAGGACGACCTGATCTGTGACCGCGATACCCCATTCAGCCAGATAACCGTCCAGATTGGGAAGACTGTTGATTTCCGGATCACGGAATACGCACAGGTTGCCGCCGCGGTCCATGAATGCCTCCAGGACTGCCAGTTCCGCCTCGGAGAAATCGCGCTTGGCACCGGCGATGACGACCACTTCCACGTTTTCATCAATGGTGTCCACACCCAGCACCACCTGAGACACTTCGTAGTTGCTGTTTGCCACCAGATTTCGCAGGGCATCGCTGTCATCCTCGGAGTGACCTGCTGTAAAAGCGACTCCGGGACAATCCTGCCCGCTGACTGCCACAACGGCAGAGGTCAGCATGGTTTCAGCCTTCAGTCCGGTAATCGCATAGCTTTGACTGCCGTCTCCGCCAGAGGTGGTGCGAATCTCATATAGCTCGCTCCATGGAATGAAGCGGGACTGAATGCCACAGGTCACCAGAACCCCGTCAGGGCTGAGTTCAATTCCTTTTTGGTTATAGGTCTCTACCAGGGCGGGATTGGCGTCCAGGTCCACATACGCGACGTCGATTCTGGAAGACGCAGAAGCGTAGCGGCTGAGGACCTCCTTCAGGTTGGTATCTGCATCGGAGCGGTCATTACAGTATGTAAAGGTTACCGTATCCTCAAGTTCCGAGAGAATGCTTTTGGTCGTATTCGTCAGGCGGAACACCTGGTCTTCCGTCAGGTCCAGCTTCCAGGAAAAACGTTCTGTCGCCGCACTGACAACACTGTACATGCCAAAAATCACGGCGATGGTCAGAAGCAGGCAGGCAATCCGCAGACGGTTTTCTCTCCGCCGCTGGCGCTGCACCTCCGCAGGGATGACGCCGCTGTTGGCTCTTCTCTGATGTTCCATAGCGCTCACCCTCTTTTTCCCCGCACAACCGCGGTAGTCAAAAGCAGGAAAATGACAGTGATGGCCAGATTCAAAGCAATCGCCGCAGGATTCAAGATGCCCAAAGCCAGTTCATAATACATCTGCATCAGGGACAGCTTGTTAAAAAGCGCCAGCAGCACCGGATTTTGAATGGCGGAGCCAAGGCCGTAGGAATACCATAGCGCAAAAATTAAGACATAGGAAATGATCGCTGAGACGATCTGGTTTTCCGTCAGGGCGGAAACGAAGATACCGATGGCAATAAAGGTACTCATCAGCAGAATGATACCGATATAATTGCCCAGCGTGATCCAAACCTGCACGCTGCCGCACAGTGCCAGAATCACAGGAAATGCCAGCGTTACTGCCAGCCCCAGCAGGAACATGCTCTCTGCTGCCAAAAACTTTGCCAGGACTACATGCCCACAGTCCACTGGCATGGTGTACAGAAGCAAATCCGTTTTCTGCTTTTTTTCCTCCGAAAAGCTCCGCATGGTCAACATGGGCATCAGGAACATCTCCAGTGTGATAGTCGCCTGAAAATAGTCCGTGATGTCGCCGCTGCGGGTCAGCAGATTCTGCAACAGAAAATAAAACGCGTTAATAAAGAGGAAGATGGCCAGAAACACATATCCGATGACGGAGTGGAAGTACTGACGCATCTCTTTGCGATACACAGCACTCATGATTCTGTCGTCTCCTGTTCGTTTTCGGTAATGCGGAGGTACAAGCTCTCCAGCGAAACTTCCTCCGGCTTCATCATCAGCAAATCATAGTCGGTAGCGCGCAGCGCCCGGTACAGGGAACTGCGGATATCCGTGCCTGCCCGATGGGAGACCTGATACGTGCCGTTTCCATCTCCCTTGACCGCAAGCACCTCGGGAATGCCGCGGAGCAAGGCGCACACGCCTTCGGTATCACCGCTGATCTCCACTTCCAGCATACGGCAACCGGACAACTGCTCCTGTAGCTGCTGAGGCTGGCCGTCCGCAATGAGCATTCCCTCACAAAACACGAGAATGCGGCTGCATACGGAACTGATCTCCGAAAGAATATGAGAGGAGAGAATGATGGTGTGCTCCTTGCTCAGGTCACTCAGCAAATCCCGGAATTCCCGGATCTGCCGGGGGTCCAGCCCCACAGTCGGCTCGTCCAGGATCAGAATCTCCGGCTCACCTACTAGCAGCTGCGTCACAGCCACCCGCTGGCGATAGCCTTTGGACAAGTTCCGAATCAGCCGGTCCCGGGTATCCAATATCTGCGTGCGTGCGCAGAGCTTGTCAATATATGCCTGCATTTCGGGCTTCTTCATCCGCAGGCCCCGAAGCTCACAGGCGAATTCCAACTGCTCCGCCACTGTCATGTCCATATACAGAGGGGGGATCTCCGGCAGATAGCCGATATGCCGCTTGGCTTCCAGGGGGTTCTCTGCCATATCCACGCCAGCGATTCGGACCTGCCCCCACGACGGGGTCAGATAACCGCAGAGCAGATTCATCGTGGTGGATTTCCCGGCTCCGTTGGGGCCGAGAAATCCCACGATCTCACCTTTTTCAATCGAAAAGTTCGCGTCGAACAGCGCTTTGGCAGTACCATATTGTTTTGTCAGATGGATCGCTTCAATCATCATATCTGTCCGCCTCTGCGCGCCGCGCAATCAGATCAATTCGGAAGGGCAATTACCACTCAGCCACAGAACCGTCAGCGTGACGCCAGACGGGGTTCTTCCACTGGTGGGGATTTGCGTTTTCTTCCAGGACCAGGGCCTTGTTGACCTCAACACCCAAACCGGGCTTGGTGGGCATCTTCGCAAAGCCGTTCTCGAAACGGAAGTCCTCGCGGTTCAGCGCGTAATCCAGAACCTCCTTGCCCACATTGTAGTGGATACCGATGGACTGCTCCTGAATGACCGCGTTGTAGCTGGTGGCGTCCACCTGCAGGCAGGCGCTCAGGGCAATGGGACCAAGGGGGCAGTGAGGAGCCAGTGCAACATCATAGGCCTCGGCCATGGAGGCAATCTTCTTGACCTCCGTGATGCCGCCGGCGTGGCTCAGGTCCGGCTGGATGATATCCACACCACCGGCCTGCAGCAGGCGCTTGAAGTCGTACTTGGTAAACAGACGCTCGCCGGTGGCGATAGGAATGTTGCAGCAAGCGGCGATTTCCTTGAAGCACTCCATGTTCTCGCACAGCACGGGTTCTTCGATGAACATGGGATCGAATTCCTCCAGCTTCTTGGCGAGGATTTTTGCCATGGGCTTATGCACACGACCGTGGAAGTCGATGGCGATTCCGAAATACTTGCCGCAGGCCTCGCGGATGGCGGCCACACGCTCCAGAACGGCGTCGACCTTTTCATAAGTATCGATCATCTGCAGTTCTTCAGTGGCATTCATCTTCACGGCGCTGAAGCCGGCGTCCATGCGCTCTTTGGCCATTGCGCCGGTATCAGCAGGACGGTCGCCGCCAATCCAGGAGTAAACACGGATCTTATCACGGCACTTGCCGCCCATCAGCTCATAAACGGGAACATTGAGCACTTTGCCCTTGATATCCCACAGAGCCTGGTCGATGCCGGACAAGGCGCTCATCAGGACGCCGCCGCCGCGATAGAAACCGGCACGATAGATCGTTGCGTTCAGGTCCTCGATGCGGGAGGGGTCCTGGCCGATCAGGTAGGGCTTATACTCGTTCACGCAGGCCAGGACAGCATCTGCATGGCCTTCCAGAACGGCTTCGCCCCAACCGGTATAGCCTTCGTCGGTCTCAATCTCCACAAAGCCCCATCTGGGACGGACATAGTAGGTGTTGACAGCAGTAATTTTCATGATGACCACACTTCCCTAATTCATATTTTTCCGCAGCGCGGATGTTGTTTCAGTTGTTTCATGAGAGGCACCTTGCACCGCTGGAACACGAAAAAGCAGCCCGACTGAAATACATCATGAGAAGCAAAGGCGGTGCTCCGGCTCCCCGGAAAAATAAGCGATTCTTCATATTTTCCTGATGTCTTCATTATAAATTTTGAATATTGGCGTTACAAGTTATCCGAAATCATTTCTACTTTTTCGGCCAAAAAACAGATTCTCTTATTGATTTTGCATAAAAGCGCGTGGAAAATCAGCTATCTTTCGCTTAAAACAAAGTCTATTTCGGCTTTCTTTTAAAAAAGTCATCGGATGACTTTGGTGAGTTAAAGCGCAGGCGGTTTTTTGAGAATCAGAACCGACACCCACACGATTACCGCTCATGCAAAACAAGAGGAGCCATTTCAAAACTACAATCGTTTTGAAATGGCTCCCAATTGATTTGGTTTGACTTAATTGATCTGATTTGACTTCTGCTTTTGACTTTTTTTGTATTCCTGTTTGATGACATTTCGGTTCAGGGCCAGATGCATGGACATGGCAGCCCGTGCGCCCATGGAATCCTGATCGATAATGCAGTTTACCACCTGATCGTGGGTCACAATGGTTGCCTCCAGGAGTTCCTTACGAGTGATATTGGCAATCAGGATGACTGCTGCATCAATAATGGGCATCAGGGGCTTTACCACCATATTGTGAGAACACTTGGCAATATGGGAATGGAATATGACGTCTTCATTCAAATAATCCTCGCCGGCTTCTATTTTCTTTCGAACATCGTCACAGTATTTCACCAAGAGCTCAATTTCCTCATCGGTCCGATTAAGCGCCGCCATTTCAGCGATACCCGGCTCCAGCATCAATCGCACATCCGTCAGATCCAATGCCAGCTGGAACTTGTCCTCAACCGCTTTCAGACCCAGAAGGTCATCTTGAACTGGCGTTGTCGCGGAAATGTAAGTACCGGAACCGTGCTTAACATTCAAGATTCCGCGGGAGACCAAGAGCTTTACCGCTTCGCGAATCGTTCCCCGGCTGACATTAAACTGATTTGCCAGCTGGTATTCATTCGGCAGTTTGGTTCCAATTGGCAGCTTTTCATCGAGAATATACTGGAAAAGCCGTTCTTCTATCCGCTCAGTAAGCGCTTGATTCTTAATCGTAGATAATTCGCCCATCTTGCACTCCTTTCAAACCTGACTGCCTTTTTCTTGATATGTCTTGTTCATGATTATACCAAACCAGTCTCAGATAGGCAATGAAAGATATCACTTTGGCATATGACCGGAAAGGGCACTGAGCGTAATGTGAATGATGCAATCCGCATGTATCAGCAGGCTGCAGAACTCGGAGAGCGCGGTGCAATGTTCGTTATGGGACAGTTTGAGAAATCGCCCAATAAATTGAAGTCCGCTTATTGGTATGGCTTATCACACACAAGAGGATTTGAACACGCACTGCCTGGCTTGATGGATTTAGTGTATCCCACGCATTTCTTCTCGGTCTATGACCTGTCGATCCCGGAGGAGGACGGGGATATATTTGAGTATCTCATGTCTGATAGGCTGTCTGCATCTGCGGAGGAGATCGTCCTTCGGGCACTTACGATGAAATCTCTGTATGAGCAGTTGCTGTAGACTACAAACTGGATTGGCGTTAGTCCAAATTGAAAAATTGAATTATTCATCTGGAATGTGTTCGCCTTGTAATCCCGCATAGTTTATTCCACCGTCCTTCACTGTATTCATTTGCAATTCCATTTTATAGAACGGATGTGCGATTTGCCAATGCCGCATTTGTAACCTTTGGTGTGCGTCAGCACGGAAAGGTAGGGCGTATGGCATATCTTAACGCATTTCTCTGCGGTGGACTTCTCTGCGCCGTGGGGCAAATTCTGATTGACCGCACCCGGCTGACCCCCGCCTGTATTCTGACGGGCTATGTGGTCGCCGGCGTGTTCCTCAGTGCCGTGGGTCTGTATCAGCCATTGGCAGATTGGGGCGGAGCCGGGGCCACGGTGCCCCTGACGGGCTTTGGCCACGCGCTGGCCAAGGGCGTTGAAAAGTCGGTGGCGGAGCAGGGCTGGCTAGGCGCCCTCACCGGCGGACTGTCCGCCGCAGCAGGCGGTATCACCACAGCGGTAGTCTCCGCCGTGGTGATGGCCCTGATCTTCAAGCCGGGGGACAAGCGATAAACAAACCGGGAGCGGCTATGCCACTCCCGGTTTCAGTCTGTCGAGGAACCCGGTCTGTACTCAGGAGCAGACTGGATCTCGAACATATATGAGCGAAAAAACAGCAAAGCAAAACGAGGGCAACAGATTCCTCCATTTCCATGTGGCCAACTTTTTCAAGTTCATGACAGCAAACTTAAGCTTCACCCAGTTCGTCACCTAAGCCAAGCCTCTGTATTGCGTATAACGCATCGCGTGTTTTTCCTTGGCGTCCGCGAAGACCCGTTCAATGGTTTCCTTTCGGCACTTATAGAGCTGCGCGTACGCAGGCGTATCCTGAGGGCGCTGCCAAAACGCAGCTTTTCAAGAAAAGTCCCAGCAGGTATCCATGGTCAAAAATGCAGAACGGCCAGCAAAATGCTGGCCGTTCTGCGACTCTGGAAATCTATGCGCTTCTGCTTGGCATGGGCAAATGGCGTGGAACATCTGCCAAGGCCATACAAGGAGTGCCAAAGGAGATTAAAAGAACCGACACAAAAAAATCGGCAGAAAAATTGCGGGAATCAGATTCATGATCTTGATTTTTGTCAGGCCCAGCAGATTCAGGCTGATGGCCAAAATCAGAAGGGAACCCACACAGGTCATCTCCGCAATGACGCTTTCCCCGAGAAAGGGCGCCAGTACAGCCGCCGCCAGTGTGATCGGCACCTGGTAGCAAAATACGGCGATGGCGGATAACGGGACCCCCACCCCCAGCGACACGGTGAAAATGATCGATGCCGTCCCGTCCAACAGTGATTTTGCAAACAGCATATCATGGTCTCCCATGAGACCACTGTTCAATGCACCTACAATAGACATGGCACCGACACAGTACAACAGGCTGGCAGTGACAAAACCCTCTGCAATCGTAGATGTTTCGCCCTCTGAACCAAACCGGCTCATTTTCTCCTGCACCCAGTCTCCTGCCCGCTTCATCGCCCCATCCAGATCCAGCAGTTCTCCGATCAACCCACCGATGACCATGGACAAAATCATGATCAGACTGTTCTGTCCCTTCAGCGAGCCGCTGATCCCCATGCAGGTCGTACATAGCGCCAGTCCCTGCATGATGATGCTTTGCAGCCGTTCTCCCAGCTGGCCGCTGCCAGCGGAAAACAGAGCTGAAAACCGTCGGATGCCCCATCGAAGGAGCAGCCCTACTGTTGAACCGGCCAAAATAGCCGCAACATTGACTATGGAACCTATCAGCATTCTCTCACGCCCTTCTTTCCCCTTTATTTTAAGACAGATATTGCGCTTTGAGAAATGTCAAGTTAAAATAGGGGTATAAGCAACTCAAATACCCAGGAGGCGAACCGATCTGAACATCACACAGCTTCAATATGTTCTGGCCGTGGCCGATCACGGCAGTATTTCAAAGGCGGCAGAAGCACTGTTCGTCTCGCAGCCAGCCATTTCCCTGCAAATCAAAAAGCTGGAAAGTGAGTTGGGCTTTTCCCTGCTCTACCGTACAGCACAGGGTGTCTCCCTGACGCCTGCGGGGGAAGAATTCTGTGATGGGGCCAGGCTAGTACAGCAGTCATGGGCACAGTTGCAGGAAATCAATGCCCGCCTGAGCCAGCAAAACCGGGAGCATCTGCGCATCTATCTGGGGCCGCGGGTCTTCTCCAACGGATTGTTCCCGAAAATCATGGCTTTTTTCGAGCGGTATCCCCATATAGAACCCACATTCATCCAGTCCTGCGAAAACTTTTTGGAGGATTTGAAAAACGGCGATATTGATCTGGCGCTGAATTACTTATCTTCTTCAGAGACCCGCCCGGATCTCCATCGCTTTTTCCGTTGTGAATTGATCCGAGAGCCCCAGTGCGTCCTCACCAGCCACGGAAGTCCCCTGTCAAAACAGGCCCATGCTTCTTTTGAGGATCTGCGAGGCTGTGCGATTATTGCCGCCCCGCAGGACTTCATGGAAGCACAGGTCTTAAAAAGAGCGCTCCAAAAGCACGGGGTTGTCCCCGGTAGAACGTACCGTCTTGATGGCGTAGAAACATCCATGGACATGGTGCGCAATGGAACAGGCATCATCCTGGGTCCCAAATCATTTGCGGAATACTACGGAGTCTGCGCGGTCCCCCTGTGGCCGCCATTTGAGGAGAGCCTTAGTTTTGTCTGCCTGCAGGAAAATAAAAATCATGTCGGCCTCAAAGCACTTCGGAAGTATCTTTTGGAGATTTGCTGAGTATCTCCAGTTCAAACTCCCAGGGTTTTAGTGGATGACGTGAAGTATCTTGATTATGATGGAAAAACGGTCTTAATCGTATATGGCGAATAACCGCCAGATTCCAATTTGTTGGACTGAATAGCACATATTCTCCGATAGGAGCAAGGTTGAAATACACCTTGCTTTTGCTATGCTTAGAGTTTCGTCAAAATGACGGATGGGGTGTGATTATGGGCCTAAATCAACACAAAAGGTAAAAGGGATCATTCTTGTTGCGGATTGACAAGTGAGCCTTTACTATGGTAAAATATAATTCCAAAATTTGTGTAGATTTTTCTGGAATATCGCATCCATTTTTCGCCACGCACCCTTGCTGGGTGCGTGGCTTTTTTCATGGGAGGACAGACGAATGAATGTGCTTTATCAGATGATCGGCTTTGGTGCATTAATTACTATGGGACTCAGCTACTGGCAGAAGGACAAGCGCATGATCTTGCTGTGGCAGGTAGTTGCCAATTTGATTTTTGCCATCCATTATGCACTACTTCACGCCCTGTCCGGTGCAGTATGTAGCTTTTTTCAAATTATCGTGTTGATGCTTTTCCTATTACAGGAGCGGTTTCGTTGGAACAAGGTCGCCACGGCGATGCCCATCGCAGCGGTGTTCCTGCTGATTGCTGTGTTAACCTACGAAACGCCAGTGACGCTGCTGCCTATTTTGGCATCGTTGGTGGCCCTGCTGCCCTTCTTCCAGTCCAACAAGCGGGTGATACAGGGCGCGGGCATTGTCAGCGGCCTTTCGTGGCTGGTGTATGTCATTGCGGTGCGTTCCTATTCCGGCATGGTGACGGAGTCCGTGCTGACGGTGATCACGGCGGCATCCCTGATGAAAAAAGAGCCGAAAGGCGGCGCGGAGCAGGAATACGCCCGGATAAAGGGGAGATAGAATAATATGTCTTGTAAAAAGATGATATTAAGACTTTTGACTGTCATTGTAGGAACAGTAATTGCTGCATTCGGATTGGATATAGCAATTTATGCCGGTTTTGGTTCCGCAACACTTGCGGTATTATGGCAGGGGATGGCAAAGACAATCCGTATAACCATTGGGCAGGCATCGTTGATCATTGCCGCGGCAATGGTGGTCTTTTGCTGGTTTTATGACAGAAGGCAAATCCATATAGGGACGATACTGTATCAAGTGGTCTATAGTTTTTGCATCGATTTATTTGCCCCGTTTTTGCATTATAGCAGCTCAAAAATGGTGAATTTTCTTATTATGATATGTGGACTTGTCATATTCAGCTTTGGTTCAGCACTTTATTCCCTTGCGGACTTTGGAAAAGGACCCTATGAAGCTTTAACGTTTGCTTTTGTACATAAAAATCAATGGCCCATTCAAAATGTAAGAATCATATTAGATGTGATATGTGTTTTGTTTGGGTGGATTTTAGGAGGTACTGTTGGAATTTGCACGGTTGCAACAATTATGCTGTCAGGTGCGTTGTTACAGAAGTTTGTAAAAATCCTAAAGCCTGCTATAGACACAATTGTTTTGGGAAAGGCAACCCATTAAGACTGTTTTTGAACTAAAGTTGTACTAAACTTGAACTGTTTTCGAATTGCATCTGTATTCTATATAGAGCCTACTGAATGACTGGCTATTTTGAGAAGATCACAAATCATATGTCAGAATTACGGTAAAACAAGCTGAAATCAGCAGAATTGCGAAAAGGAGCGGGATCATTGCCCATCTGTAAAAATATAGTCTGTAGTCTTTTTCCTAAATAACCGCAATAAAGTTATAACGTTTCTAATCAAAGCAGAGAAAAACCTTTTATTTCTCTTATCCTTATGGTATATTAAATTCGAATTGGGAGGTGCTTACGGTATGCCCGAAGTCAGTTTGTTTTATGGAATTCGTATCACAATGTTTTATAGCGTTTTATAGCGACCACAATCCGCCGCACTTCCATGCAGAGTACGCCGGGAACAAAGCATTGGTAGACATTCAGGGTGGTTATGTGATTCGGGGTGCCTTACCTTCCCGCCAGTTGAAATTGATTCTGGCATGGTGCGAGTTACATCGTGACGAACTCATGCAGAACTGGGAGCTTTCCAAGGATGCCAAGCCCCTCAATCGCATTGCCCCGCTTGTTTGAGAGAAGGGAGTGTGTTTTGATGATTCCCAAAGTCGTCCAGGTTGTCGCGGGAATCGATTTTACAGTCTATGTCTATTTTCTGGATGGCTTCATTCGATTGTTGGATGCAAAGCCGTTATTGGAAAAAGGCGGCGTATTTGCTCCGCTCCAGGATGGGGAAAACTTTCGGAATTGTCTGACTGTATTGAACGATGCTGTCGCTTGGGATCTGGATGGTACCAGAGACCCCTGCACCTGCATCGACCTTGATCCCTGTGAATTGTATGATCATTGTCCGGCTGTCGAAGATCCTCTGCGAGAGGCTATTTGAGCGCTTGACCCAAACCGTGACCCAGACTGGAATTGGGGCAGGTAGTAGACAACGGAAACAACGGAGCGGACAGCAAATCATTTTGAGCCAAAAGGGGCGGAAAGGACAGGATAGCTCGTTCTTTCCGCCCTCGACGCATCTTCACACGCAGGAGGTCACTGGTTCGAGTCCAGTAGTCTCCACCATTCGGAATCCCTTGTAGTCATTGTGCTGCAAGGGATTCCAACTTTTTATGCCTGTTTTTGATGTCCACGGTTTGCGGACAATTTCCCGGCTTGTGTTACGGAATATTGGGGGATTTTAGGTCTGCAGCTGTATGAAGCTGTACGGCTTTTTAAGCGTAGCGCACCTTGATCTCCACGTCCTCGGATAGCAGCGGGTCCAGCTGCCGCAGTTGATCGCGGACTTGCGTCTCGTTCATTTTCGGCGTGTAGGTCCCCGCCAGTAGTTTCTCGGATGCGTCGTTCACAGCTGTCGTCACGCCAGAGAACACCTCCGGCACCACATGGGTATAGACCCCCAGCGTGGTACTGACATCCCGGTGGCCCAGCAGCTTTTGCACGATCTTCGGGTTGATCTCCTGCTCCAGCAGCATGGAGGCGTAAGTGTGGCGGAACCTGTGCAGGTTCAGCCCCTCCGCTTCAAAGCCATTCCGCTCCAGGAAGTGGCGGTAGCTGGCCCGGAAACCGGAGTACGTCCGCATCCCCATGGTGCGGGTGCTGATGAAGATGAAGCCCTCTGGAACCAATACCTTGAGACCGCCTTTCAGCGTAGCCACATACCGCATCCATTCCCGCAGCCGTGTCAGCACCAGGTCCGGTGCCTGAATGACCCGCTGCGATGTCCGCGTCTTTGTGGCTCCCAGAGCATCCACCATTCTTTGGGTCTTGCCGTCCTCGTCAAAGGTCAACTCCCGGGTCAGGGATTGCCGGATGGTGATGGTCTTGGCCTCGAAGTCCACGTGCTTCCACTGGAGGGCCAGCAGTTCCCCAATCCGCATACCTGGCAGCATCAGCGTTGTGATGGCCGGGCTCATAATGGGATCCTCTGCGGCGGCTTTCAGCAGGGCTTCCCGCTGTGCAATGGGGAGGACCTTATTCTCCTCTTCCCCCGCTTTCCGGGGCTGTCTGGGTAGCTTTGTATTGCGGGCAGGATTGCTCTCCACCAGTCGAAGCTCCATGGCATAGTCGTACATCTGGATCAGCACGCTGCGGATCAGCGAGATCGTCCGGTTGGACAGTTGCTTTTCCGATTGCAGCTGATACAGAAACGTTTGGACCTTCAGCGGTGTCACCGCATCCAGGGTGCAGTTGCCCAGGGCCGGAACGATGTGCAGCCGCTCACTGGAATAATACAGCTCCATTGTCCTGCTGCATACCTCATGGACCTTGAAGGTGGTGAGCCACTTGTGGAGAAAGTCCTTCAAGATCAGATCCTCTGAAATCGGATGAGTCTCTTTATCCAGTTCTGTGGTCAGCGTCAGAGCCACCCAACGGGCGGCTTCCTCCCGGGTGTTTGCGTAGGTGTATTTCCGAATGGGCTTGCCATTGTCCGGCCGGTATCCGACTGTCACCTGGCCGACCCATTTTCCATCCTTGCGACGGTAGACGCTGCCCTCGTTTTTTCCTCGTCTGGTTACTTTTGGTTTGCGCGGCATAATGAAAAATCCTCCTTTCGCCGCGCAGAGAAAATCATGGCTTCATGATACTCCCTGCGCGGCAAGCGGTCAATCGAACAAATTGTGAAATCTGGCGAGGCAGTCAGTCAACGCTTGACAGGTAGTCGATCAGTGCCTGTTTGGGAATGCGGAGCTGCTTACCGATCCGAATGCTGCGGACTGTTCCACAGCGGACCAGCTCATAAGTCAACTGTTTTCCAATTGCTTTGCGGGTCATCTGTGCGGTATGCTTGCGGCATCTGGTGTATTTCAGGTAATCTTTCCGGGCACGCTGGCGGTAAGTCCGGGGCTTCTTCCCATCTGCGGAATCATGGAGAACATCCAGAATCTTCTCGGCGTTTTCTCTGGCCTCGTTGAGCAGGGAAACGTCCTGGGGATAACGGATATTGGACGGCGCGCAGGTGGCGTCCACGATCATAGTGCCGCTGGTTCCTCCAGCTCCCGGGTGGTCATCAGAGTCATCACCGTCATCCTTGGATTTGACCTCTTTTTCCTGACGATTCTTTGCGTCCCGCACGATCATCTCGTTGATCTCACCCAACACTTCCGGCGTCAACCGCTTACGGAAGTACACCATCAAAGATGGGGCAAAGGGCAGCTTTTCATCATCATAGCCGGGATACCCACAGAAGTACTGCAGATACGGGTTCTCCTAAATCTGAAGCGCAGTCTCTTCGTCAGAATAGCCATACTCTGCCTGAATGATGCAGGCGCCCAGAGCCAGCCGCAGCGGCTTGGCTACATTGCCCATGCGGTTGGTAAACAGAGCGGCGTACCGCTTCTCAATCTCCAGCCAGGGGATCGTTTGGGCTTTCTTCACCCAACGGTTGCTTTCCTTCAGATTCATGCCAACCGGCTGCTTGAAATCCGCCAGACTGATCTGTCCATTACTGTAACGATACATAGCTGTCCTCCAAGTGCAAGGTTTTTGCCTGATTCTTGCGTTTTTCGATACTCTTATTATATCAAAAATCAGCCTCAACAGCTTGCACCGCAAGGATTTTTCAATTATTCAGCAGACATTAAATACAGCTTTATTCTACCATCCGGCACAGGCTCTGTAAACTTGCGGTTGCCGCAAGGGAGAAATATACAAAAAGGCTGTGATCACCCACAGCGACCACAGCCTTCAACATTTATATGGCTTGCTTGATTGTCAGGTTTCCAGAAAAGATGAGCGTACCACAACACTCTTAGGCATGACAACAGAAGCATCAGCACCCTCAGCAGGGTGCAATAATCATCACAGCCTCTTCATAACAATAACACAATATACGGCCAAACTACCCCTTAACTTGCGTAGTAATGCGCATTAAGATGTGCTATTCCATGAGCGCGTCAAAGGTGCCCATCAGAATGAAGCTTTCTGCGCTTTCATAATGACCTTCAATCGGTGTACGATCTGGCCGCTTTTTAGTTCCTCAAGATCGATGACAGCAATACCAAGCTGAGCGGCACGGTGCCGGGCGGCTGCATTACAGGGTTCCGTGCTGATGATCGCAGCTTTCGCGCCTTTCCCTCCAAATCGATCCCGAAGGATCGCAAGTTCATTGAGCGCCTCGGTCCTGATATCGCAGGCCTTGCAGCTGAGAAACAGAGGAATGACACCACGTGCGGCCATGACATCGATCTCATTGGAAACGCTGCCGTGCCCTACCGTGTCATCCCAACGCACAACTGCGCTGCTGATCACATCGTTGAAGATACCGGTATCGATGCAGGCCTTGTAAGCGTACAGCTCCAAAACGCTGCCGACATCACGAAGCCATGCTCTGGTATTCTGATCCCGGAAGCGGAAGGAAACCGACTCATCCCGCATGATCGTGAGGTCCTGAATAAAGTAGATCCGTGCAAGCTCTTGCAGGGCAGCTTCATTGGCGGAATTCCTGGCCCCGTGATCGCCTTTTACTGTGTAGTTCCCTTGGACGAACAGCGGGGGTATCTGACCGTATTCTGCAGGAGATATTCTTTGAATATAGGAAATAATATCCGTCCAATCACGCCGGAAGCGCAGAAAGCACGAAAAGAAGGGATCAAAATCCTCCAGATACTTGGAGAGGATCCCGTTATCCACACGTCCGGGGAGCAGTGTTCCGCCTGCCATTAAGAAAAAGTCCTCTACGGAATAGGAGAGGTCACAGTACAGGTCATCGGCAAAACCGGCGCCCGAGATGTCGTAGAAACGATTCTTTTTTCGGGAGTAGGTGAATGCAGGGGCGCCTGTCTGAGCAGTGAACATACCCGCGGCAAACAGCGCGGCATCGCTGCCGCCGGTGACATCCAGCGCGCAGTCCGGGTATTTCTCGCCAATGGCAAGCAGCTGGCGAAGGATGCGGTCTGCTTTAAATAAGCTTGTCTCCATAAAGATGAGTTCAGGCGTCCAGCCGCGGCGGCGGAAAAAGGCTTCCAGTTTCTCCTGCCGCTTTCGATCCTGCGTAATTTCACCGGGGCAGAGGTAGATAATACGTTGGGGGCGGAACATGTCCGGAGCCAGAATATTTTCAATGGCACGTTCATCATACAGCTCAATTAATGTGTCCATCGTATGTTCCTCCCTTCTTTACTTTCTCAATTATACATTTTTCCGCGGTGATTATCAACTCTGTTAAAGACAGCATTCTGCTCCTGCATCCCGGTTTTTCGGGCAGCAGTTCATTTGCTGAATATCCTGCGCCGCATGGAATTTTCAATATGAAAATCTCTCCCTGACACTTGATAATTAACCCAATATGGGGCAATATAATTGCCATAATACCCATTTTGTATCTATTGATTTTGGGCGTATTACAGCATTTCTGCCGAGATAGGGTGCGCGTCCAGATTTTTGAGCGTTTTCTGGATGTTGTTGGTACAATGGAAGGAACACGAATTTGGGAGGCGCGCCATGAGAAAAAAGATGCAGTTGACCCGGCGGGAAATGGAGAAGTTTGAATCCTATCTGCGGCACGGTGAGCGGGAACCGGCCACCATTGAGGCATACCTGCGTTCTTTACGGAAGTTCGCGGAATGGGCGGATGGTCGGGCGGTCACCAAGCATCCAGGTCAGCGAGGTGAAATATATCACGGCGGAGGCAGTCCATTCCGGGGCGGCGGAGATCGCGCTGAAAGGGAAGATCCGCACGATCCTGCTGCCGAACCGCCTGTGCCGCAAGCTGCAGAAATATGCCAGACAACAAAAAATCGCCTCGGGTGAGATCTTCATCACCCAAAGCGGTACGGGAATGGACCGGAAGCAGATCTGGGCCGAAATGAAAAAGCTGTGCAGATTGGCAGGCGTGGAGCGGGGGAAGGTATACCACCACAACCTGCGCAGCCTGTTTGCCCGGTCGTTTTACAGCACCTGTCACGATGTGGTGCGGTTGGCGGATGTGCTGGGCCACAGCAGTATCGAGACGACCCGGATTTATCTCCTGTCCACGGGAAAAGAGTACATCCGACAGCTGGACAAATTAGGATTGGTGCAGCAACGGCATAATTGTTGTTTTGTACCTTTTCTCTGCTAATCGCACCCGATTTAGCAAAAAAATAAGCTCTGCAAGAAACTTGCAGAGCGAAAAGTTGCAAAATGCACTTGGGTCGGTTTCAGATCAATGAAATCGGCCCCGATTGTACATCCAGAGATTGCCTGTAACACTTGCCTTTTTTATGGGGAAGTGTTATCTTTATTTTGTATTTTTGAAAGAATTTATCCATCATACCGCTAAACAACAATTATGTCCTAACGGAACAGGGAGGAACCATGGGGCGGCTGAAAACAGAGGCGATTAAAATTTCACCGGCGCTGCTCCACCGGACGCCTAACGCCGCGGAGCTGACCCGGCGGGAGTACGTCCGGATGCTCCAGACGGCGCGGTCCCTGGAGGACGAGCGGGGTTACGTGCTGACGAAGCTGTTTGCAACCACCGGCATCGCGGTCCTGGACATTCCGTCCGTGACAGTGGAGGCGGTGCGGTCGGGGCAATTGCTTATCAAGTCCGGGGAAAAGACGGAGATCATCCGCTTCCCGGCCAGCCTGCAGGAGGACCTGCTGCGGTACGCGGCTGACAATGGCCGTACCGCCGGCATGATCTTCACCAAGAAGAACGGGACCCCCATCGAGCGGACGCAGGTGAGCCTGTATGTCCAGAAGCTGGCGCAGGCGGCGCAGGTGCCTGCGGAAAAGGGCAACATCCGTGCCCTGCGGCAGCTGTATAAAACGACGATTTCCGGGATCGAAGCCAACTTTGATCTGCTGGTCCGGCAGGCCTACGAGCGGCAGCTGGAAACCGAGCAGCTCAGCGTGGGGTGGGAATGATGGATAATCGTCCTTTAATTTCTGTCATCATGGGTGTCTATAACGGTGCTGCCACACTGGAACAGGCCGTCCGATCTGTATTGGACCAGACCTATCGGAATCTTGAGCTTATCATCTGCGATGATGCCTCGACAGATGGCACATGGGAGCAGTTGCAGATCTGGGCACAACGGGACTCCCGGATCCGTCTGGTGCGGAACACCCGCAATCAGGGCGCCGGAGGCGCGCGGAATCGCTGCCTGGAACAAGCCAGGGGCAGCTATATTGCGCTGATGGATGCCGACGATGTCTCTATGCCGACCAGATTGGAGAAGCAGGTTGAGGCGCTGAGGAATGGTCCGGGACTGTCCTTTGTTGGAACCAAGGGACAGTTTTTTACGGAGCAGCCGGGGGACCTGCAGAAGTGTTACTGGTTTGTGGTCGAGCCCGGGAAAGAAGACTTCCTAATGACCCTGCCCTTTGTACACGCCTCCCTGATGTTCCGGGCGGAGGTCCTGCGGGAGCTGGGCGGATACAGCGGGAAACGCTATGTAAAGCGGTCGGAGGACTATGACCTGCTGATGCGGGCATACGCCAAAGGCTTTCAAGGAATCAATCTGCCGGTTTCGCTGTATGGGATCCGCCTGGATGCGGGAACTTACCAGCGCCGGAAATACTGCTACCGATTCCATGAGTGCGCTGTAAAGTGGGTCGGGTTTACCAGGATGGGACTGATGCCCCGGGGCATCCCCTACGCCGTCAAGCCGCTGATCGTAGGGCTGCTGCCGGTGGGGCTTTTGGATCGGCTGAAAGAGAAATACTATGGCCAATAGGAGAAGGATCCATGGAGTTTGACTATACAAAAGAACCCGGGCGAAAGCTGCTTCAGCGCGGTCTGACTCACGGGGGAATGCCGCTGGTCAGCATCATCACGCCGTACTACAACGCGGGGAAGTACTTCGAGCAGACGTTTAACTGCGTCATGGACCAGACATTTCCGTGGTTTGAGTGGATCATCGTGGACGACGGCAGCACGGACGAAGGCTCCGTGGAGCTGCTGAAGCGCCTGGCCGCGGCAGATGAGCGGATCGTCCTCAAAAGGCAGGCCAACGGCGGGCAATCTGCCGCCCGAAACGCCGGGATCAAAGCCAGCACCACCGAGATCGTCGTGCCTCTGGATGCGGACGATTTGATCGCCCCCACGTTTTTGGAGGAGACGTATTTCGCGTTGACCAAACATCCGGAGGCCGCCTGGGCCTATACAGACAGCGTGGGCTTTGGATCGCTGGAGTATGTCTGGCGGCAGCCGTTCTCAGCTTCCCGCATGAAGGATGAAAATCTGTTGGTCTGCACAGCTGCGATCCGAAAGCAGTGGCTGGAAAAGGTGGGCGGCTATGCGGTGGCCGATCACTATTACGATGAAGACTGGCACCTGTGGCTGCAGCTGCTGTCCCAGGGAGCGGCTCCGGTGCATCTGAGCGGCCTGCGGTTCTGGTACCGCCGGAGCGCAAGCGGTATGCAGCAGAGCGTGCAGCGTGACCGGACCTTGTGGGAGGCTTCTAAGAAAAAGATCGAAGAAGCCGGGAAAAATGTTGACACATCGGTCTCCGCAAAAGAGTTTCCGTGCGGCAGTGCTCCCGGCGGATACTTTGCGCCGAAGCGGTCCGATTGGGACCGGAAGGTGTTCAAGAGCCACGATAAGATCCATGTGATGATGCTCCTACCCTGGATGGAGATGGGCGGGGCAGACCTGTTCAACCTGGACGTCTGCAGAAAGATCGACAAGAGTCGCTTTGAGGTCAGCATCCTCACCACCGTACCGGGAGAGCAGAGCTGGCGGCAGCGGTTCGAGGAGTATGTGACAGACATCTTTGACCTGCCCAGCTTTCTGGAGCCGAAGGACTTCCCGGAATTTATCAGCTATTTCATCCAGTCCCGGGACGTGGACGTGCTGTTCCTCAGCAACTCCTATGACGGCTATTATCTGGTGCCCTGGCTGCGGAAGGAATTTCCGGATCTGGCCATCATCGACTATGTCCACATGGAGGAATGGTACTGGCGCAACGGCGGCTATGCCCGCACCGCCGGAGCCATGGGCGAGGTGCTGGAAAAGACCTACGTCTGCAACGAGCGGACCCGCCGGGTGCTGATCCGGGACTTTGATCGGAAGCCGGAGAGCGTGGAGACGCTGTATATCGGCGTGGATCAGGAGCTGTACGACGCGTCGAAGGTGGAGAGTGGTCTGGTCCGGAAGGAACTGGGCATCGGGGAGGACCGGCCCATCGTGCTGTTCCCCTGCCGCATCCATCCCCAGAAGCGTCCGTTTTTGATGCTGGAGATCGCCAAAGAAGTCAGGAAGCAGATCCCTAATATCGCCTTCGTGGTGGTGGGCGACGGCCCCCAGTTTGAGGAGCTGAAGCTCGCCGTCCAGCGGGACGGACTGGAGGAGACGGTCTATCTGGCAGGGCGGCAGAAGGAGATGCGCCCCTATTACAAGGACAGCGCCATGACGCTAATTTGCTCCCTGAAGGAGGGACTTGCCCTGACGGCCTATGAGTCCTTGTCCATGGGGAAGCCGGTGGTCACGTCGGACGTGGGCGGACAGGCGGAGCTGATCGACGATACGGTGGGCCGGGTCCTGCCGCTGCTGCAGAGCGAGGCGGAGGAGCTGGACAGCCGGGCGTTCACGGCGGAGGAAGTCCGGCAGTACGCCGACGCCATTGCGGAGTTGCTGGAGGACCCTGCCGCCTATGAGCGGATGTGCGCTGCCTGCCGGCGGAAGATCGAGGAGGGCTTCTCCTCCCAGATCATGATCCGGAAGCTGGAGAAGATCTTTGAGGACCTGGCGCGTGACCCGGCGGCCATGGAAAAGAGGAGAGCTGCGTCGGCGGAGCTGGGGCGCTATTCGCGGGTGTGCAATGAATTGCCCACGCTGATGGCGGAGATCGACGCCTATGAGTTCATGTACAAGAATGCGTATGCGCCGGACATGAAAAACGAACTGATGCGCATCGCCAACTCGAAGTGGGGCCGCCGTGCCATCAAGCTGGCGTTCAAGCTGAAATTGAATAAGCTATTTTGAGAGGGAAAACGGAGGGGCCCATGAAATTTGGACTTGTTCTCAACAAAGGAACAGATAATATTGGCGATGATATCCAGAGCTATGCTGCCATGCGGTTTCTGCCGTCTGTTGATTATGTGATCGATAGGGAAAACATGGATACCTTTGGATCGAATGGCGAGCAGGTCAAGGCCATTATGAACGGCTGGTATATGTACAATAAGTTCAACTGGCCTCCCGCTACAGCCATCGATCCGTTGTGGGTGTCCGTGCATATTTCAAAAGACGACTATTTTGGGATCGGAGAACGCTTTCTGGACGGGCTTGGTGGGGAATACCTGAAGTACTATGCACCGATCGGAGCCCGTGATGTATCTACACTGGAAGTCCTGAAAAGGAAAGGGATCCCGGCGTATTTATCCGGTTGCCTGACGCTGACGCTGCCCAAAGTCACGGAAACGAGCAAAACGGATGAGGTCATTCTGGTGGATGTTGACCCGGAGAGCGAGCGTGTGATTCGTGCGGCATATCCGCATCAGAATTTTGTGAAGATCACCCACGCCGTCGATGCCGCAAGCTACCGAGAAATGAGCGTGGATGAGCGGTTCGGTAGAGTGGAAGCCCTGCTAAAGCGTTATCAGAACGCAAAATGCGTCATTACCAGCCGGCTCCATTGCGCATTACCATGCCTGGCGTTGGAAACCCCGGTCTTGCTGATCTACAAAGGTGAATACGCGCCGCGGATGCAATCGTTCTTGAAACTGCTTCATTATTCGGAACTGGGCGAGCTGAAGGAAAAGATCCTGGAGTTCGATCTAAGGCACCCCAAGGAAAACAAAAGAGACTATCTAGAGACCAGAAATGATCTGATCAGTGTTTGTAGGGAATTTTTGAAAAAAGACAGCGATAAATCGTCAGGAAGAATCTCCTTGAAAGATATCTATCTATGGCAGAAAGAGTTGCTGAGTTCTGCGGAATTTACATTCCGGGCGGAGATCACCAAACAGACCGATTGGATCCACCAGTTGGAGGCGAGCAAAGAATATCTGGCAGATCAGTGCGAAAAGAAGGATGCACGTATCGCGGAACTCCAGCAGTGGAATGGTGAGATTGAAACGGGAAAGGCGTATTTGGAAGAGCAGGTCACAGCAAAAGAGACCCGTATCGCGGAGCTGCAGCAGTGGAATGGGCAGCTGGAAGAGGGGAAAGCGTACCTGGAGAAACGGGTGTCGGAAAAGGACATGCGGATCTCAGAACTGGAGCGATGGACCCGACAGCTGGAAGAGGGAAAAACGTACCTGGAAGATCAGATATCAAAGAAGAACGCTCGGATCGAGGAATTGGAACAGTGGTGCCGGGAAGTGACAGAGGGGAAAGCGTATGTGGAGGAACAGTGGCATCTGACGGAGGCGGCGCGGCAAGAAGCAGCGATGGAAGCAGCGGAGAGCCAGAAAAAGCTGGAACTCCTTTTGGGCGATGAGAAGATCCGGAAGATCATCAGAAAACGCGGCTATGAATTATAAAAATACAGAGATATAGGTGGATACACGGCATGGAGTTTGACTATACAAAGGAGCCTGGGCGGGAGCTGTTTCAGCGGGACCTGAACCATGAGGGAACACCGCTGGTCAGTATCATTACGCCGTACTACAACGCGGGGAAGTACTTTGAGCAGACCTTCAACTGCGTCATGAACCAGACATTTCCTTGGTTTGAGTGGATTATCGTTGATGATGGAAGCACAAAACAGGAAGACATTGAAATTCTTAGAAAACTTGCGGAGAAAGACAATCGGATTACTGTAATTAGGAAGGAAAATGGCGGAATATCCACCGCAAGAAATGCAGCAATCCGCATAGCTACGGCAGATATTATCGTACCATTGGACGCAGATGATTTGATTTCTCCAACCTATGTTGAGACTTTATACTGGGCCTTGATAAAGAATCCAGAATATAGTTGGAGTTATTCCTGTAATGTAGGCTTTCAGAATCAAGAATATTTGTGGGATAAACCATTTGATGCAGAGACTCTGAAAACTTATAACTTTTTGGTATATAGCGGTGCAATTCGTAAGAATGCCATTGATCTAGTAAATGGCTATGATGAAATAGCCAAGCATTATTATGAAGACTGGCGCATGTGGTTAAAATTGTTATCTGCTCATTTAAAGCCAGTTAAAGTAAGAAGCTATTCGTTTTGGTATCGCCGGTTAGACACCGGAGTATTGTCCATCGTAAATAAAGATCCGAGTATTCAGAATTTAGCCCAGAAGTTAATTGATGAAGTAGCTGCGACTGCAGATACTTCTATTTCCGCAAAAGAGTTTCCCTGCAGCAGCGCCCCCTGCGGATACTTCGCGCCGAAGCGGTCCGATTGGGACCGGAAGGTGTTCAAGAGCCACGATAAGCTCCATGTGATGATGCTCTTACCCTGGATGGAGATGGGCGGCGCGGACCTGTTCAATCTGGACGTGTGCCGGAAGATCGACAAGAGCCGGTTCGAGGTCAGTATCCTCACCACCGTGCCGGGAGAGCAGAGCTGGCGGCAGCGGTTCGAGGAGTATGTGACGGACATCTTCGACCTGCCCAGCTTTCTGGAGCCGAAGGACTTCCCGGAATTTATCAGCTATTTCATCCAGTCCCGAGAAGTGGATGTGTTGTTCCTGAGTAACTCCTATGATGGTTATTACATGGTCCCCTGGCTGCGGTCCCAGTTCCCTAATCTGGCCATCATTGATTATGTCCACATGGAGGAATGGTACTGGCGCAACGGTGGCTATGCCCGCACCTCCGGTGCCATGGGCGAGGTGCTGGAAAAGACCTACGTCTGCAACGAACGGACCCGCCGTGTGCTGATCCGGGACTTCGGCCGGAGGCCGGAGAGCGTGGAGACGCTGTATATCGGCGTGGATCAGGAGCTGTACGACGCGTCGAAGGTGGAGAGCGGTCTGGCCCGGAAGGAGCTGGGCATCGGAGCGGACCGGCCCATCGTGCTGTTCCCCTGCCG
Source organism: Dysosmobacter sp. Sow4_B12 (assembly GCF_052116665.1). Lineage (NCBI taxonomy): Bacteria > Bacillati > Bacillota > Clostridia > Eubacteriales > Oscillospiraceae > Dysosmobacter > Dysosmobacter sp. Sow4_B12. The sequence goes on along the minus strand of NZ_JBQKKR010000017.1, from coordinate 13,146 downwards.
CATCCATCCCCAGAAGCGGCCGTTTTTGATGATGGAGATCGCCAAAGAAGTCAGAAAGCAGATCCCTAATATCGCCTTCGTGGTGGTGGGCGACGGTCCACAGTTTGAGGAACTGAAGATTGCCGTCCAGCAGAATGACCTGGAAAAGACGGTCTATTTAGCTGGGCGACAGAAGGACATGCGCCCCTATTACAAGGACAGCGCTATGACGCTGATTTGTTCGCTGAAGGAGGGGCTTGCCCTGACGGCCTACGAATCCCTGTCCATGGGAAAACCGGTGGTCACGTCAGACGTGGGCGGTCAGGCGGAGCTGATCGACGATACGGTGGGTCGGGTTCTGCCGCTGCTGCAGAGCGAGGCGGAGGAGCTGGACAACCGGATGTTCACGGCGGAGGAGATTCGGCAGTACGTGGATGCCATCACGGAGCTGCTGAAGGATACGGACGCCTATGAGGGGATGTGCACCACCTGCCGGCGGAAGATCGAGGAGGGCTTTTCTTCCCAGATCATGATCCGGAAGCTGGAGCAGATCTTTGAGGACCTGGCGCGTGACCCGGCGGCGATCCAAGAAAGAGGATCGATCGCGGCAAAATTGCAAAGTTTTGAGCATTTGATTTCAGATCACTTCACCATGTATCGCCTCTATGAAGCACAGCAGGCAGAGTCTGAGGAGGTCTGGAAATCGAGAGAGTGGTTCCGTGAACTGTATGAAGATGCGATCGGGCAAGGGACGGTCAGGCAGGACATACTGCAGGATACGGGAACGACGCTCCCGGAAGCAACGCTCCGACTTTACAGGTCCGGCAAGATTGGGTTTAAGTACATCCTCAAATACATCCTTGCGTGGGCAAAGTACAAACTTGCAAGGGAGAAATCGTAAAGAGGCGCTATGATACAAAAGTTTAAAAGATACCAGTTCCTGTTCGAGGAATTGGTAAAGCGCGATTTCAAGAAAAAGTACAAAAGAACGGTGCTGGGCATGACGTGGAGCCTGCTCTCCCCGCTGCTGACGCTGCTGGTGATGCGGCTGGTCTTTACCCGGTTTTTCGGCGCCACGATGGAGCACTATACCACCTATCTGTTCTGCGGCAACCTGATCTTTGCCTGCTTCAGCGAGTCTACCGGACTGGGGATGACCTCGCTGCTGGAAAACGCGGATATCTTCTCCAAGGTCAATGTGCCGAAGTACCTGTTCCTGCTGTCCAAGAACATCCAGGGACTGATCAACTTCGGATTGACATTGTGCGTGTTTTTCCTGTTCTGCGTTCTGGATGACATCACCTTCACCTGGAAGCTTATCCTGCTGCTGTACCCTGCCTGCTGCCTGATCCTGTTCAATATCGGCATGGGCCTGATCCTGTCGGCGCTGTTCATGTTTTTCCGGGATATCCAGTACCTCTGGTCCGTGTTCACCCAGCTTTTGATGTATATGTCTGCAATCTTCTACACCATCGACCACTACAGCTATGCTGTGCAGTGCCTGTTTTTAGCCAATCCGATTTATCTGTTTATTCGCTATTTCCGGAAGATCGTCATCGATGCCACAATCCCCACCGTGTGGTTCCACCTGCTGATGCTGGCGGACGTGGTGATCGTGCTGGCCCTGGGCTGCTGGATGTACAAGAAGTACAATCACAAGTTCCTGTACTATATCTGACGGAGGACATGATGGAAGTTTTAAAACTGGAAAATGTCTCCATCCGGTATATGACAGGAGACTTCAAGGACATCGGCCTGAAGGAATATGTGGTGCGTCGCTTGAAAAGGAATTACCACGTTTCGGAATTCTGGGCGGACCAAAACATCAGCTTTTCCTTGGAGCAGGGCGATATGCTGGGGATCATCGGCACCAACGGCGCCGGAAAAAGCACGCTGCTGAAGGCAATATCCGGGATCATGGAGCCTACAGAGGGAACGGTGGAGCGGAAGGGAAACATCGCCGCATTGCTGGAACTGGCCTCCGGCTTCGACGGTGATTTGACCGTGCGGGAAAACACCTACCTGCGGGGTGCCATGCTGGGGTACACCCGGAAGTTTATGGACAAAATGTACGACCAGATCATCGAGTTTTCCGGCCTCGGGGAGTTTCAGGACCGCCAGTTCAAGCATCTGTCCTCTGGCATGAAGTCCAGACTGGCGTTCTCCATCGCCAGTCTGGTGGATCCGGATATCCTGATCCTGGACGAGGTACTTTCCGTGGGTGATGGCGCCTTTAAAAAGAAAAGCGAAGCCAAGATGCGGGAGATTATCGCGGGCGGCGCCACAACGATCCTGGTGTCCCACTCCCTGGCGCAGGTGCGGGAGATGTGCAACAAGGTGCTGTGGCTGGACAAGGGTCGGCAGATTGCATTTGGCGGGACGAAGGAGATCTGTGACAGGTACCAACAATTCTTGAGTGGAATATAATGCGTTCATTATACTGGGTAAGCCGAGGGAGAAGTTCAGATGATAAAACGGAAAAACTTGTATATTTTTGGAATGGCGTTGCTTTGCTTAATGGTTGCATATTTGCCCTTTGTGCAAATGCACTTTTCTTCAGATAGTTATGCCAATGTTCGAGGGATAGATACGACTGTTCATTTAGTAAACGGTCGACTTGTTACCTATGTTGTGCAGAGTATTTTTAATGCATTTGGCCTCAGCGTTATCAAATACCAAAGTGTAATTACTTGTGTATTCATTTGTGTTCTTGGGATAAGTATTACGTTGTTCTATGGAGAAATCTCTAAATATCTGGGTAAAAACATACGCGCAAGAATAATGGTATTCATAGGCAGCTTGTACATTTATATCAATGCTTTTTTTGCAGAGTGGTTTCTATATGTAGAGTCATTAACAAGTACGAGTGTTGGGATAGTATTTCTCACAATAGCAATAGTGCTGGCCAGCCAAAGTGTAGATACAAGGCACATTGCTTGCTCGTTTTTGCTATTACTTGCTGTACTGAATATGTACCAGCTTTATGTGGAGTTTTTCTTGATATTGAGCCTTTCAATTGTATATGTAAAATATTGTGGACAGTTAAATAGAAAATCTTTTTTCCATTCACTCGTTATCGTGTGTGAAGCCGGAGTAGCGTCAATCATTACAATTTTGTCTCAGCCTCTGATTGCTCAGGTTTTTGGAGTATTTGTTTCTGATAGAGCAGCAACATTTGAATTGGGCAAAATTGCGGACAATACTGCATCAATTATTGCTTCACAGAAAAGTATTTGGGGTAAAGCATACGGACTACTACCCGACGGAGTATTGGTCGTATTTGCAATACTTTTGTTGACCGCTTTTTTAATAAATAAGTTGATTTGCCAAAGAGATATTAACGGCTTCATATATGCTGTACTGATTATAATTTCCGGACTGGTAATAACATTTGCTCCGCATATTATTGCAAGCGTTGTATGGATGGCTCCACGTACAATACCTGGAGTTTTCCACATTCTGACATTTTTGGTGATTGCAAATGGTATTCAAAGTATGGGCAATAATTGTGACAAGTATTTGAAGAGTACTGTCATTGCTGCGGCATGTATTCTTTTGGTTTTAAATGCGTATGCATCTAATGGTATTCTTAGCAATAATGTGGCGACAAATCGCATTGATAGAACCTATGCCATGCAAATTAACTCTAAGATAGAGGAGTATGAGGCAGAGTCCGGAATAGAAGTGTATAGAATTGCAACCGTTAATGATGTAAGTCCTACGTATAGCTATGGAGGGATCAAATATGTGACGCATGATATGAACATACGTGGTTTGGTGGTTAGCTGGGGGGATGTAAATCTTATCAATTACTACTGTAATGAAAATTATGAAAAAGTAAGTATGCCAGATGAAATTTACAATACTTACTTTGAAGGGAAAAATTGGGATTTATTTGATTTGAATGAACAAGCCGTTTTTGTGGGTGACACTCTTTATATAGCGATGTATTAAGAAGGACTGAGACTATGATACCATTTAATATTCCGCCTTTTGTAGGGACAGAAATTGAAGAAATCAGACGAGCGATTTCTAATCAAAAAATTTGTGGTGATGGGGAATTTACAAAAAAGTGTCAGAACTGGTTAGAGGAGAAGACTGGTGCCAAGAAAGCGCTTTTGACGACTAGCGGGACAGATGCGCTGGAAATGGCTGCGCTGCTATGTGGCATACAGCCGGGCGATGAGGTAATCCTGCCAAGTTATACGTTTTCTTCGACGGCAAACGCCTTTGCTCTGTTCGGAGCGAAATTGGTGTTTGTGGATATCCGGCCTGACACGATGAATATTGACGAAAAATTGATTGAATCTGCCATAACAGAGAAAACTCGGGTTATTGTTCCAGTTCACTATGCGGGTGTTGCATGTGAAATGGATACGATTATGGACATTGCCAAGCGCCATAATTTGTTGGTGGTGGAAGATGCTGCACAAGGCATCATGAGTACATATAAGGGACGAGCTCTTGGCTCCATTGGCAATATTGGGTGTTATTCTTTTCATGAGACAAAAAACTATTCCATGGGCGAGGGAGGAGCTATACTAATCAATGATCCAAAACTTGTAGAACGAGCTGAAATTGTTCGCGAGAAGGGAACAAATCGATCTTGCTTTCTGCGAGGACAAGTGGACAAGTATACATGGGTGGATTGTGGCTCGTCCTATCTTCCTAGTGAGTTGAATGCAGCTTATCTTTGGGCCCAGTTAGAACGGGCAGATGAAATCAACGAGAACCGGCTGGGCACATGGAATTATTATTATGAAAAACTGAAGCCTTTGGCTGACACTGGAAAGATTGAGCTTGCTCATATTCCCACAGAATGTGAGCACAACGCTCATATGTTCTACGTGAAGTTAAGAGACCTTGAGGAGCGGACACGGTTCATAGCGTACTTAAAGGAGTGTGAGGTACAAAGTGTGTTCCACTATGTTCCACTGCATTCTGCCCCGGCTGGTTTAAAGTATGGGCGCTTTGCAGGTGAGGACGAGTACACCACGAAGGAAAGTGAGCGCTTGGTGCGTTTGCCAATGTATTATGGAATGACAGAAGCAGACAAAAGTGATATAGTTGAGTCTGTTTTCCACTTTTGGGATGAAGTATAATGAGTAAGGTTTCAATTATTATTCCCTGCTATTGCTCCTCAAGTTTTTTGCCAGGGGTCGTTTCGAGAGTCGCAGCAGTTATGGACAGACAAGACTATGAGATTGTCTTAGTCAATGATTGCTCTCCGGATAATACTTTTGATGTCATATCGTCTTTAGCTCGAAATGATAGTCATATTATTGGGATCAACTTGGCACATAATGCGGGTCAACACGCTGCTATTTTTGCGGGTTTCCATTATGCAACAGGCGAAGAAATCGTTTGTATGGATGATGACGGACAAACGCCCCCTGACGAGATTCCTGCTTTACTGGAAGGTATTCGAGGGGAGCACGATGTTGCATACGCACGTTATCAAACAAAAAAGCATTCTGCGTTTCGAAATTTTGGAAGCTATATAAATGATGTAATGGCATGTATATTAATTGGGAAGCCAAAGGATTTGTTTTTATCGAGCTTTTTTGCAATGAAACGCTATGTGATGGATGAACTCCTTTGCTATGAAAATCCTTTTGTATATTTGCCGGGTCTAGTCCTGCGGACAACAAGCCATCTATGCAATGTTGATATTACACATAAGGAACGTTTGTCCGGAAATTCGGGCTATACTTTCAAAAAATTGTTAGGACTCTGGCTGAACGGCTTTACGGCGTTTTCTGTTAAACCGCTTCGCATTGCGGATTTTTTGGGAAGTATTGTGGCAGGAATGGGTTTTCTGTATTTGATTTATACACTTGTTATGTATTTCCTTCGGCCAGGACAGGTGGCAGGCTGGAACTCTCTCATGGCAGTGCTGCTGATCCTTGGCGGCTCCATTATGCTGATGTTGGGAATGATTGGAGAATATCTAGGGAGGACATATATCTCAATTAATAAGGCTCCTCAATTTGTTATTCGCGAGACAGTACATATGGAAAATGATGAATACAGGGATTTAAGAGAGGAAAAGTAGAATGGAAATCGTTGATGCAGTATGGGAGAAAACCAACATTGGCGTTGAAACGAAGGAAATTACAATTGAAAAAACGGACCGCAAAGCCGATATTTTAGATGAATTGAAACGATTGAACGCTGAATACTTAGTTGTAAAAATCCCGTCAGACTATGAGTCGATGTCTTTCGAGATGGCTGAACTGGGTTTTGTGTTTATTGAAACAATGCATCAGCTTAGCAATGACTTGCATCTAAAGCCGCTTTCCGAAAGGAAACAAAAAATAGTCGAAGAAACAGACTTTGTTAAAATGACAGGTGCGGATTTTGATCATATGTGCAACCGGATTATCAATGATTGTATGTTCCGTACGGACCGTATATCCAGAGATCCTCATTTTTCCATTGCGCAAGCGAATAGGCGGTATGTGAATTGGTTGAAGAGCGAACGCGACCGTGGCGCGCAGCTTTACAAATACGTATATCGGGGAGACAATGTGGGGTTTGATTGCTTTCGACATTTAGGACAGGGCATATATGACGATTTCCTGTCTGGTATTTATAGCGACCATGCCGGGAAGAGCTTGTCGGTCAATATTACACACAAACTCAATGATTATGTGACGAATGCAGGCGGAAAGAAAATCATTACATGTGTAGCTTCAACAAATACTCGTGCTCTAAATCATCATGTTGATAATGGATATGTTATTGACAAAAGCAACTACATTTTTGTAAAGCACGCCGCAAAATATTGAACTTAGGCAAACTATCTGAGGGAAGAACCTTGCTTGAAAGAAAAGATGACTGAACTGGAAGATGGAACTATATGGAACGAGTTGGTGAGTGTGGTTTGAAGGGTGAAAAGGTAAAAACTCTGATTTCACTGCATCTGATGCTGATGATCTATTCCATGAGCGGAATCTGCAGCAAGCTGGCAGCGGGAGAGCCCTTCCTGAGCTTGAAGTTTTGCGTTTATTACGCGGTTGTCATTCTTTTACTGGGTTTCTATGCGATCGGCTGGCAGCAGATCATCAAGCGCCTGCCTTTGACAACGGCGTTTGCCAACAAAGCGGTCACTGTGATTTGGGGAATTATTTGGGGTGCGGTTTTCTTTAACGAACCAATCAAAGCCGGCAAGGTGATCGGCGCCGTTTTAGTTATTGCAGGCGTGGTTCTGTTTGCGGTTGCGGATGGAGAGCAGAACGATGAATAAGACACAGATTTTGTGTGCTGGGCTCTTGCTCTTTGGTGTATTTATCAGTGCGGTTTCTCAGGTGATGCTGAAAAAGGCTGCGTTGAAGACATATGCCTCTCCCATTCAGGAATATCTAAATCCCCAGGTGATCTTTGCTTATGTGCTGTTTGTCGGTACAACGCTCCTCGCCATTTTTGCCTACCGCGGGCTTCCGCTTTCCCTGGGGCCTGTATTGGAAGCGACGAGCTATATCTACGTTACATGTTTCGGCGTCATAATTTTTAAGGAAAAGATCACTGGGAAAAAGATATTGGCGCTGTGCCTAATTATTGCAGGTATTTTGGTGTCTGCACTATTTGGATAAGTAAAAAGGACGGGTGGGAACTATGAAAGGTATCATTCTGGCCGGCGGCTCCGGCACGCGGCTGTATCCAATCACCAAAGGCGTGTCCAAGCAGGCGCTGGCGATTTATGACAAACCCATGATTTATTACCCGCTGTCCACCTTGATGCTGGCGGGGATCCGGGAAGTCCTTATCATTTCTACGCCTAAGGACATCCATGTTTTTGAGGACATTCTGGGAGACGGCACCCAACTGGGGATGAAGTTTTCCTATGCAGTGCAGGAACAACCCAACGGACTGGCTGAGGCTTTCCTCATTGGTGCAGAGTTTATCGGCGATGACAAGGTGGCGCTGGTACTGGGAGACAACATTTTCTATGGTGCTGGCTTCTCTGCAACGCTGAAAGAAGCAGCGGCAGTAGAGGATGGCGCAGTCATTTTTGGGTATCCTGTACATAATCCGTCCAGCTTCGGCGTTGTAGAATTTGACAGCGACGGACGGGTGTTGTCTTTGGAGGAAAAGCCTGCAAAGCCCAAATCCAACTTTGCCGTGCCCGGACTGTATTTTTACGATAATTCCGTGGTGGAGATCGCCAAGAACGTAAAACCCTCTGCCCGAGGTGAATTGGAGATCACGTCGGTGAACAACGAGTATCTGCGCCGGGGCAAGCTGCGGGTGGTCAAATTCTTCCGCGGTATGGCGTGGCTGGATACCGGTACATACGAGGGACTGCAGGAGGCATCCCAGTTTGTCAATATCATTCAAAAGCGGCAGGGCCTGTATGTTTCCTGCATCGAGGAGATCGCGTATCGGCGGGGCTTTATTGACAAAGCACAGCTGCTGGAGTTGGCCAAGCCGCTGATGAAGACAGAATATGGGCAGTACCTGATTGCCATTGCGGAGGAAAAAGTGTGAAGAACATTTTAGTTACCGGAGGAGCCGGTTTTATTGGTTCCAATTTTATTCACTATATGCTGGAGCAGGAGGAAGATGTTTCTCTGCTGATAAATCTTGACCTGCTGACCTATGCCGGCAATTTGGAAAACCTGAAAGACATCGAAAACGACACGCGTTACCGCTTTATCAAGGGAGACATTCGGGACAAGGCCCTGGTTGAAAATTTGTTCCAACAGTATGACTTTGATACTGTGGTGCACTTTGCGGCGGAGTCCCATGTAGACCGCAGCATTGTGGAGCCTGAGATTTTCCTGACTACCAACATCGTTGGCACCCAAACTCTGCTGGACGCCGCCAAGCGGCACTGGAAGCTGGAACCGGGCAACAAGTATTCCAGAGAATACCGACAAGGTGTGCGGTACTTGCAGGTCTCTACGGACGAGGTGTATGGTGCGCTGGGAAAAACGGGAATGTTTACCGAAAGGACGCCGCTTTCACCCAACAGCCCTTACTCGGCTTCCAAGGCCAGCGCGGATATGGTGGTGCGGGCGTATCATGAAACTTATGGGATGCCGGTGAATATCACCCGCTGCTCCAATAACTACGGCCCGTATCAGTTCCCTGAGAAGCTGATTCCGCTGATGATCCATAACGCCTGCCACGACTTGGCGCTGCCGGTTTATGGCGACGGCATGCAGATTCGGGATTGGCTGCATGTAAAGGACCACTGCTCTGCTATCCATACGGTGTTGACAAAGGGTAAAATCGGCGAGGTTTATAATATTGGCGGCAATAATGAGAAGGCCAATCTTGAGATTGTCCGGTTGATCTTAGCGGAACTTGGGAAGCCGGAAAGCCTGATTACATATGTAAAAGACCGTCCAGGCCACGACCGCCGCTACGCCATTGACAATGCGAAGATCACTGCGCAGCTTGGCTGGAAACCTTTGTATACCTTTGAAGATGGAATCCACGAAACGATCCAGTGGTACCTTGGACATACGGATTGGGTGGAACGGATCACTTCTGGCGACTACCAAAATTACTATCGGAACATGTATGACAAGGCAGAACCACTGGCATGATCGCATGGCTGACAGAAACGATTTTGGGAAAGACTTTCGCGACATTTTGCATCTCCATGCTCCCTGTGGTGGAGCTGCGCGGCGGATTGCCTTATGGGATCGCGCTGGGTTTAGATTATCCGCTGGCATTGATTGCGGCGGTCTTGGGCAACATGGTTCCGGTGCCGTTCATCATCCTGTACATACGTCACGTGTTTCAGTGGCTTCGAAAGCGCAGCCCATGGTGGCGTAGGAAAATAGAAAACCTTGAGAAGAAAGCTCATCTCAAAGGAAGGCTGGTACATAAGTACAGTGCCATTGGCCTTTGTATTCTGGTAGCGATCCCGCTGCCGGGTACAGGAGCCTGGACTGGCGCTCTGGTGGCGGCGGTGTTGGACATGCGGCTGAAAAACGCGGTTCCTACGATCTTTCTCGGTGTCTGCATTGCAGGGGCCATTATGACGGCGGTGACCTTCGGAATAATCAATATTCTATAAAGGAAATACTACCAGTAAAGCACCTGGTTAAGCGGTATTTTGCTTCTTCCCGGGGTAATGATCTTCTCTGCGCAGCTTCAAAATGTTGATTGATAACAGCTTGTGTCAGGTAATAACTGGAAGTGTTTTTTGTCGGGCGCACAATTGCTGTAAAAGTCCAAAAATCATACAGCTTCAGCAATTTGCGGCTAAGGAAACAGCTGCGGCCCAAGCGGTCAGGCGATCACAGTCACCTGCGCTAAAATCCCCGCATTTCTTCACACGCAGGAGGTCACTAGTTCGAGTCCAGTAGTCTCCACCACACGAAGCCCTAGAACTGCAATGGTTCTAGGGCTTTTCTTTTTTTGGCATGTTTCCAGAAATGTGAAATTACGACAAAAATACGACAAAGCTCCATATTTATACCTGAATATTATTGCTTTTGGATTTATACTACGGAAATAATTGCTTCTTATATAGCGATAAGATATAATATTTAAAAAACTTTCAAACGGTTTTTTCACTTCAAAAGCAAAGTCATATATATCGAGGTGCAATATAGATGTTTTTCTTTTTGAAGCAGCCTAAGTGGAAGGTCGTTGAATACTCTCGGAGTAAAATTATTAAATCTGGAAAAATAATGAAGAGCTCAGATGCGTCACCAGCTCAGATCAAGGAAGCCACTAAAGTTATTGACAACTGGAGAGCAGCACATGCATATCCATTACATGTGATTTATATGCACCTGCGCAGGATGGCTGGTGCCCATTCTGATATTGTTGTTGCCGAACGCCTAAAAAGATTGGATTCTATTATTGGCAAACTGAAGCGGGAACCCACCATGAGTTTATGGATGATGCAAGATTTAGGTGGTTGTCGTTTTATTGTCCCCACGCTTGGGGACGTCTATAGATTTGCTGATAAATTTGAGAGTTCTAGGAAACGCCATATATTTAAGGAAAAATATGATTATATTGCTACGCCAAAGCCGTCCGGTTATCGGAGTTTACATGTGGTTTACGAGTATCATAGTGATAAAAACGATACTTATAACAAAAATATGTTAATTGAGATACAATTCCGGACACATCTCCAGCACCTATGGGCAACTGCTGTTGAAACAATGGGCCTATTCACAAAACAAGCCATAAAATCAGGCCAAGGCTCCGCGGATGTTAAGCGCTTCTTCTCGTTGGTTTCTTCTTTATTTGCAATCAAAGAGAATTGTGCTGTTATTCCAGGGACATCCGAGAATATAGAGGAGTTAGTCTCGGAAGTAAAAGAGATTAACAGTAGATGCAATTTTCTCGACATGTTAAGTGCAATACGAGTAGCTGTTGATAACCAAACTTCTCAAAAGCTCAATCAGCAAGGGTATTACATTCTGATTCTTAACTACAATACTAGGAGGTTACGAATCAAATATTACAAACCAAGCCAAATGGAGGAAGCAAACGAAACGTACAGTCAAATTGAGAGCACCCGTGCAGAATCCAAAATTGATGCCGTTCTTGTCCGAGTCTCTTCATTTCAGGCACTAAAATCAGCATATCCCAACTATTTCTCAGATATTGGAGAATTTGTTGACTTAGTAAAATCCTATCTCACCTAACACCAAAAAAGAAACCGCTTCACTTCACGAAGCGGTTTCTTTTCCTTTTACGGATGTATTCTCTTTTTCTTTGACCGAGAGGAGTGCTTTCCGTAAGGTTTCTGTACTGGTGTGGTCATAGATTTTTGTAAGCATCTTCAAATCACTGTGCCCCAACAACCGCGCTACCATATACGGGTCCATACCTTGCGCGATCCATAAGGTCGCTCTCGTATGACGCAGTTCATGCGGGGATAACTCCGGGACTTCCGGGTACGCGTTATGAAGTGCTCGCATAAAAGGGCGGTATACACGGTTTTCCCAGTTGTTGGGCTGATAGGGTTTACCTTCCGGGCTATGGAATACTTGCTCAGTCAGAAGCGTGTTCTTTCCAAGAGTTACTGTTTTGGGGGCGTGACATATCCTTTCCAAGATTCACTTTGTACTCAAAACGTTTTTTCTGCTTCGACACCTAACTGACTCCTTTCCAATAAAGTGTGGAGAGGGCTTGCCGCCCTCTCCCGCAAAGTGGTAAAATTATGTAGACATGACAGCTCCGTGGGTAAGCCACGCTACAAAGGCCAAAGTCGGCACCTTGTAAGCCATCCGTTCGCCCAGGCTCCAGCAGAAGCCAAAGGGACAACGCCCCTGCTCGATGGAGGCACGCAAAGACTCCGGCTTCAGATGCAGGAGCTCGGCTGCTGCCAGAACAGGAACATACAGGGGGTACTGCTCCACAAGCTGACCCAGTTCAGACATTCTACTTTCGAGAATATATTGAGCCGTTTCACGCATGTTATACCTCCCTATAACGCTTGGCAAAAACGGGACGGTTGACAGACAGAGAGAGCGTTGCATTGCTGGAATTGGGAAAACGATCCGCGAATGCCTGAAGAGCAAAATCTTCGGCGTCGTAGAAGTCATCAAAGCCCGTAGCGCTGGTATTGCGCAGATACTTACGCATAGCGCAGGCAGAAGCCCAACTATCGGTAACGGCAACGCCATTCCGCCCTAAAACGGCATAGTAGTTATAATTTGCCATAATTATTTTTATCCTCCTTTAATTTTAGGCCGAGGAAACCGTAAATCGGATTTCCGCCGGTAATGATACGATGACGATGCTTTTGGATGTTGATTCTGCTGCTCTGACAAATTTGGAGAAGCAGGCGGGAGAATGTGTTTTTCGAACACCCAGCGCCATATTTGGCGACGAAAGCAGCATATAAGGTATTTGTGGAAACCCAAGCGTCTTTGACCTGCTCGCAGGAGCCCTGCAAGAAGGCTGCAATATTGTCAATGGTAGAGTGTCCACTATTTGCCGCCACAGCTTCATTTATCTGAAAATCCCCAGAAAAGATGAAATTATTACGGACCAAAGCCTGATAGTAGCGAAGTGCCTGCACAATAATAGCACTACGCTCTCTATCCAACTTCTCAGACAGGTGGAAATCCTGATTAGTAATATATAAGCGAGGGTGTTACAGCCTTCGCTTTTTCCTTTATGATGAAGGTGATTGGCTGACGGAATTTCCGATTGGGACCCCACGCCCGCAGACAAATGTGT
>NZ_JBQKKR010000016.1:0-50412 GCF_052116665.1 Dysosmobacter sp. Sow4_B12 | reverse complement strand
TACGATTCCGCGATCCAGTTTCCCTCGTTCCAGCATCTTTCATCACCCATGCTTATTTTACCATATAAATGCGATAAAGCCCAGCTATGCTGGACTTTTTCGACAGCCTGAATCCCGAAACCGAAAGGTTTCGGGATTTTTTCGCGCTTAGGAGGACTGGCGTTTCCGGGCGGTGGAGGACTGGATGCCCAGCTCGATGCGGTACTTGGCCACAGTGCGGCGGGCCACCTGGATGCCCCGGGCGGAGAGCAGCTGGCACAGCCGCTGGTCGCTGAGAGGATGGGCGGGGTCCTCGTCCCGGACCAGATCCAGAAGCCGGCGCTTCACCGCCTGCTGGGAGGGGCCCTGGTCGCCGATGGCCCGGCTGAAAAAGTACCGCAGGGGATAGGTGCCCTGGCGGCACTGGAGAAACTTGCCCCGGGTGGCCCGGGAGACAGTGGAGGGATGGACCGCCAGTGCCTCCGCCAGGGAGCTGAGGCTCATGGGGGAGAGCTCGTGGGTCTCACCGGAGAAAAAAGGCCGCTGAGCCTCCAGAATGGCGTCCGCGCAGGAGCGGAGGGTGCTGCCCCGGCGCTCCAGGCTGCTGAGCAGCCACTTGGCCTGCTGCATCTTCTGGCGCAGGTACTCCCGGGTCTCCTGCTCGTCGGATTCCTTCAGCAGGCGGGCGTAGTAGTCGCTGATGGACACCCGGGGGAGGTAGTATTCGTTCAAAATCGCCTGCAGCTTGCCGTCCAGCTCCACAATGAAGATGTCCGGCCGGACATAGACCGTGGGCTCCGTGGGCTGGAAGGCCCGGCCGGGGTGGGGCTCCAAACCGGAGATGACCTTCTCCGTCGCCTGGATCTCCTCCACGGTAAGGCCCAGCTCCCGGGAGATGGGACCGTAGTGCTTGCGGCTCAGCTCCGGTAAAAAGCGGGACACGATGTCCATGACAGCGGGGGAGACGTTGTCCTTCCGGGCCAGCTGCAGCAGCAGGCACTCGGAAAGGTTCCGGGCGCCCACACCGGCGGGGTCCAGGCTCTGGATGGTGGAGAGCGCCTGGTCGATGAGGGCTTGGGGGATCTTCAAGTCCAGCAGACCGTCCAGGTCCTCTTGATTCAGCCAGCCATCCTCGTCCACCAGCTCCGCGATGTACCGGCTCAGGGCCAGCAGAGGCTTGGGCAGGCGCTTGCGGTCCAGCTGGTCGCACAAAAAGGCGGAGAGGCTCTCCACCTCCCGGTCAGCGGCGCCCCGCTCCGGCATGGCGGTGTCCTCGTGGGTGAAGGTGCCTCCGTGGACGCCGGCGTCGATCCAGCTGGCTTTCTGGCGCAGCTCCTCATAGGCGCTGCGCAGGGCGGAGGAGTCCTCCTGCTCCACCACGGGATTTTCCTCACTTACCTTATTTAAATATTCCAGCAGCTCCTGGGAGTTCATCTGCAGGATCTCCATGGACTGCAGCAGCTGCGGCGTCAACTTTAGGTCCTGCCGCAGTTCGGTTTTCAATGAGACCAGGCTCATGATCGGTCCTCTTTCCTCAGCGGCGGCCCTTAGGACCGGCCGGTGACGTATTTGCTGATCTTGCGGGCGGCGGTGGCCTGGGAGATGCCCAGCTCTTTCGCCACGGCCACGGTGGTGCCGCAGCGGTGGTAGGAGTCCCGGATGATCTGGGCCTCGTAGGCGTCCATCCGCTCGGACAATGTGCCGCTCTGGGCCAGCAGCTCCGCCGGGGGCACCGCGTCGCCGGTGTACTCCGGCGGCAGGGCGGTGACGTCAATGATGGGGTCCTGGACGGTAATGACCATCCGCTCCAGGAGGTTTTCCAGCTGGCGGACGTTGCCGGGCCAGTCGTACTGCTCCAAAAACGTCATAAACCGGGGAGAGAAGGTGAGGTTTTTGCCGTACTCCCGGCAAAACCGCGCCAGAAACTGGTGGGCCAGGGGGAAGATGTCCTCCTTCCGCAGCCGCAGGGGCGGGATGTGGATGCGGATGACGTTCAGCCGGTAAAAAAGGTCGGAGCGGAACAATCCCCGCTGGACCTCCTCCTCCAGATTCCGGTTGGTGGCCACGATGAGGCGGAAGTCCAGCTCGATCTTCCGGGTGCCGGACAGGCGCTCAATGGTCTTTTCCTGGATGAGCTGCAGCAGCTTGGACTGGATGTGGGCCGGCAGCTCGCCGATCTCGTCCAGAAACAGCGTGCCGTGGTTGGCCAGCTCGATCTTGCCGATTTTGCCAGAGGAGGACGCGCCGGTGAAGGCGCCCTTTTCATAGCCGAACAACTCCGACTCGATGAGATTTTCATGAAGCACGGCGCAGTTGACCTCGATGAAGGGGCCGTTTGCCCGGTTGCTCATCTTGTGGATGGTCTTGGCAATGGCGCTCTTGCCCACGCCGGTCTCACCGGTGATGAGGATATTGGCCTTGGTGTTGGCCGTGTTCTGCATAAGGGTCCACAGCCGCTGCATGGAGGTGCTTTTGAACACCATGGAGGTGGAGGTGGCCCGGGTGCGCAGCTCCGCGATCTCCTGGGAGTACTGCTGGATGGAGTCCTGGAGGTAGCGGTAATTCCGCTGGATGGTGTTGATCTGCTCCATGGACACCGTGTTGAAGCAGACGGCGTATTTCAGCTCCCCGTTGTCGTCGAAGAGGGGGATGCCCACGGTCATGACGTTTTTGTGGGAGTGGTTGATGGTCTGGGTGGCGGTGATCTTCCGCTTCTGGCGGATGACCTCCGCCGTGATGCAGGGGGTGAAGGTGCCGTCCGCCTCCAGGTCAAAGGCGGATTTGCCCACGATGGAGTCATGGGTGAAGCCGAAGTTCTTCTCGTACGTCTCGCTGACCCGCAGAATGACGCCCTTGGCGTCCGAGAGCATCATGTCGTCCGCCAGGACCAGATTGTTCTCCGGATTCAAGATCTCAAAGAGGCCCTTCAGATTGATGTCCTCGTCAAAAATATTCGAAAAATTTTCTGATTGTGACAAACCGCCACCTGCTTTCCAAATCGTGTGGAAGCCATGCTTCTATTCAAAAATGAGTATACCATATTCAAAAATGAATAGGAAGAGGAAAAGCCTCTTTTTTGCTCGTCGGATTTGACAGAAATCCGGTGAGAATTTTAGAGTCTCCCCACAAAATGCGTTTTTAATTTTGAGAAAGCACAGGGAATGTTGAACTATTCATTTTTGAATAGGCTGCCGATGGAACCACCACAGTCTTTGGCAAAAGCACAAAATACAAAATAAAAATCTGTATATTCTGCACAGAAAACACTGGAAATTTTTCTAAAATCGGCACCGAAAAATTGGCATAAAATTTGCTTAATTAATCGGTAGCAAACTCTGGGCCAGCCCCGCGCTTCGCGGACGGCTGCCATCCAACATTTATTTTTAAGGAGGAAACAGTCA
The DNA here is from genome assembly GCF_052116665.1 of Dysosmobacter sp. Sow4_B12. Taxonomy (NCBI): domain Bacteria; kingdom Bacillati; phylum Bacillota; class Clostridia; order Eubacteriales; family Oscillospiraceae; genus Dysosmobacter; species Dysosmobacter sp. Sow4_B12. The sequence goes on along the minus strand of NZ_JBQKKR010000016.1, from coordinate 47,032 downwards.
TGTATCAGACCATTCGTTACGAGAAGAACGGCAATATCGGTATTGTCACCATCAATCGTCCCGAGGCGCTGAACGCTTTGAACTCCACTGTGATTTCTGAACTGGAGCAGGTGATCTCCGAGGTGGAGAAGGACACCGAGCTGGGTGCCTTCATCCTCACCGGCGAGGGCCGCTCCTTCGTGGCCGGCGCCGACATCGGCGAGCAGTATCCCATGGACGTGGCCGCTGGCCGCAAGTGGGGCCAGCGGGGCAGCGCCCTGTTCCGCCGCATCGAGAAGCTGGAGATCCCCACCATCGCCGCGGTGAACGGCTTCGCCCTGGGCGGCGGCTGCGAGATCGCCATGTCCTGCGACATCATCCTGGCTGCCGGCCCCAACGCCGAGGGCAAGGGCGGCGCCAAGTTCGGCCAGCCTGAGGTGGGCCTGGGCATCACCCCCGGCTTCTCCGGCACCCAGCGCCTGCCCCGCCGCGTGGGCGTCGCCAAGGCCAAGGAGCTGATCTTCTCCGGCAAGGTCATCGGCGCCCAGGAGGCCAAGGAGATCGGCCTGGTCAACGCTGTGTATCCCCCCGAGGAGCTGATGAACGGCGCCATCGCCATGGCCAAGTCCTTCACTGCCAACGCCCCCATCGCCGTGAAGTATTCCAAGGCCTGCATTGACCGCGGCATGCAGATGGACATTGACGACGGCATCGCCCTGGAGAACGAGCTGTTCGCCATGTGCTTCGCCACCGCCGACCAGAAGGAGGGCATGAGCGCCTTCCTGGAAAAGCGCAAGGAAAAGCACTTCCAGAACAAGTAAGCATCTGAAAGCATCTTAAAAAATATTGAAATAAAGAGGGAAGTTAAGCATGAAGAAAGTTCGTGTGATCACTGCTGAGGAAGCGGCCCTGCTGGTCAAGGACGGCGATACCGTCTCCACCGGCGGCTTCGTCAGCTGCGCCTGCCCCGAGGCGCTGACGAAGGCTCTGGAAAAGCGCTTTGTGGAAACCGGACATCCCCGCGATTTGACGCTGTTCTTCGCGGCCGGCCAGGGCCACCGGGACGGCACCGGCGGCGACCACTTCGGCCACGAGGGCATGTGCAGACGCGTGGTGGGCGGCCACTGGGACCGCGCCGCCAAGCTGGGCGAGCTGGCTCTGGCCAACAAGATCGAGGCCTATAACCTGCCCCAGGGCGTCATCACCCACATGTACCGCGACATCGCCGCCCACAACATCGGCACCATCACCCACGTGGGCCTGTACACCTTTGTGGACCCCCGCAACGGCGGCGGCAAGCTGAACGAGTGCACCAAGGAGGACCTGGTGAAGCTGGTGAACATCGAGGGCGAGGAGCGGCTTTTGTACAAGCCCATCCCCATTGACGTCTGCCTGATCCGCGCCAGCTACGCCGATGAGTACGGCAACTGCACCGTCCACCGCGAGATCGGCCCCCTGGACGTCACCGCCCAGGCCCAGGCCACCAAGAACTCCGGCGGCAAGGTCATCGTCCAGGTGGAAAAAATCGTCCAGGGCGGCTCTCTGGACCCCAAGCTGGTGAAAATTCCCGGTATCTATGTGGACGCCATTGTGGTAGGCTCTGTGGAGGACAACATGCAGTGCCTGGGCATGCCTTATGACGGCGCGCTGACCGGCGAGTTCCGCATCCCCGTGGACGCCATCCCCCCCATCCCTCTGGATGCCAAGAAGATCCTGGCCCGCCGCGCCGCCATGGAGCTGCCCCAGGACGCCATCGTCAACCTGGGCACCGGCGCTCCCGAGAAGATCGCCAACGTGGCCGCTGAGGAGGGCATTTCCGATAAGCTGATCCTCACCGTGGAGGCCGGCGGCATCGCCGGTGTGCCTTACGGCGGCACCCAGTTCGGCGCCTCCGCCAACGCCATGGCCATTCTGGACCACAACGTCCAGTTCGACTTCTACCAGGGCGGCGGCCTGGATGTTGCCTTCCTGGGCCTGGCGGAGACCGCGCCCAACGGCGATCTGAACGTGTCCAAGTTCGGCACCCGTCTGGCCGGCGCCGGCGGCTTCATCGACATCACCCAGAACGCCAAGAAGGTGGTCTACTGCGGCACCTTCACCGCCAAGGGCTTGAAGACCGAGTGCCGGGACGGCAAGCTGGTCATCACCCAGGAGGGCGCCAAGAAGAAGTTCGTCAAGGCGGTGGAGCACATTACCTTCTCCGGCGTTTATGCCAACAAGGTCCACCAGCCCGTGCTGTATGTCACCGAGCGCGCCGTGTTCGAGCTGCGGCCCGAGGGCGTGACCCTCATCGAGATCGCCCCCGGCATCGATCTCCAGACCCAGGTGCTGGACCAGATGGAGTTCATGCCGAAGATCGCCGAGGATTTGAAGCTCATGGACGAGCGCATCTTCCGTGATGAGCTGATGGGCCTGGCCAACGACTAAATCCCAAGACCCCCAACATACAAGGAGGAAAAACAATATGGCACTGATGACCGCACAGGAATACATTGACAGCCTGCGCAAGCTGAACACCCGGGTGTACATGTTCGGCGAGAAGATCGAAAACTGGGTGGATCACCCCATGATCCGTCCCTCCATCAACTGCGTGGCCATGACCTACGCCCTGGCCCAGGACCCCCAGTACGCGGACCTCATGACCGTGAAGTCCAGCCTCACCGGCCACACCATCAACCGCTTCACCCACCTGCACCAGTCCACCGAGGATCTGATGAACAAGGTGAAGATGCAGCGCCTGCTGGGCCAGAAGACCGCTTCCTGCTTCCAGCGCTGCGTGGGCATGGACGCCTTCAACTCCGTGTTCTCCACCACCTATGAGATCGACGAGAAGTACGGCACCCACTACCACGAGAACTTCAAGAAGTTCCTGACCTTCGTCCAGGACAATGACTTGACCGTGGACGGCGCCATGACCGACCCCAAGGGCGACCGCTCCAAGTCTCCCAGCCAGCAGGCGGACCCCGACATGTACGTCCATGTCGTTGAGCGCCGCAGCGATGGCATCGTGGTCTGCGGCGCCAAGTGCCACCAGACCGGCTCCATCAACTCCCACTGGCACATCTTCATGCCCACCATCTCCATGGGCGAGGCTGACAAGGATTGGGCCGTCTCCTTCGCCTGCCCCACCGACGCCGAGGGCATGTACATGATCTACGGCCGCCAGTCCTGCGACACCCGCAAGCTGGAGGAGGACGCCTCCATCGATGTGGGCAACGCCAAGTTCGGCGGCCAGGAGGCCCTGGTGGTTCTGGACCACGTGTTCATCCCCAACGAGTACATCTTCCTCAACGGCGAGTATGAGTTCGCCGGCATGATCGTGGAGCGCTTCGCCGGCTACCACCGCCAGAGCTACGGCGGCTGCAAGGTGGGCGTGGGCGACACCCTCATCGGCGCCGCCGCCCTGGCCGCTGAGTACAACGGCGTGGAGAAGGCCTCCGCTGTGAAGGACAAGCTCATCGAGATGACCCATCTGAACGAGACGCTGTTCTGCTGCGGCATCGCCTGCTCCGCCCAGGGCTTCAAGACCAAGGCGGGCAACTACCAGATCGACCTGCTGCTGGCCAACGTGTGCAAGCAGAACGTCACCCGCTTCCCCTATGAGATCGTCCGCCTGGCGGAGGACATTGCCGGTGGCTTGATGGTCACCATGCCCTCTCAGAAGGACTTCCACAGCGAGACTGTGGTGGGCCGCAACGGCGAGACCATCGGCGAGATCTGCAACAAGTTCTTCGCCGCCCGGGAAGGCGTTTCCACCGAGAACCGCCAGCGCATCATGCGCTTCATCGAGAACCTGTGCCTGGGTGCCGCGGCTGTGGGCTACCGCACCGAGTCCATGCACGGCGCCGGCTCTCCCCAGGCCCAGCGCATCATGATCGCCCGCCAGGGCAACATCCAGGGCAAGAAGCAGCTTGCCAAGGACATCGCGGGCATCAAGGATTAAAGAGGTCCTCTAAGGGGGACTTTGTCCCCCTTAGACGCTCCGGCGGAAGGGATTCCGCCTCCGCTGAACCCCCTCACGTCCGCACGCGGACGTGTCGCTGCGGCGGGCAGAGGTGTTTTGGCCGAAATGAATTCGTCCAAAACAAATTTGCCGCCCCCTAAACAAGTGTTTCCAAATTTAAATATAAGGAGTAAACATCATGGATTTCAATCTGAGCCGTGAACATCAGCTGATCCGGAAGATGATGGCCGACTTCACCGAGAATGAAGTCAAGCCCATCGCTGCCGAGACCGACCGCACCAGCCAGTATCCCCGGGAGACCATCGAGAAGCTGTTCGACCTGGGCGTTATGGGTATGTGCGTGCCCAAGGAGTACGGCGGCACCGGCGCCGACCCCCTGGCTTCCGCCATCTGCATCGAGGAGCTGAGCAAGCAGTGCGCCTCCACCGGCGACATCGTGGCCACCCACAACGGCCTGTGCTGCGACCCCATTCTGACCCATGGCACCGAGGAGCAGAAGGCCAAGTATCTGCCCATGCTGACCACCGGCCACAAGGTGGGCGCTTTCGCTCTGACCGAGCCCAACGCCGGTTCTGACGCCTCCAAGGGCCAGACCGAGGCCCGCCTGGAAGGCGACCACTACGTCATGAACGGCTCCAAGATCTTCATCACCAACGGCTATGTGGCCGACGTGTTCGTGGTGTTCGCCATGACCGACAAGTCCAAGGGCACCAAGGGCATCTCCGCCTTCATCGTGGAGAGCAGCTTCCCCGGCTTCTCCGTGGGCAAGCACGAGGAGAAGATGGGCCTGCACGGCTCTCCCACCGCTGAGATCGTGTTCACCGACTGCATCGTTCCCAAGGAGAACATGCTGGGCCGTGAGGGCAAGGGCTTCTCTATCGCCATGCAGACCCTGGACGGCGGCCGTATCGGCATTGCCGCCCAGTCCCTGGGCATCGCCGAGGGCGCCCTGGCCGAGGCCAAGGAGTACACCAAGGGCCGTGTCCAGTTCGGCAAGCCCATCAGCAAGTTCCAGAACACCCAGTTCACCTTCGCTGACATGGAGCTGGGCTGCGAGGCCGGCCGTCTGCTGACCTATCAGGCCGCCGTTCTGAAGGGCGAGGGCAAGCGTTACACCAAGGAAGCCGCCATGGCCAAGCTGTTCTGCTCTGAGCACGCCATGAAGACCACCACTAAGGCGCTGCAGATGTTCGGCGGCTACGGCTACACCAAGGACTATCCCATGGAGCGCATGATGCGCGACGCCAAGATCACCGAGATCTACGAGGGCACTTCCGAGGTCCAGCGCATCGTCATCTCCGCCAACATGGGTCTGTAAGGAGGAACTAACGAATTATGAAGATCATTGTTTGTGTCAAGCAGGTCCCCGATACCTCCGGTAAGGTGGCCGTGAATCCCGATGGTACTCTGAACCGCGCTTCCATGCAGACCATCACCAACCCCGACGACATGAACGCCGTGGAGGCTGCCCTGAAGATCAAGGACGCCACTGGCTGCAGAGTCACTGTTGTCACCATGGGTCCCCCTCCCGCGGCCGGCATGCTGCGTGAGCTGATGGCCATGGGCGCTGACGACGCCGTGCTGGTGTCCGCCCGTGAGTTCGGCGGCTCCGACACCTATGCCACCTCTCAGATCCTGGCTGCCGCCATCGATACCATCGGCATCGAGAAGGACGACATCGTCATGTGCGGCCGCCAGGCCATCGACGGTGATACCGCCCAGGTCGGTCCCCAGATCGCCGAGAAGCTGCACCTGCCCCAGGTCACCTACGCTGCCGACATCCAGAAGGACGGCGACACCATCACCGTCAAGCGCATGCTGGAAGACGGCTACATGACCATCAAGGTCCAGACTCCCTGCCTGCTGACCTGCATCAAGGAGCTCAATGAGCCCCGCTACATGAGCATCGGCGGCATTTACAGCACCTACAACAAGCCCCTGGAGGTCTATGACTACGAGAAGCTGAAGGATCATCCCCTGATCGACGCCACCACCATCGGCCTGAAGGGCTCCCCCACCAACATCTTCAAGAGCTTCACGCCTCCTCAGAAGGGCGTTGGCCAGATGCTGGAGGGCGATGGCAAGGAGACCTGCGAGAAGCTGGTGGAGATTCTGACCGCCAAGCACATCATCTGAGAAAGGGGATAAAGAACTATGTCTAATTTCAACAGTGCTGATATCGCTGCTTTCAAGGATGTATGGGTGTTCTGTGAGCAGCGCGAGGGCAAGCTGATGCCCACCGACCTGGAGCTGATCTCCAAGGGCCGCGACCTGGCCAACGAGCTGGGTGTGGACCTGTGCGGCCTGCTGCTGGGCGGCGAGGGCATCGAGTCCGTCGCCAAGGAGCTGGGCGGCTACGGTGCCGACAAGGTCTATGTCTGCGAGAGCCCCCTGCTGAGCGTTTACAACACCGATGCCTATGCCAAGGTCATCTGCGACGTCATCGAGGACTTGAAGCCCGAGGCGTTCTTGATCGGCGCCACCAACATCGGCCGTGACCTGGGTCCCCGCTGCGCGGCCCGTCTGCACACCGGCCTGTGCGCTGACTGCACCCACCTGGACGTGGATGTGCCCAACTACATCCAGTTCCTGCGTGAGTCCTCCACCCTGGACGTGGACGCCCAGAAGTGGGATATGGAGGACCGGAACTTGAAGATGACCCGTCCCGCTTTCGGCGGTCATCTGATGGCCACCATCATCTGCCCCCGCTTCCGTCCCTGCATGGCCACCGTGCGCCCCGGCGTTATGAAGAAGAACGCCTTCGACCAGGCCAAGGCTGACGCCTGCCAGATCGTGAAGCCCGCTTTCGAGCTGAGCGAGGCTGACCTCAAGACCGAGGTCGTGGAGGTCGTGAAGGCCGCCAAGAAGCTGGTGGACTTGATCGGCGCCGACTACATCGTGTCCGTTGGCCGCGGCATCAGCAAGGATGTCGAGGGCGGCATCAAGCTGGCTGAGGAACTGGCTGCCGAGCTGGGCGGCGTTGTGGGCGGCTCCCGTGCCACCATCGACTCCGGCTGGCTGTCCGCCGACCACCAGGTCGGCCAGACCGGCAAGACCGTGCATCCCAAGGTGTATGTGGCTCTGGGCATCTCCGGCGCCATCCAGCACAAGGCCGGCATGCAGGATTCCGAGTGCATCATCGCGGTGAACAAGAACGAGACCGCTCCCATCTTCGAGATCGCCGACTACGGCATCTGCGGCGACCTGTTCAAGGTCACCCCGCTGCTGATCGAGGCTGTCCGTGCCGCCAAGGCTGCAAAGTAAGATCCCTTTACAGCGATTGAAAAAAGGGGCCATCCGAAAGGATGGCCCCTTTTTTCGCCCGGAGCCGGCAGACGGGGGAAGTAAATTGCTTTTTTGTACAAAAGTAAACGATTATTTTTGGAAACGGCGAAAAAAAGAACAGGGGAAAGGCAGGTATTTACGATTTATTCACAATTGCGGATTTGATAAAATGAAACTGGAAAATAGGAGAGCGGAGCTCTCCTAAAAAACGGGAGGGAAACATGAAACGAGTATTTGCAATGATGCTGACACTGTGCATGGCGCTGTCCTTGCTGGCCGGCTGCGGCTCCACCAAGTCCGGCACCATGGACACCGCCAACGCCAACGCCATCGCCGCGGGCGACAGCAGCCTGCCTGTGGTCACCTGGAAGATGGGCTCCACCTGGGGCGCCGGCAACGTCCACTTCACCGTGGACAAGCGGTTCACCGAGCTTGTCAGCCAGCTGACGAACGGACGCTTTACCATCACCAACTATTCCGAGGGCGAGCTGTGCTCTGCCAGCCAGCTGTTCGACTATGTCAGCCAGGGCACCATCCAGTGCGGCGGCGACTGGGGCGGCTATTGGTCCGGCAAGGACACCGCCTTTGAGCTGCTGTCCACCATTATGGACGATTTCACCGCCCTGGACTACTACACCTGGATCTATGAGGCCGGCGGCATGCAGTGCTACAAGGAGATGTACGGCCAGTACAACATGGAGTATTTCCCGCTGGTCACCAACCCCTCTGAGTCCGGCATCCGCTCTGTGAGGCCCATCAACTCCATCGCCGACATGCAGAAGATGAAGATCCGCTTGGGCGGCATGATGGCCGGCAAGGCCGCCAAGAAGCTGGGCATCAATATCACTGCCGTGGCTGCCTCCGAGCTGTACGAGTCCCTGCAGCGGGGTGTTATCGACGGCGGCGAGTTCTCCGGCCCCAAGGCCGATGACTCTTTGAAGCTGCAGGAGGTCGCGCCTTACTGGTGCGCTCCCGCCTGGTACCAGTCCGCCGGCGTCAACGGCGTCATGGTGAACATGGACGCCTGGAACGAGCTGCCCGAGGAGTACCAGACCGCCTTTGAGACCGCCGCCCGCCTGTGCTGCGGCGAGCAGCTGTCCCGGTACATCTGGAACGACATGACCGTCACCAACCAGATGATCGACGAGCAGGGCATCACCGTCACCCACCTGCCCGAGGAGGACATGGCCCTGATCCGTGAGACCTGCCGCCAGACGTATCTGGAGGAGTGCGAGATCAACCCCAACTTCAAGATGGTCTATGACTCCATGCAGGCTTACCGTGCGGACGCCGCCAACTACCGCGACTGGACCGGCGACTACGGCTTTGGCTTCAACCGCGCTGACTGAGCGCCTTCTCTGAAGAGAACATCAAAAGAGAGGTGTTAGAATGAAAGTTATTAACGCTATCTGCAAGGGCATCGACAAGGTGAACGACATTCTGGGCCAGGTCTTTTCCGTCCTGTCTCTGGGCATCCTGGCTGTCATCATCATTGAGGTCGTCCTGCGGCGCCTGTTCAACAGCCCTCAGATCTGGACGCAGGATCTGATCGTCATGCTGTTTGCCTGCTACATCATCCTCATCTGCGCCTATGGCTTCCAGAAAAAAGCCTTCGTGGCGGTGGATGTGCTGTTCGCCCAGCTGCCCAAGCTGGCCCAGCACATCCTGCACCTGGTGACCTATGTCATATTCCTGGTGCCCTTTGTGTTCGCGCTGCTGCCGGAGAGCTGGTCCTTCTTTCTGAAGGCCTACACCACCGGCGAGCAGACCTACTCCGTGTGGGCCGCGCCCACCTGGCCTGTAAAGCTGTGTTTGTTCGTGGGACTGCTGCTGATGGCCGTCCAGTCCGTGTCTGAGATCCTCAAGCAGGTCCAGGGCATCGCGGAGGATGTCACCGGCAAAAAGTCCGCCGACGGAAAGGAGGCCCAGTAATGGCTGCGATCATGCAACAACTCCAGGCCCTGGTGGCCTCTTACGGCATCATGGCCGACGACCTGGCTGTCATTATGATCGGCCTGCTGTTCGGCCTTATGGTGGTGGGTCTGGTCCTGGGCCAGGAGCTGGCCTTCGTTCTGGGCGGCGCCGGCGTTATCGTGGGCTGGATCGCCTGGGGCGACCCCGGCGTCACCATCGCCATGACGAAGATCTATGACCAGATGCAAAGCTACTCCATGGTGGCCATCCCCATGTTTGTCCTCATGGCCAACTTCCTGACCCACTCCAAGGTGGCGGACGGCCTGTTTGAATCCATCCGCTACCTGCTGGGCCCCTTGAAGGGCGGCCTGGGCCTGGCGGTCATCCTGGTGTCCACGGTGTTCGCGGCCACCACCGGCATCGTGGGCGCTTCCGTGGTCACCATGGGCATGCTGTCCCTGCCCATCCTGCTGCGCAGCGGCTACAAGCCTTCTCTGGCCTGCGGCATGGTGTGCGCCGGCGGCTCCCTGGGTATTTTGATCCCGCCGTCCATCATGCTGGTGTCCATGGGCTCTTATGCCGAGGTCTCCGTGGGCAAGATCTTCTTTGCCGCCATCGTTCCCGGCTTGAGCCTGTCCCTGGGCTATATCATTTATTTGATGGTGGTGTGCCACATCCACCCCGATTGGGGTCCGGCCATGAGCGCCGAGGAGCTGGCGGAGATGCCCCTCAAGCAGCGCATCACCGGCTCTCTTGTCAACCTCATTCCTCCGCTGATTTTGATTTTCGCCGTGCTGGGCTCCATCTTCGGCGGCGTCGCCACCCCCACGGAGGCCGCCGGCGTGGGCGCACTGTTCGCCTTGATCCTGGCGATCTTCTACAAGCAGTTCAATTTGAAGATGCTCTATGAGTCCCTGGTGGATACCGCCAAGACCACCGCCATGGTGTTCATCATCCTCTTCGGCGCCGCGGCCTTCACCGGCGTGTTCATGTCCCTGGACGGCGACCAGATCATCTCCAACTGGGTCATGAGCATGGGCATCGGCAAGTGGGGCGCCTTCGCCATCATGATGGCCATTGTGTTCGTGCTGGGCATGTTCATCGACTGGCTGGGCATCGTGATGATCGTGTTCCCCATCTTCCTGCCCATCATGGACCAGTTCGGCTTTGACCGGCTGTGGCTGGTGGCCGTTACCGCCACCATGCTGCAGACCTGCTTCATGACTCCGCCCTTCGGCTTTGCCCTGTTCTATGTCAAGGGCATCCTGCCGGATTCCGTCAAGATCCAGGAGGTCTACAAGGGTGTCATCCCCTTCATCGCCATCATCGTGGTGGTGACCGTCCTGTGCGCGGTGTTCCCGCCCCTGGTCACGTGGCTGCCCAGCAAGCTGGCTGCCTAAGCATCTGAAAAAGCCCGAAGGACGAAAGTCCTTCGGGCTTTTTTCGAATAACATCATATCTCCGGCATGCGGGCCTCGGGGATCTCCACCTCCGGCATCAGCTCCCGGCTGACAATATTCATCATCTCAATCAGCTTGCTGCAGTCCTCTGGGCTGAAGCGCCGGGTGATGCGGTGCATGACCTCCACGATGTAGGAAGAGGAGATGTTGTAGTAGTCGATGTATTTCTGGGTGACCTCCAGGTGGTATTCCCGCTTGTCCTCCCGGGACTGGACCTTGCGGATATAGCCCTTTTTTACCAGACTGTTGACCTTATAGGCGGCATTGGGCGGAGAGATCCTCATGAAAGAGGCAAATTCATTGACCGTGGGATTGCCCAGGGCCATGATGGTCTCCATGCAGAAGGTCTCCACTGTGGTGAGGCTGGCCTCCCGGTCCTGGAAGCGCCGGAAGATCTCTTGATAAAAATGCAGCTTGAATTTTGTATACACGTTGAAAAAAGCCTGTTCCAGCATAACGTCCGCTCTCTTTTCCGCAAAATTCTGCCCGGCTTTCCGGGGACTGCTCCGCTGCCGGAAAACACGGCCGGCGGATTTGTAGACCAATGATAACAGTATAGCAACTTTGCGGCGAAACAGCAACCGTTATTCGCTGATGGCGAAGGTCAATTCCGCCGTGCAGGCAAGCTGGCCGTTCACCATGGCCTTGCACGCGCCCACGCCCACGGGCCCCCGGCGCTTGGTCAGCACACATTCCATCTCCAGCACGTCGCCGGGGATGACCTTCCGCTTGAAGCGGGCGTTTTTCACGCCGCCGAACAGGGCGATCTTGCCCTGGTTCTCCGGCAGGGACAAAATGGCGATGGCGCCCACCTGGGCCATGGCCTCCAGAATCAGCACGCCGGGAAAGACGTGCTGCTGGGGGAAGTGGCCGCAGAACACCGGCTCGGCGGCGCTGACGCACTTGATGCCCTTGGCCCACTGGCCGGGCTCATAGTCGGTGATGCGGTCCACCAGGGCGAAGGGATAGCGGTGGGGCAGGATCTGGGCGATCTGGTTGGAGCTCAGTTCCATATTCACGCCTCCCATTTCTTCATCAGCAGGCAGCCGTTGTGGCCGCCGAAGCCCAGGGAGTTGCTCATGGCGTACCGGACATCGGCGCTGCGGCCCTGGTTGGGCACCACGTCCAGGTCACATGCCGGGTCGGGGACCTGGTAGTGGATGGTGGCGGGCAGGAAGCCGTCATGGAGGCTGAGAGCGGTGAAGATGGCCTCCACGGCGCCGGCGGCGCCCAGCATGTGGCCGGTCATGGACTTGGTGGAGCTCATGGCCAGCTGGTAGGCGTGGGGGCCGAACACCGTCTTTACGGCGGCGGTCTCACCGGCGTCGTTGAGGTGGGTAGAGGTGCCGTGGGCGTTGATGTAGTCCACGTCCTCCGGCGCCGCGCCGCCGTCCGCCAGGGCCAGCGCCATGGCCTTGGCGCCGCCGCTGCCGTCGGGCCGGGGAGCGGTCATGTGGTAGGCGTCGCAGGTGGCGCCGTAGCCTGTGATCTCCGCGTAAATACGGGCGCCCCGTGCAAGGGCGTGGTCCAGCTCCTCCAAAAGCAGCATGCCGGCGCCCTCACCCAGGACGAAGCCGCTGCGCTCCGCGTCAAAGGGAATAGAGGCCCGGGCGGGGTCCTCCGCCTGGGTCAGAGCCTTCATGGAGGTGAAGCCGCCGATAGCCAGGGGCGTGACGCTGGCCTCGGTGCCGCCGCAGAGCATGGCGTCGGCATAGCCGTCCCGGATATAGTGGAAGGCGTCGCCCACGGCGTTGGTGCCGCCGGCGCAGGCGGTGACGGGGCAGGTGCACATACCCCGGAAGCCGCTGAGGATGGCCACCTGTCCCGCGGCCATGTTGCAGATGCCCATGGGGATGTAGAAGGGGGACACCCGGTCCCAGCCCTTTTCCTTGCCCCGGTCATGCTCACTCTCGGTGATGGACAATCCGCCGATGCCGCTGGAGATGATGACGCCGCAGCGGTCCAGGTCCGCCTGGGCGGGGTCAAAGGCCGCGTCCGCCAGAGCCTCTTTGGCGCAGGCCACGGCAAACTGGGTAAAGCGGCCCATGTGCTTGGCCTCCGGCTTGCTCATGTAGTTGGCCGGGTCGAAGCCCTTGACCTCGGCGGCCAGCCGGACCTTCATGCCGGTGGGGTCGAACTGGGTGATGGGAGCGATGCCGCACACGCCATCTTTCACGGCCTGCCAGCTCTCGGACGCGGTAAGGCCCACGGGGGTAACGGCCCCCAGGCCGGTAATGACGACTCTGCGTCGATCCATAGTGTACCTCCTGCAAAATGAAATCATTTTTGCCGCGGCGTGTACGTGGCAAAAACACATTGATTCAGCCGCCTTGGGCGGCGTTCACCAGTGAACGCGGTTCACTGGTAGTGGGGGATTTTTAAGGGGGAGCCTGCTCCCCCTTGACGGTTTTTACATGGCCATCCCGCCGTCCACGGCCAGCACCTGGCCGGTGATGTAGGCGGCCTCATCGCTGGCCAGGAACGCCACCGCCCGGGCCACGTCCTCCGGCGCTCCCAGCTTCTGCATGGGGATGGAGGCCAGGGTGGCGGTCTTGGCGGCGTCCGTCATGGCGGCGGTCATATCTGTCTCAATAAAGCCGGGGGCCACGGCGTTGACGGTGACGCCCCGGGAGGCCAACTCCTTGGCAAGGGACTTGGTCATGCCGATGACGCCCGCCTTGCTGGCGGCGTAATTCACCTGGCCGGCGTTGCCCCGGAGGCCCACCACGCTGCTGAGGTTCACGATGCGGCCATACCGCTGGCGCATCATGAGGCGGGACACCGCCTTCATGCACAAAAGGGTGCCTTTCAGATTCGTGTCGATGACGGCGTCAAAATCCTCGTCCTTCATCATCATGAGCAGGCCGTCCCGGGTGATGCCGGCGTTGTTCACCAGAATGTCGATGCGGCCAAAGGCTTGGACGGCGGCGTCCAAGAGAGACTTCACCTCGCCGGATTCCGCCACGTTGCAGCGGACGGTCAAAGCCTTGGCTCCCAGGGCCTCGCAGGCGGTCACGGTATCATGGGCGGCGGATTCGTTACCGGCGTAGCACAGCACCACGTTGGCGCCGCCCTTTGCCAGCTCCAGGCACACGGCCCGGCCGATTCCCCGGCTGCCGCCGGTGACCACGGCGGTCTTTCCAGAAAAATTCATGCTTCCCTCTCCTTTACCGCGTTTGCAAGGGCCTCCACATCCGCAACGGTCTCCACGGCGTACACCGGCAGCTCCGGCGCCGTCTTTTTCACAAAGCCGCTGAGGGCCTTGCCGGGACCGATCTCCACCAGGGCGTCCAGGCCCATGGCGGCCATTTTCCGGATGGAGTCCTCCATGAACACACTGCTCTGCACCTGTTTGACCAGCAGCTCCGGAATGGTGACGGAGTCGTCCTTCACATCTCCCAGGCAGTTGAAAATAACGGGGATCCGGGGCCGGGCGAAGTCCACGGAGCGGAAATGCTCCTCCAGAGCTTTCCCGGCGGGGGCCATGAGGGGGGTGTGGAAGGGACCGCTGACCTTCAAGGGCAGGCACCGGCGGGCGCCCCGTTCCTTTGCCAGGGCGGCGGCCTTTTCCACGGCGGCCTTCTCGCCACCCAGGACCAGTTGGCCGGGGCAGTTGTAGTTGGCGATGACCACGCAGCCCAGGGCGGACGCCTCATCGCAGGCGACCTGGAGGGAGACACGGTCCAACCCCAGCACCGCCATCATGGCGGATTCGATGTCTCGGGCCGCCTCCTCCATGGCGCGGCCCCGGAAGGCCACCAGCTTCACGGCAGTGGCGGCGTCAAAGACGCCGGCGGCGTGGAGGGCGGAGTATTCGCCCAGGGAAAGGCCCGCGGCGGCGGCGGGAACGATGCCCCGCTCCGCCAGCACCGCCGTCATGCCGGCGGCAAAGGCCACCATGCATGGCTGGGTGTAGCGGGTCTGGTTCAGAACGCCGGCGGCGTCCGTAAAGGAAACTTCCTTTAAGTCAAACTCCACCGGGGCGCTGTCGATGACGGCGCGGAAGGCGGGAAAGGTCTCGTACAGGTCAGCGCCCATGCCCGGGTGCTGGCTGCCCTGTCCGGCGTATAAAAAGCCAAGCTTCATTGGGCGGCCCTCCATTCTCTCATGATTTGGTCCATCTGCTCCCGGACGGTGGAAAGCCGGCTCACGTTCCCGGCGTTGGCGCCGCAGAAGAACAGGCCGTTTTCCCAGTCTCCCCGGGCGGCGGCGATCAAGGCCCGGGAGATGCAGTAGGGCGCGGTCTTGGGGTCACAGACGGAAAGACAGTTGACGCAGCGGTCCGGACGGGGCTGCGTGCCGTCCTCCACCCGCTGGATAAGGGGGCTGCGGAGCGCCCGGCCCGGCATGCCCACGGGACTTTGGACGATGGTGATGTCCTCCGCCCTGGCGTCCAGCAGCCGCTGCTTGTAGCACTCGCCGGCGTCGCACTCCTCCGTTGCGATGAAGCGGGTGGCAAACTGGGCGCCGGCGGCGCCGGCCTTCATGTACCGGGCCATGTCAGCGCCGCTTTCCACGCCGCCCGCCACGAATACGGGAATGTCCCGGCCGTATTTCTCCCGGAAGGGGGCCAGGGCCTCCATCACCTCCCGGAGGAGCGTGCCCAGAGGCTTGGGACGCCCTGCCTGGGCCTCCCGGGCCTCCTCCTTGGAAAAGCCCAGGTGACCGCCGGCCAGGGGACCCTCCAGCACCACAAAATCCGGCACCCGGCCGTGGTGGCGGTCCCAGAGCTTGCAGATGAGGCCCGCGGCCCGTCCACCGCTGACGATGGGGGCCAGGGCGGCGTCGCTTTCGGGGACCTGGGCGGCGATGCCCGGCAGGTCACGGGGCAACCCCGCGCCGCACACCACGGCGTCCACCCCCGCCCGCAGGGCGGTGCGGACGCTGTCGGCGTACTGGGTGGTGGCTACCATGGCGTTGACGGCCACCATGCCGGCGCCCTTGGCGGCGGCTTTGGCGGCTTGGACCTGCCGGGCCAGGGCCCGCAGGTTGGCGCCCTTGGGGTCGGCGGCAAAGTCCGGTTCCCGGTAGCCGCACATGGCGGTGGAGATGGTGCCCATGCCGCCGCAGGCGGCCACGGCACCGGCCAGGCGGTCCAGGCTGACGCCGACGCCCATGCCGCCCTGCAGAATGGGAAGGGTCAGCTCCTTCCCCCGAATCGTCACTGCCATTCCCGGTTCGTCGCCTCCAAAACAGCGCGGCTCTGGCTGTACAGCTCCTCAAAGATCTCCCGGACGGGGCGGATCTCGTGGAGCATGCCGGCCACCTGGCCGGCCATGACGCTGCCGTTTTCCATGTCGCCGTCAAACACCGCCCGGCGCAGGCCGCCCAGGGTGTGACGCTCCAGCTCCTCCAGAGAGGCGCCCTTTTTCTCCAGAGCCAGGTACTGCCGGGCCATTTTGTTCTTCAGCACCCGCACGGGGCCGCCGATGGAGCGGCCGGTGACGGTGGTGTCGCTGTCCTTGGCCTTCAGCAGGGCCTGCTTGTAGTTGTCGTGGATGGGACATTCCTTGCTCACCAGCAGGCAGGTGCCCACCTGGGCGCCGCAGGCACCCAGGGCGAAGGCGGCGGCCAGCTGGCGGCCGTCGGCGATGCCGCCGGCGGCGATAACGGGGACATCCACCGCGTCGATGACCTGGGGCACCAGGGCCATGGTGGTCATCTCACCCACGTGGCCGCCGGACTCTGTGCCCTCGGCGATGACGGCGTCGGCACCGGCGTTCACCAGGCGCTTGGCCAGGATGGAAGCAGCCACCACCGGCAAAACCTTCACGCCCGCCTCTTTCCAGGCGGGGATGTACTTGCCGGGGGTGCCGGCGCCGGTAGTGACCACCTGGACGCCCTCGTCGATAATGATCTTCGCCATCTCGTCGGCGCAGGGGTTCATGAGCATCAGATTCACGCCGAAGGGCTTGTCCGTCAGGCTCTTGCAGATGCGGATCTGCTCACGCAGCAAATCGGCCTTCAGCATGCCGCCGGTGGCAATGACCCCCAGGGCACCGGCGTTGGAGCAGGCGGCTGCGAATTCGCCGGTGGCGATATTGGCCATGCCGCCCTGGATGAAGGGGAACTCGGTTCCCAGGATCTCGTTTAGCTTTTTCATAGTGTTCTCCTATCTGGACAAAGCGGCATGGCCCGCCCCTTGGGGCGGCGCCGGAAGTCCGGCGTGCAAGCATTTCCGGCGGCGCCGGAAATCTTGAAATCGGCCGAATTCATTTCGGACGATTTGAGTGAAATGCGGGGTCCCCGCAAAATCAAGGGATTTTGTGGGGTGCTCAGGCGGCTGCGAATTCGCCGGTGGCGATATTGGCCATGCCGCCCTGGATGAAGGGGAACTCGGTTCCCAGGATCTCGTTTAGCTTTTTCATTTTTTCAACCTCACGCAAACTCAATAAGTGCGCCGCCCCAGGTGAGGCCGCCGCCGAAGCCCACCACCAGCGTCCGGGAGCCGGGGCCCACCTTGCCCTGGTCCTGCAGTTCGCTGAGGACCAGAGGAATGCTGGCGGCGGAGGTGTTGCCGTATTCGTGGATGTTTTTATAGTACTTTTCCGGCGGAATGCGGAACTTCCGCACCGCCAGGTCGATGATGCGGGCGTTGGCCTGGTGGAACACGAAAAAGTCCACGTCCTCCACCGTCATATGGGCCTTTGCCAGCACCTGTTCCATACAGCGAGGGATGGCCTCCACGGCAAACTTAAAGACCTTGGTGCCCTCCATGGCGATGAGGCTCCGTTCTCCGGTTTCAATGCCCGGCAGCCGCAGCAGCTCGTTGTCACCTTGGCTGCCCAGCACGGCGCCGATGGAGGGCCAGCCCTCCCGGCACTCCACCACGGCGGCGCCCGCACCGTCGCCGAAGAGGATGCAGGTGCCCCGGTCGTCCCAGTTGATGACGCGGCTCAGCTGCTCACCGCCCACCACCAGACCGAATTTCCGGGGGGAGGCGTTCAGCAGGCACTCCATGGTGTGCAGGGCGTAGAGAAAGCCGGTGCAGGCTGCGTTCAGGTCAAAGCAGGGGGTGTCCGTGGGCAGTCCCAGCTCCCGCTGGAGCATGCAGGCGGCGGAGGGGACCAGGGTGTCCGCCGTGACGGTGGCCACGATGCAGGCGCCGACCTGGTCCGGGGAGACGCCGGCGCGGTCCAGAGCCGCCTTCGCGGCGGATACACACAAGGAGGTGTGGGTCTCGCCGATGCAGTGGTGCCGCCGCTGGATGCCGGTGCGGCTGGTGATCCACTCGTCGTTGGTCTCCACGATCTGTTCCAGGTCCCGGTTGGTGACCACCTTTTCCGGGACGGCGCGGCCGGTGCCGCGGATCTTGATTCCGTTCATCCTTCCTCCTTTTGGGAGGCGGGTGCTCCCAGACGTCTGAATTTTTGATAGCGTGCCGCCGCCAGAGCCTTGCCGCTCTCCTTGTCCAGCTCCGCCAGGTGGCGGGCGATGCAGCGGTCCACCTGGCGCAAGGCCACGGCGGGGGAGACATGGGCGCCGCCCTCCGGCTCCGGGATGACGTCGTCAATGACGCCCAGCTCCAGAAGGTCCGGCGCCGTCAGCTTCATGAGGCCGCAGGCCTCGTCCCGCCGCTGGGCGTCCTTCCACAAAATGGAAGCGAAGCCCTCCGGGGACAAAATGGCGTACACGGCGTTTTCCAGCATGAGCACCCGGTCGGCAACCCCCAGGGCCAGTGCGCCGCCGCTGTTGCCCTCGCCGGTGATGACGGCAATGACGGGGACGGTTAGGCGGCTCATCTCCATGAGGTTCCGGGCGATGGCCTCTCCCTGTCCCCGGGCCTCCGCCTCCAGGCCGGGATAGGCGCCGGAGGTGTCGATGAACGTAAAAATGGGGCGGCGGAACTTCTCCGCCTGGCGCATCAGCCGCAGGGCCTTGCGGTAGCCCTCGGGGTTGGGCATGCCGAAGTTGCATGTTAAGTTTTCCTCCAGGGTCTTGCCCTTTCGGGTGCCGATGACGGTGACGGGGCGGCCGTGGTACAGTGCCACACCCCCTAAAATGGCGGCGTCCTCGCCGCACAGGCGGTCGCCCTTCTGTTCAAAGAAATCCGTGAACAGGGCGCCGATATAGTCGCTGATGTTGGGCCGCTGGGGGTGGCGGGCGATGTTTACCCGCTCCGCGGCGGTGAGGGAGCTGTTACTCATGCCGGCCTCCCTTCTCGTGAAGCCGCAGCAGCTGGGCCAGGGTGTCCCGCAGCTGTACGCGGGGGACCACCGCGTCCACGAAGCCGTGGGCCTCCTGGTACTCCGCCCGCTGGAAGCCCTCCGGCAGGGTCTCGCCGATGGTCTGCTGGATGACCCGGGGACCGGCAAAGCCGATGAGGGCGCCGGGCTCCGCCAGGATGATGTCGCCCAGGGAGGCGAAGCTGGCGGTGACGCCGCCGGTGGTGGGGTCCGTCAAAACGGAGATATACAGCAGCCCCTTGTCGGAAAACCGGGCCAGGGCGGCGCTGGTCTTGGCCATCTGCATGAGGGACAAAATGCCCTCCTGCATCCGGGCTCCGCCGCTGGCGGCGAAGAGGATGAGGGGCAGCTTGTTCTTGGCGGCAAACTCAATGGCCAGGGCGATCTTTTCTCCCACGGCGGCGCTCATGGAGCCCATGAGAAAGCGGCTGTCCAGCACGCCCACCACGCATCGGCTGCCGCCGATAGTGCCCGTGGCGGTGACCACGGCCTCCGTGAGGCCGGTCTTGCGCTGGGCGGCGGCCAGCTTTTCCTTGTAGCCGGGGAAGTGCAGGGGGTCGCCGGCGCTCAGCCGGGGGTGCAGCTCCCGGAAGGAGCCGGGGTCCAGAATGGTGCTGAGACGGTAATAGGCGCCGATGGGCCAGTGGTAGCCGCACTTGGGGCACACGGACAGGCCCTGGGACACCACGCGGCGCTCGCTCTCCTGGCCGCACTGGGGGCAGGAGATGCGCTTCTCGCCGGGAATGTAGTTGTCCCGCATGGCCTTCATGGCCAGGAGGCGGGCCCGGCGCTTGGCGAAAACAGAATTCATGCCTCACCCTCGCTTTCACTGAGCCGCCGGTTGAAATCCAGCAGCCGGGGCAGGTTCTCGTCCAGGAAGGCCGTGGTGCAGCCGCCCCGGACGAAGGTGGGATGGTACAGGATCTGGTAGCTGAGCTCCGCGTTGGTGGGGAAGCCCTCCAGGGCGAATTCCTCCAGACAGCGGCGCATTTTGCGGATGGCTTCCAGCCGGGTAGGGGCGTGGACCAGGAGCTTGGCGGCCATGGAGTCGTAGTAGGGAGACAGGGCGCAGCCGTTGTACAGGCAGGAGTCCACCCGGACCCCGGCGCCGCCGGGGAAGTGGAGGAAGGACACCTGGCCGGGGCAGGGCTGGAAATTTTTCGCCGGGTCCTCGGCGTTGATGCGGCACTCCAGGGCGTGGCCCTCCAGACGAATGTCCGCCTGGGTCATGTCCAGGGACAATCCGGAGGCGATGCGCAGCTGCTGGCGCACCAGGTCCACGCCGGTGATGAGCTCTGTGACGCCGTGCTCCACCTGGATGCGGGTGTTCATCTCCATGAAGTAGAAGTGCTCTCCGTCAGCGTCCAGCAAAAATTCCACGGTGCCGGCGTTTTCGTACCCTACGGCCCGGGCCGCACGGACGGCGGCCTGGCCCATGGCCGCCCGCAGCTGCGGCGTCAAGCACCGGGCGGGGGCCTCCTCAATGAGCTTTTGGTTGCGCCGCTGGACGGAGCAGTCCCTGTCGCCCAGGTGGATGACGTTTCCGAAACGGTCCGCCAGCACCTGGAACTCAATGTGCCGGGGCCGCAGCACCAGCTTTTCCAGGTACATCTCATCGTCGCCGAAGCAGGCCTTGGCCTCGGCCTTTGCCTCCGCGTAGGCGGCGGGCAGGGCCTCGGGGCTGTCGCAGCGGCGGATGCCCCGTCCGCCGCCGCCGGCGCTGGCCTTCAGCAGCACGGGATAGCCCACGGCTTCCGCCGCGGCCAGGGCCGCGTCCACACTGTCCACCGGGCCGCCGGAGCCGGGGGTCACCGGCACGCCGGCGGCCCGCATCAGCTCCCGGGCGGCGGATTTGGAGCCGGCCTTGCGGATGGTGTCGCCGGAGGGACCGATGAAGGTGATGCCCGCCTGGGCGCAGGCGTCGGCAAAGTCGGCGTTTTCAGACAAAAAGCCGTAACCGGGGTGAAGGCCGTCGCAGCCGGTGGCTGCCGCCACTGTCAGCAGGGCGTCCTGGTTCAAATAGCTGTCCGCCGCCCGGGAGGGGCCGATGCACACCGCCTGGGTGGCTAGCTGGACATGGAGGGCTTCCGCGTCCGCCTCGGAGTAGACGGCCACGGTCTCAATGTCCATCTCCCGGCAGGCCCGCAGCACCCGCAGGGCGATCTCGCCCCGGTTGGCGATCAAGACCCGCTTCAGCATGGCCGGTAGCGGAAGAGGGCCTCGCCGAAGGCCGCCAGCTCTCCGTTGGCCTTCAGAACCTCTTCGATGACACAGTCACAGGGGGCGGGGACCTCGCTCATCATTTTCATGGCCTCAATGAGGCACACCGTCTGGCCCTTTTTCACCCGGTCGCCTGCCGCGACGAAGGGAGGCTGCTCGGGGGCGGGGGCGGCGTAGTAGGTGCCCACCAGCGGCGCGGAAATGACGGGGCCCTCCGCCTGGGGAGCGGGAGCGGCCGCCGGCGGAGCGGGGACGGCTGCCGGAGCGGCGGCCGCGGGGGCCGCCGCGGCGCCCTGCTCCAGCTCTATGGAAAAATCCTGGCAGGACAGCTTCATGGCGCGCAGGGAGCTGCGCTGGAAGCGGTCCATCAGGTCAAAGATCTCTTGGTTGGTCATAGTGTTCCTCTCTCAGCGGAAAGATTTCCCCGCCGGAGGTGCAAGGGCCTCCGGCGGGGCGGACAAGTCAGTTCTGATGTGCCTTCAGATAGCTCATGATGTCGCCCACGGTCTTGAGACCGGCCACATCGGCGTCGTCGATGGAGATGCCGGCGGCCTCTTCCAGAGCCATGACCAGCTCCACGGAAGCCAGGGAATCGGCGCCCAGATCGTCAGCCAGGCTGGCTTCCAGCGTCACCTGCTCGGCATCGCAGCCCAGGGTCTCCACAATGATGTCCCGTACTTTCTCGAATTCCATATGAGGTTCTCCTTGTCGAAATATAAATTATTTTAATTAAAAATATTTAACTAAAATATTTGAACATATTCTACGCAGATGCAGGCGGTTTGTCAAGAAGAATTTCGCCGAAATCCGCCGGCAGCATAAATTTTCCGTCAGAGGCGGCAGAAAGGTATTCACTTTTTGGAAGCTTTCCTTTATAATTCCTTCATACAATGATATTAGCCGCGGACCGTATCCGCGGGATAGAATGAGGTAACACCATGAGAATCATCATCGTGGGCGCGGGTAAAGTGGGCCTGGCGCTGACGCAGCACCTGTCGGTGAAGAACCAGGTGACGGTCATTGACCAGAACCCCCAGCTCATCGACAACATCATCAATATCCACGACGTGATGGGCGTGTGCGGAAACGGCGCCAGCTACGAGGTGCAGAAGGAGGCGGAGACCGACAAGGCGGAGCTGCTGATCGCCACCACCTCCAGCGACGAGACCAACATCGTGGCGTGTCTTGTGGCCAAAAAGCTGGGCGTGCAGCACACCATTGCCCGCATCCGCAACCCGGAGTATGAAAAGCAGCTGCGCTTCATGCGGGAGGAGCTGGGCCTTTCCATGTCCATCAACCCGGAAAAGGCCACCGCCCGGGAGATCGCCCGTGTGCTGCGCTTCCCCAACGCCATGAAGCTGGAGTCCTTCTCCAAGGGCCGGCTGGAGCTGGTGGAGTACCGCCTGCCGGAGGGGTCCGCCCTCCACGGTATGCAGCTGTCGGACCTGTACCGGAATATCCGGGTCCGTGTACTGATCTGCGCCGTGGCCCGGAAGGGGGAGACCATCATCCCCTCCGGCGACTTTGTCCTTCAGTCCGGCGACAAGATCTACCTCACCTCCTCTCCCGCCCAGCTGGAGCAGTTTTTCCGGCACCTGGGCGTGTTCCGCAAGCGGGCGACCTCCGTTATGATCGTGGGCGCCAGCAAAATGTGCTATTACCTGGCCCAGGAGCTCATTGAAATGGGCATGGCCGTGAAGATCATCGACCGGGATGAGCAGCGGTGCGTCCGCATGAGCGAGCAGCTGCCCCGGGCCCTGGTCATCGTGGGCGACGGCACCGACAGCGAGCTGCTCCACGAGGAGGGCATCGGCCAGACGGACGCCTTCGTGGCCTTGACCGGCATGGACGAGGCCAACATCCTCATGTCCATGAGCGCTTCCCGCCTGGCGGGGGAGTGCAAGGTGGTGGCCAAGATCAACCGCCGCTCCCTGCTGGAGCTGGTGGCGGCCGAGAGCATGATCGACAGCGTGGTGTCCGCCGGCGCCGTGACGGCGGAGCTCATCCTCCAGTATGTCCGGGCTATGCAGAACGCCACCGGCTCCCAGATCAAGACCCTGCACCACATCGTGGACGAGACGGTGGAGGCCCTGGAATTCGGCGTCACCACCCCGGCACCTTACATCGGCGTGCCTCTGAAAGACTTGAAGCTGAAAAGCGGCATCCTGCTGGCGGGCATCGTCCGCCAGAACGGCCAGATCATCATCCCCTCCGGCGACGACGTGCTGAACCTCCACGACGATGTGATCGTGGTGACCAAGGACACCTCTCTCCGGGACATCGGGGACATCCTGCAGTAAAGGAGAGGTGATCCGGTGAATAATCGAATGATCGCCTATGTCATCGGCAGGATTCTGCTGACGGAGGCGGCACTGCTGCTGCTTCCCCTGCTGGTGGCCCTTTTATACGGAGAGGCGCCGTGGCCGTTTTTGATCCCGGCGGCGCTGCTGGTGCTGTGCGGCGGCGTTATGAGCGGGAAAAAGCCCAAAAGCACGGCACTGTACGCCCGGGACGGCCTGGCGGTGGTGGCGCTGGCGTGGATCTGCATGTCACTGTTCGGCGCGCTGCCCTTTGTGATCTCCGGTGACATCCCCAATTACGTGGACGCCTTTTTTGAGACGGTCTCCGGCTTTACCACCACCGGCTCCAGCATCCTCACGGAGATCGAGCCCCTCAGCCGGGGCGGCTTGTTCTGGCGCAGCTTCACCCACTGGGTGGGCGGCATGGGCGTGCTGGTGTTCGTCATGGCCATCCTGCCTATGAACGACGGCCACGGTATGCACTTGATGCGGGCGGAGGTTCCCGGCCCCACTGTGGGCAAGCTGGTCAGCCGCATGAGCGACACCGCCAAGATCCTCTACGGTATCTATCTTGCCATGACCGTCATCGAGACCGTGCTGCTGCTCCTGGGGGGCATGTCCCTGTACGATTCCCTCATCCACGCCTTCGGCACCGCCGGCACCGGCGGCTTCAGCTGCCGCAACCTCAGTGTGGGCGCCTACGACAGCGTGTATTTCGACGTGGTCATCAGCGTGTTCATGCTGCTGTTCGGCGTGAACTTCAACCTGTACTACTTCCTGCTGATCCGGCGGTTCCGGGATGTGGTCTGCTCCGAGGAGCTGCGGGCGTATCTGCTCATCGTGTCCGCGTCGGTGCTGGCCATCGCGGTGAACATTTCCCACCTGTACCAGAGCTTCGGCGCCTGCCTCCGCTACGCGCTGTTCCAGGTGTCCTCCATCATCACCACCACCGGCTACGCCACAGCGGACTTCAACACCTGGCCGGCCTTTTCCAAGGCGATCCTGGTGATCTTGATGTTTGTGGGCGCCTGCGCCGGTTCCACCGGCGGCGGCATGAAGGTGGCCCGCGTCGTCATCCTGGTCAAGACCTCCTTCTGCGACATGCGCAGGATGCTGCACCCCAACGCCGTGGCCACGGTCCGGTTCGAGGGCAAGCCCATCGGGGAGAAGAACATCCGCAGCGTCCACCTGTTTTTGACGGTGTACCTCATTGTGTTTACCGTGTCCTGCCTGCTGCTGTCCCTGGAGGAGATGGACCTTGTCACCACCTTTACGGCGGTGGCCGCCTGTATGAACAACATCGGCCCCGGCCTGGAGGTGGTGGGCCCCATGGGGAACTTTGCCTCGTTCTCTCTCTGGGCCAAGCTGCTGCTGTCCTTTGACATGCTGGTGGGCCGCCTGGAGATCTTCCCCATGCTGCTGCTGTTCGCCCCCTCCATCTGGAAGCGGAAGGTGCCGGCGAAGCACTGAGCCTCATAGAATGACAATGCGGATGCGCGGCCATTCGGCCGCGCATTTTCGCGGAGAGAAAAGCTGGCAAGAAATTTGCTTATATATTAAAAATTGAGACTGTGTAACGGAAAAGGGAGAGGATTTATTTGCTGCAAAATCTGCTGTTCAGCCTCAATATGAGCCTGCCGCTGTTTGTGCTGCTGGGCCTGGGGTGTCTTTTGACCCACAAGGGGATGTTTACGGAGGACTACATTGCCCGCACCACCAACCTGGTGTACTACGTCATGCTGCCCGCCAAGCTGTTTCTGGACATCTGCAACGTGGACCTGGGTGTGGCCTTTGAGGGCAGGTATATGGCCGTCACCGCTGTGGGCGTGGTGATCCAGTTCATTCTGGCCTGGGTGTTCGGCAACATCCTCTGCCGGGACAAGAGCAAGCAGAGCGCCTTTTCCCACGCCTGCTTCCGGGGCAATTTCGCCTATCTCGGCATGGCGCTGCTGCAAAACATTTACAACAGTGAATCCGTGCCCGCCACGGCGGTGATCCTGGCGTTGGTGCTGCCGCTGTACAACATCCAGGGCGTCATCCTCATGACCGTCAAGGAAGGGGAGGGCGGCATCCATGTGGGGAAGATCCTCAAGGGCATTTTGAAAAACCCCATGGTCCTGGCCATCCTGGCAGGCCTGCCCTTTGCCTATTTCCATATCCAGCTGCCCTTTGTGGTCACCAAGAGCCTCAGCTACCTCCAGGTGGCCACCAGCACTATGGCGCTGCTGGTGGTGGGCGCCAGCATCAAGCTGGATGTGATCCAGAGCAATTTGAAGCTGCTGCTGCGGGTGTCCGGCGTGAAGCTGATCGTCATGCCGGCCATCTGGGGCCTCATGGCCGCGGCGGCGGGCCTGGCGCCGGAGCAGATCGTGACGCTGACGGTGGTGGGCGGTATGCCGGCGGCGGTGAATGTCTACATCATCACCGACAAGCTGGGCGGCGACGGCAACATGGCCTGCGGCGCCGTGGTGGTGACGCACCTTTTGTCCCTGTTCACCATGACCGGCATTGTGTTCATCCTGCGGTCGGTGGGACTGATCTGAAAACCTGGCACAAAACTTGCTTAATTAATCAAAGAATACGTCAATTGCCGGCATAGATGCTGTGCCGGAGAGAAAAAAGGAGGAGTGATCCCCATGGATATGCCGTTGGCACTGAGCAACATCCGCGTACTGGACTTGACCCGGGTCATGGCGGGTCCTTACTGCACCATGTATCTGGCGGATCTGGGCGCCGAGGTCATCAAGATCGAGATCCCCGGCAGCGGAGATGACACCCGCAAGCTTCCCCCTTTCCAAAATGGGGAGAGCCTGTATTACTGTAACCTTAACCGTAACAAAAAAGGTGTTACATTAAACTTGAAAAGCCCCGCGGGTAAGGAGCTGTTCAAGGAAATGGTAAAGAACGCCGACGTGGTGGTGGAAAATTACCGCCCCGGCGTCATGGACAAATTGGGCGTTGGTTACGACGTGCTCAAGGAGGTCAATCCCCGCATCATCTATGCCGCTGTGTCCGGCTTTGGCTCCTACGGTCCCTTGCACCAGCGCCCCGGCTATGACATCATCGCCCAGGCCATGAGCGGCCTCATGAGCCTCACCGGCGAGTACGGCGGCGGCCCCCTCCGCACCGGCAGCGCCATCGGCGACCTGGTGGGCGGACTGAACCTGTGCATTGGCATCCTGGCGGCCATCAACGGCCGGCAGATCACCGGCAAGGGTCAGCGGGTGGACGTGTCCCTGGTGGATGGCTTGGTCTCCTGCCTGGAAAACAACACCCAGCGCTATCAAGTCAACGGCGTCCAGCCGGTCCGCATGGGCAACCGCTATCCCTCCGCCGCTCCCTACGATTCCTTTAAGGCCAGCGACGGCGACTTCGTCATCGGCTGCGGCAACGACAAGCTGTTCTCCCTGCTGTGCACCAAGGTGCTGAACCGGCCGGAGCTGGTGAACGACCCCCGGTATGCCACACCCGCCGACCGTCTGGCCCACGAGGCGGAGCTGAAGGTCATCGTGGAGGAGTGGTCCACCCAGCATACCATTGAGGAGGCTGTGGACATGGTCCTGGCCGCCGGCGTTCCCGCCGGACCCATTAACGACATCAAGGCCGTTATGGAAAACGACCACATCGCCAACGTGCGGGAGATGTTCCTGGAGTGCGACCATCCCACCGCCGGCCACCTGCGCATCAACGGCAACCCCGTGAAGCTGATGGACAGCATGCCCCGGCTGCGCACCGCGCCGCCGGCATTGGGCCAGGACAATGAGGCTGTGTACGAAGACGTGTTCGGCGTCAGCCCGGAGCGGCTGGCGGAGCTGAAAGAACAGGGCGTTATCTGAGCGCCCGAGGTAAATAGAACGCAAAATTGAAAGGAGTTTTTTCCATGAATCTGCCTAAGAAAGTGGAACTGATCGAGGTCTGCCCCCGTGACGGTTTCCAGAATGTCCATGACATCATCCCCTTTGACGCCAAGGTAGCCATTATCAAAAAGCTGGCGGAGGCCGGCTTCAAGCGGGTGGAGGCGGTGTCCTTCGTCAGCCCCAAGGCCATCCCCCAGATGGCGGACGCCAAGGACGTCATGCTGGCCGTGAAGGATACTCTGAAGGAGCACGGCGTCCGCTCCGTGGCCCTGGTGCCAAACGCCCGGGGCGTGGAGACCGCCCTGGAGTGCGGCGTGGACGAGCTGACGTATGTGGTCAGCGTCAGCGAAAAGCACAACATGGCCAATGTCCGCCGGACCCCTGCCGAGTCCCTGGAGCAGTTCAAGGGCCTCATCGGCCAGTACGGCGACAAGATGCGCTTCCGCCTGGCCCTGGCTACCGCTCTGGGCTGCCCCTTCGGCGAGGAGATCCGCACTGAGCGGGTGGCGGAGATGGTGCAGTTCGGCCTGGACCAGGGCTGTAAGGAGGTCATGATCGCCGACACCGTGGGCATGTCCAACCCCAAGCGCACCTATGACCTCATGAGCGCCCTGGTGGACCAGTTCGGCGCCGACAAGTTTGTCATGCACCTCCATGACACCCGGGGCCTGGCGCTGGCCAACACCCTGGTGTGCATGCAGCTGGGCGTCCACAAGTTCGAGTCCGCTGCCGGCGGTCTCGGCGGCTGCCCCTTCGCGCCCGGCGCCGCCGGCAACGTGGCCACGGAGGACGTGCTGAACATGATGAGCGAGATGGGCGTGGAGACCGGCATCAACAACGATGTGCTCCATGAGGCCGTGGAGCTGATCCAGGCCAACGTTCACGCCAACATCGTCAGCCACTTGACCCCGCTGTACAAGAAGGCTCCCTGCGTGTAAGACCGCGGGATGAAAAGATGAAAAAAGGGACCGTCCATCCGGACGGTCCCTTCAGCTTGCCGAAAAACCTTTGCTTGGAGAAAAAGCGTTCCGTTTCGCAGGGGGAGTACGAGGGGGCGGGAGTCCCCCGTGTTGAATCGAATGCCTGCAAAACGCCTGCGGCAGCAGGCGCTTGCGCCGCACAGCGGCAGCTTTTTGGACTGCGAAGCTGACAAAAAGCGAGGCATTTTGAAGGCTGCCGAAAAAGGCGCTGGACTTTTTCGACAGCCTGGAGGGACCGTCCATCCGGGCGGTCCCTTTTTTTGACATTTTCTCTTTTTTTTCTCCGGGGAGTGTGGTATAGTTGTTTCATGTGTAAATAACGAGGTGAAACATATGCAACAGGAATTGGACTGGAAGCAGGTGGAGACTGTGCAGGAGATCTGCATGATGGCGCCCACCCGGCAGCTGGCGGAAAAGGCCCGGGCCATCATTGAAGAACGGGACGGGATGGCGGTGGACGTTTTCGTGGCCTCCAACGGTCGGCGGGAGATCGTGGAGTGCGCCCAGACGCTGGCCCGAAAGGGCGCCAGGGTCATCGTCTCCCGGAAGGGCACCCAGCAGATCGTGGAGGAGACCACCGATTTGAAAGTGGTGGGCTTGAACAACACCCTGACAGACTACCTGCGGATGCTGAAGGACCGGGGGCTCCACACGCCGGGCCTCATCGCTTTCTTTACATATGACCCCCTCAGTGACGATGTCATGCAGATGTGCGAAATGCTGGACATCCAGGCGAAAAACTACATTTTCAAGACCTTTGAGGACTGCTGGGGCTGTGTGCGCTCCGCCATGTCGGACGGCGCCGTGCTGGGCATCGGCGGCGCCTGGACGGAGCCCATCTCCAAGGGACTGGGATTTCCCCACATCACCGTGGAAAACTCGGAGGAGTCCATCGTCAACGCCCTGGTGGTGGCGGAGCAGATCAACCGCATCCAGCATGAGGAGGCGGAGAAGCAGCGGGCCCTCAAGACCCGACTGGAGACCTACCGTACGGTGCTGGATTTCACCCATGACGCCATCATGTCCATTGACGACCAGTGCCGGGTCCAGGTCCTCAACCCCGTGGCGGAGCGGATCATGGGCTGCCGGGCAGCGGACGCCATCGGCAGGCCCGTGGACCAAGTGCTGCCCAACACCATGCTGCCGGATGTTCTGCGTTCCGGCGTGAAGCAGACCAACCAGATGATGGAGATCGGCAAGGTCCTCACCAACACCAACCGCATCCCCATCGTGGTGGACGGCCAGATCCGGGGCGTGGTGGCCACCTTCCAGGACATCAAGCAGCTGCAGACCACTGAGCAGAAGATCCGCCTGAAGCTCCACGAAAAGGGCCTGGTGGCCAAATATTCCTTCTCGGATATCATCGGAGAGTCCAGAACCATCCGCAACACCATCCAGATCGCCCGCAGCTACGCCTCCTCCCAGGCGGCGGTGCTCATCCACGGCGAGACCGGCACCGGCAAGGAGCTGTTTGCCCAGAGCATCCACAACGCCAGCGACCGGCGGGACGGTCCCTTCGTGGCCATCAACTGCGCCGCCGTCAGCAACAACCTGCTGGAGAGCGAGCTGTTCGGCTATGAGGCGGGCGCCTTTACCGGCGCCTCCAAAAACGGCCGGGAGGGATTGTTCGAGCTGGCCCACGGCGGCACCATCTTTTTAGATGAGATCGGCGAGATCAGCAAGGAGACCCAGGTGGAGTTGCTCCGGGTCCTCCAGGAAAAGGAGGTCCGCCGGGTAGGCGGCAACCGGGTCATCCCCGTGGATGTGCGCATCATCACCGCCACCAACAAGGACTTGATCCAGGAGACTATGGAGGGCCGCTTCCGGGAGGACCTGTATTACCGGCTGAACGTGCTGGACCTGGAGATCCCACCTCTGCGGGAGCGGGGAGACGATGTGAAGGTCCTGGGCATGGACCTGTTCCGGCGGCTTCCCGGCGGCAGCGACCCGGACATGCAGGCGCAGTTCCTGCAAAAGCTGGCCCAGGTGCGGGACTATCCCTGGTACGGCAATATCCGGGAGCTGCAAAACTTTGTGGAGCGGGTCAACATCCTCATGCGGAACAAGACGGACTTCCAGGGCATGACCACGGAAATGATGCGCCGCCGCGCCGCCGGCAGCGGGCAGCCTGTCCGGCATACGGCGGCGGAGGAGGCCGGCGACCGGGAACGCGGCGCCATCGAGGCGGCCCTGCGGAACTTCCCCGACTCCATGGAGGAGGCTGCCAAGAGCCTTGGCTGCAGCCGCCAAACACTGTGGAGGAAGATGAAAAAATACGGGATCACCCGCTCGTGACGGGAGAATGGTCAAAAGGGGCGCTGCACGTTGCAGCGCCTCTCTTTTTTTCACGATGTTGCGCAACGGTGAAACGTGACGCGGCGGCAGCGGCGTAAAGATTTGTTAAGGCGCAGGGGGGCGCTGTAAAAAACGCGTTCACAAAATAAAAAAGCTGTTCTAAAGTTGTGAATGTCCTATAAAAATGGATTGAATGGCACCCTTTTTGCTTTATATACTGTCGTATTCGGCCGAAACCATTGTTGAAACGCATGATTGAGGAGGAGATTTCATGGGTAAATATCCAATTCGCAAGATCGGCTTTATTGTCGGTATTCTGGCAATGCTGATCATCGGCTTCATGCCCACCCCCGAGGGGCTGACGCTGGTGGGCCAGCGGGTACTGGCGGTCACTGTGCTGATGGTGGTGTTCTGGATCACCGAGGCCATGCCCATCCCGTTCACGGCGCTGCTGCCCATTTTGCTGTTCCCTCTGATGGGCATTACCGGTGCCAAGGGGCAAAACGATATCCAGCTGTTCAAGCACTATGCGTACCAGACCTGCTATCTGCTGGTGGGCGTCGGCTTTCTGTCCGGCTCCATGGTCAAGCACGGCCTGCATAAGCGCATCGCTTTGGGCATCGTTTCCAAGATCGGCAAAAAGCCCGCCACGCTGATCCTGGGCTTCATCATTGCCGTGGCGTTTGTGTCCATGTGGATGTCCAACACCACCGCTACCGTCATGATGCTGCCGGTGGCGCTGGCCATCGCCTCCACCCTGGGGGATGAAGCCAGAGGCCTGCGGAAGGCCATGGTGCTGTCCATTCCCTATGCCGCCACCATCGGCGGTATGGCCACCGTCATCGGCACCACCACCAATCCCACCGGCATCGGATTGATCCAGGAGACCATCGGCGTGGAGATCAACTTCCTGGACTGGCTGAAGATCGGCCTGCCCTTCACCATTGTGCTGATCCCCCTGTTCTGGATTTACATGGTAAAGTTCTTCAAGGTGGATAAAATGGAGAACATCGACATCTCCATCGCCCGCCAGCAGTATGAGGCGCTGGGTCCCATGAAGAAGGGTGAGAAGTACACCGCCGTGATCTTCCTGCTGTGCGTGGTCCTGTGGGTCACCCGCTCCACCGTGTGGGGCAAGCTGGTGCCCTTCGCCACGGATGAGACTGTCGCCATGCTGGGCGCCTTCCTGGTGATGGCCATTCCCCTGGACTACAAGGAAAATGAGTATGTCTGCGACTGGAAAACCGGCTTTAACGACATTCCCTGGAACGCCGTCATCCTGCTGGGCGGCTCCATGGTCATGGGCAACGCCTTCAAGGACGCCGGTGTGGCCGGCTGGGTCGCCAACATGCTCCAGGGCC
The DNA here is from genome assembly GCF_052116665.1 of Dysosmobacter sp. Sow4_B12. Taxonomy (NCBI): domain Bacteria; kingdom Bacillati; phylum Bacillota; class Clostridia; order Eubacteriales; family Oscillospiraceae; genus Dysosmobacter; species Dysosmobacter sp. Sow4_B12. Next base: position 15,231 of record NZ_JBQKKR010000016.1, on the reverse strand, counting down.
TGGCAGGCATGAATGCCGTGGTCATCTGCATCATCGTGGGCATCGTCACCGCCCTGCTGACGGAGCTGACCACCAACGCCGTGGTGGTAGCCGCCTTTATCCCTGTCCTGGCCGGTGTGGGCGAGGCCATCGGCGTCAGCCCCTTCGCCATGATGATTGCTTGCATGCTGGCCTGCAACTTCGCCTTTATGCTGCCTCCCGCCACGCCCCCCAATGCCATCGCCTACGGTACCGGCGAGATCACCATGAAGGACCTCATCACCTGCGGCCTGGGCCTGAAGCTCATCGCCCTGGTGGTGTTCCCCATCGTGCTGTACGGCATCACCATGGGCATCTTTGGTATCGGTGTGTGATACTTGTAACTCAACATGTTGCAAAACAAAATCCCGCCTGCTGTTTGGCAGGCGGGATTTTCCTTGTAAATTCAAGGTTTTTTCGAGTTGCAAGGGGATAAAGAATCTGTTAACGGCGTGCAACGCTGCCGCCAAAAAATAAAGCGTTTCCGGTAAAAAACCGTCAAAAAAGCTGTGAAAACCGTTAAAAAATAGGGAGATTTTCTCTTGACATTTCAATGCTTTGACGAAACGGCCAATTTCCCAAAAGGACTTTTGTAAAAAAGCGCAATCACAAAAAATGGAAAAAGGTCGAAAGTGGCATGAACTTTGCTATAATATGACGGCGATGAAGCTCTGTGGAGCAAACCCCTGAGCCGGACGGAGAGGGAAAGAAGCTGCCCGGTTCAACCGTATTTTATTTAGGAGGAGATTCGATGGGTAAATATCCTGTTCGCAAGATCGGTTTTATCGTCGGTATTCTGGCGATGCTGATCATCGGCTTCATGCCTACCCCCGCAAGCCTGGCGGCGGTTACGGAAACGCCTGTGGTCGCGCAGCGTGTTCTGGCCGTCACCGTGCTGATGGTTATCTTCTGGATCACCGAGGCTATGCCGATCCCGTTCACCGCACTGCTCCCGATCGTTCTGTTCCCCTTGATGGGCATTACCGGCGCCAAGGGCCAGAACGACATCCAGCTGTTCAAGCACTATGCGTATCAGACCTGCTACCTGCTGGTCGGCGTCGGCTTCCTGTCCGGCTCCATGGTGAAGCACGGCCTGCATAAGCGCATCAGCTTGGGCATCGTGTCCAAGATCGGCAAGAAGCCCACCACCTTGATCCTGGGCTTCATCCTGGCTGTGGCGTTCGTGTCCATGTGGATGTCCAACACCGCCGCTACCGTTATGATGCTGCCTGTGGCTCTGGCTATCGCCACCACGCTGGGTGAAGAGGCCCAGGGCTTGAAGAAGGCCATGGTGCTCGCCATTCCCTACGCAGCGACCATCGGCGGTATGGCTACCGTCATCGGCACCACCACCAACCCCACCGGCATCGGCTTGATCGAGTCCACCATCGGCATCAGCCTCAACTTCCTGGACTGGCTGAAGATCGGCCTGCCCTTCACCATCGTGCTGCTGCCCCTGATGTGGATCTACATGGTCAAGTTCTTCAAGGTCGACAAGATGCCTCCCGTGGATATCTCTGTTGCCCGTCAGCAGTATAAGGACCTGGGCCCCATGAGCAAGGGCGAGAAGTACACCGCCATCATCTTCCTGGCCTGCTGCGTCCTGTGGGTCACCCGCTCCATCCTGTGGGGCAAGTATGTGCCCTTCGCCACTGACGAGACCGTCGCTATGCTGGGCGCTTTCCTGGTCATGGCGATCCCCCTGGATTATAAGAACGCTGAGTACGTCTGCGATTGGAAGACCGGCTTCAACGATGTTCCCTGGAACGCCGTGATCCTGCTGGGCGGCTCCATGGTCATGGGCAACGCCTTCAAGGACGCCGGTGTGGCTGCTTGGGTCGCCAACATGCTGTCCGGCCTGGCTGGCATGAACGCTGTCGTGATCTGCATCATCGTCGGTATCGTCACCGCCCTGCTGACCGAGCTGACCACCAACGCCGTGGTCGTGGCCGCTTTCATCCCCGTTCTGGCTGGCGTTGGCGAGGCCATCGGTGTCAGCCCCTTCGCCATGATGATCGCTACCATGCTGTCCTGCAACTTCGCATTTATGCTGCCTCCCGCCACTCCCCCCAATGCTATCGCCTATGGTACCGGCGAGATCGAGATGAAGGACCTGGTCAAGTGCGGCCTCGGCTTGAAGCTCATCGCCCTGGTGGTGTTCCCCATCATGCTGTATGGCGTCACGATGGGTATCTTCCACATCGGTGTCTGATTCCCGAGACACTGTATTATAACGCGATACCGTATACAGAGTTTCTACCAAGAAAGGTCCCCGGCGAAAGCCGGGGACCTGTTCTTGTACGCGGGGGGAAAATCACAGCACCGGCACCTGGCGGCAGAGCTCAATGAGACGGCTCATGTCCCGGAAGGGCTTTTGACTGCGGCGCCACACGAGGCTCACATGCACAAAGACCTGGGGCTCCAGGGAGAGGACCGCCAGGTCCGGCATGGTGTCCGCCAGGGGGCGCAGCAAAAACCCGGTGGCGGTGCCGCTGCGGATGAGGCTTTGAACGGTGGACAGCTGCTCGGTGGCGTGGAGGATACGGGGCGTGACGCCGGCGGCTTCAAACTGCTGCATGACCCGCTCCCGCAGGGAGAAGCTGCTTTGGAAAAACACCAGGGGCTCATCCTCCAGCTGGAGGACGGAGACCCGGGACTTTCCGGCCAGGGGATGATCCGGAAGGGCGCACCAAACGATCTCCATATCTGTGACGGGGATGGTTTCAAACTCCGGCGGCAGGGGAGCGTGGTGGGAGACAAAGGCCACGTCCAGCACGTTTTCCCGCAGGTCCCGGATGAGGGTCTTGGTGCCCAGCTCCTCCGTGGCCAGCAGCAGTTCCGGATACCGGGCGGACAGTTGGCGGTACAGGGCGGGGAGGAGGGCGGTGCCGATCATGGGCGGCACCCCCAGCCTCACCGGCCGCCGCTGGCGGCCCAGAGCCTGCATCCGGTTGGACACGTGATCCGCGTGGCGCAGCAGGCTCTCCGCCATCTCCCGCAGAATGGCGCCCTCCTCCGTTAGGGAAAAGCCTTGATACCGCCGGGCGATGAGGGCCACGCCGAACTCCCGTTCCAGGTCCCGGATGGCCATGGATACCGAGGGCTGAGAAACGTGCAGGGACTCCGCGGCCCGGGAGATGCTGCCCAAGCGGCAGGTGGCCTCAAAATACCGCAGCTGCTGCAATTTCATCTGTCAAAACCTCCAAATTCCAAGGGTTTCTTTTATAATATAAAAATAATTGATAAAAATCAAGAAAAACTATATTTGACATTCGGAAAGGCCTTCCATACAATAGAAGCGAAGAAAACGAGGGGGTGTCCATGATGGAACTATCCTTTAAAATCGGGAACCGGACGGAGCGTGTAAACGTGCCGGCGGAAAACCTGCTGGGGGTTCTGGAGCCCAATGCGGTCAAGGCGGACCTCGCCGGCGAGGCCGCCGTCCGCCGGGCGCTGGCGGAGCCCATCGGCACGCCCCGCCTGCGGGACATCGTCCGCCCCGGCGAAAAGATCGCCATCGTCACCAGCGACATCACCCGTCCCATGCCTACCTGGACCGTGATGCCCGCCCTGCTGGAGGAGCTGTACGCCGCCGGCGCCGCGCCGGAGGACATTACCCTGGTGTTCGCCCTGGGCAGCCACCGGGGCCACACGGAGGCGGAAAAGGCCCACCTGGCCGGTGAGCGGGCCTGGCGGGAGATCACCTGCGTGGATTTGAACGTGGAGGACTGCGTCCATGTGGGCGTCACCTCCCGGGGCACGCCGGTGGACATTGACCGCCGGGTGGCGGAGGCGGACCGGCGCATCTGCCTGGGCAACATCGAGTACCACTACTTTGCCGGCTATTCCGGCGGCGCCAAGGCCATCATGCCCGGCGTGTCCACCCGGGCGGCCATCCAGGCCAACCACAGCCGCATGGTGGAAAGCGCCGCCTGCGCCGGCCGTCTGGCGGGCAACCCCGTCCGGGAGGACATCGAGGAGGCGGCGGCCATGGTGGGAGTGGATTTCATTCTCAACGTGGTGCTGGACGCCCATAAGGAGATCATCCGCGCCGTGGCCGGCGACGTCACCGCCGCCCACCGGGCCGGCTGCGCGTTTTTGGACACGCTGTACCGCAAGGAACTGCCCCGGCGGGCGGACATCGTGCTGGTGAGCCAGGGCGGCGCGCCTAAGGATTTGAACCTGTACCAGACCCAGAAGGCGTTGGACAATGCCAAGCACGCGGTGAAGTCCGGCGGCGTCATTGTCCTCATGGGCTCCTGCAAGGAGGGCCTGGGGGAAAAGACCTTTGAGGAGTGGATGACCACCGCCCCCACCGCTCATTCCCTCATCGACCGCATCCAGCGGGAATTCCGCCTGGGCGGCCACAAGGCCGCCGCCATCGCCATGGTGCTGGAGAACGCGGACATCTACCTGGTCAGCGACCTGCCGGACCAGCTGGTGCGGAGCCTTTTCATGACGCCGTACCACTCCGCGGAGGAGGCCTACCGGGCTGCCGCGGCCAAGTGCGGCCCCGGCGCCACAGTGCTGGCCATGCCCTACGGCGGCTCCACCCTGCCCTGGACAGGCGATTTGGAAGCATGAACATCGTCCGGCAAGCCGGACTGGAAACAACTGAAAACAAATAAAAAGGAGAATGTGAAATGGATTACGCAAAGGAATCCCTGCGCCTGCATGCTGAGTGGAAGGGTAAGCTGGAAGTTGTTCCCCGGGCGCCTGTGGGCAGCAAGGAGGATCTGGCCCTGGCTTACACCCCCGGCGTTGCCCAGCCCTGCCTGGAGATCCAGAAGGACATTTCCAAGAGCTATGAGCTGACCCGCCGCTGGAACACCGTGGCCGTGGTCACCGACGGCACCGCTGTTCTGGGCCTGGGCGACATCGGCCCCGAGGCCGGCATGCCCGTTATGGAGGGCAAGTGCGTCCTGTTCAAGGCCTTCGGCGACGTGGACGCCATCCCCCTGTGCGTCAAGAGCAAGGATGTGGACGACATCGTCAACACCGTGTACCTGCTCTCCGGCTCCTTCGGCGGCGTGAACCTGGAGGACATCGCCGCTCCCCGCTGCTTTGAGATCGAGCGGAAGCTGAAGGAAAAGTGCGACATCCCCATCTTCCACGACGACCAGCACGGCACCGCCATCATCACCCTGGCGGGCTTGACCAATGCCTTGAAGGTGGTGGGCAAGAAGCTGGAGGAGGTGCGCATCGTCATCAACGGCGCCGGCGCCGCCGCCATCTCCATCACCAAGCTGCTGCTGACCGCCGGCGCCAAGAATGTCACCCTCTGCGACCGCAAGGGCGCCATCTACGCCGGCCGCGACGGCTTGAACTGGATCAAGGAGGAGATGGCCCAGGTCACCAACCTGGAGAAGAAGGCCGGCTCCCTGGCCGATGTGTTGGCTGGCGCCGACGTGTTCATCGGCGTGTCCGCGCCCCATGCCGTCACCACCGACATGGTCAAGACCATGAACAAGGACGCCGTCATTTTCGCCTGCGCCAACCCCACGCCCGAGATCTTCCCCGAGGATGCCAAGGCCGGCGGCGCCGCCGTCTGCTCCACCGGACGCAGCGACTATCCCAACCAGATCAACAACGTCCTGGTGTTCCCCGGTGTGTTCCGGGGCGCTTTGGACGCCCGGGCCAGCGACATCAATGACGCCATGAAGATCGCCGCTGCTCACGCCATCGCCGGCCTGATCTCCGACGAGGAACTGAACGCCGACTACATCATCCCCGACGCCACCGACCCCCGGGTCAAGGACGCCGTGGCCGGCGCCGTGTGCAAGGCCGCTCACGACTCCGGCGTCGCCCGTATCTGAGAACGAATACGCTCCGGCGCAGCAAAAAAGGACCGCTTTGCGGTCCTTTTTTTGCTGCGCCGGCTTGTCAAGCGGAAAAGACGGAGAAAAAAACAGGAAAATTCTATGGAACTTTCCCATTTACAAACGGCGGTTTATTTGCCATGATAGACGGCGTGCAGTTTATCAGAAGTTTCTACATAAAGTGGCAATTGCAACTAGCACAAACTATATCTTGTGTGTTATGATACATACAATGCGAAATATATTGTGGTGCACGGGAATTTAACGGAGGGAATGACATGATCGTTATCAAAAGAAACGGCACGGAAGTTGATTTTGACATCACCAAGATCATCGCCGCCATTACAAAGGCCAACGACAGCGTTGAGGAAAGCGCCCGCATGACGCCCATGCAGATCCGGCGCATTGCCGATTTTGTGGAGCTTCAATGCCTAAAGATGAACCGGGCGCCCTCCGTGGAGGAGATCCAAGATTTGGTGGAGTACCAGATCATGGCCCACGGTGCCTTCGAGGTAGCCAAGAGCTACATCACCTACCGTTATACCCGTTCTCTGGTCCGCAAGAGCAACACCACCGATGAGAAGATCCTCAGCCTCATCGAGTGCTGCAACGAGGAGGCCAAGCAGGAGAACTCCAACAAAAACCCCGTGGTGAACTCCACCCAGCGGGATTACATGGCCGGCGAGGTCTCCCGGGACCTCAGCGAGCGGCTGCTGCTGCCGCCGGACATCGTGGAGGCCCACCGGGAGGGCATTATCCACTTCCACGACACGGATTACTATGCCCAGCACATGCACAACTGCGACCTGGTGAACCTGGAGGATATGCTGCAAAACGGCACCGTCATCACCGGCACCCTCATTGAGCGGCCCCACAGCTTCTCCACCGCCTGCAACATCGCCACCCAGATCATCGCCCAGGTGGCGTCCAACCAGTACGGCGGCCAGTCCATTTCCCTGGCCCACCTGGCGCCCTTTGTGGATGTCAGCCGCAAGAAGATCCGCAAGATCGTGGAGCAGGAGATGGAGGTCATCGGTGTGGACCCCGGCCAGGAGAAGATCGACCAGCTGGTGGAGGCCCGCCTGCGGGACGAGGTGCGCAAGGGTGTCCAGACCATCCAGTACCAGGTGCTGACCCTGCTGACCACCAACGGACAGGCTCCCTTTGTCACGGTGTTTATGTACCTGGGGGAGGCCAAGAACGACCAGGAGCGCCGGGACCTGGCCATGATCATTGAGGAGACTCTGGAGCAGCGCTACCAGGGTGTGAAAAACGAGGACGGCGTGTGGATCACTCCTGCCTTCCCCAAGCTCATCTACGTGCTGGAGGAGGACAACATCCACGAGGATTCCCCCTACTGGTATCTCACAAAGCTGGCGGCCAAGTGCACCGCCAAGCGGATGGTGCCCGACTACATCTCCGAAAAGAAGATGAAGGAGTACAAGGAGGGCAATTGCTTCCCCGTCATGGGCTGCCGGTCCAACCTCAGCCCTTGGAAGGATGAGAACGGCAACTACAAGTTCTACGGCCGCTTCAACCAGGGCGTGGTGACGCTGAACCTGGTGGACGTGGCCCTCAGCTCCGGCGGCGATCTGGACAAGTTCTGGAAGATCTTCGACGAGCGGCTGGACCTGTGCTACCGGGCCCTCATGTGCCGCCACAACCGCTTGAAGGGCACTCTTTCCGACGTGGCGCCCATTTTGTGGCAGTACGGCGCCTGTGCCCGGCTGAAAAAGGGCGAGACCATCGACAAGCTCTTGGTGGGCGGCTATTCCACCATCTCCCTGGGCTACGCGGGCCTTTACGAATGCGTGAAGTACATGACCGGCAAGAGCCACACGGACCCGTCCGCCACGCCCTTTGCCCTGCGGGTCATGGAGCATATGAACGAGGCCTGCAGCCGCTGGAAGGCGGAGACCTCCATTGGCTTCGGCATCTACGGCACGCCTCTGGAGTCCACCACCTATAAGTTTGCCAAGTGCCTCCAGCGCCGCTTCGGCATCATTGAGGGCATCACCGACAAGGGTTATATCACCAACAGCTACCACGTCCATGTGACGGAGGAGATCAACGCCTTTGACAAGCTGCGCTTCGAGGCCAAGTTCCAGCACCTGTCCACCGGCGGCGCCATCAGCTATGTGGAGGTGCCGGATATGCAGAACAACCTGGAGGCGGTGCTCCAGGTGATGAAGTTTATTTATGATAACATCATGTACGCCGAGCTGAACACCAAGAGCGACTACTGCCAGGTGTGCGGCTGGGACGGCGAGATCCAGATCGTGGAGGAAAACGGCAAGCTCATCTGGAAATGCCCCAAGTGCGGCAACACCGACCAGGACAAGATGAATGTGGCCCGCCGGACCTGCGGCTACATCGGCACCCAGTTCTGGAACCAGGGCCGGACCCAGGAGATCCGGGACCGGGTGATGCACCTGTAAATTGATAGTTTCATTAGGAATGAACATCTGATTTTCTGTTCTATCTGCGTAAGGCCACCCCCGAACCCGGAATTGGTTCGGGGGTGGCCTGGTTTTCCGAGAAGGTCGTTTCTCACGGATTTCTGCGGCAAAGACAGCCGGCGTCCCCGCCGTGCAGAGGGTGAACAGCCCTACACCGTACAGGCTGGACAGCTCCGGAATGCGGCAGAGCCGGAAATGGACGATGAGGATATGCAGTGCGGTGTAATTGCCGACAAGGGGAGCATCCTGCCAAGTCCATTCGGGGTCGTTCAGCTAAAAAATGGGGGGCGGTCATTCCGACACGCGACAGGAGCCATCTCATATGCATGTTGCGTTTTTGCAAGCGGTTTGCTATAATAATGAAAAAATTTGCAAAACATACTGCCGTTCGCAGCAGAGCTTCAGAGGAACCGCTGCGGTTTGCGCGCACCCGCTGTGCCCGCACACTTACAAACCCAGAAGTGTTTTTCCCGAGGCGCATGCCCTCGGGAAAAAAGATTTTATGAGATTTCCGCCTGCGGGCGGAATGGAAACGGAGGCGGAACCATGTATTACGGTGAGATCAAAAACTGCGACATCGCCAACGGCGAGGGCGTCCGGGTGACGCTGTTCGTCTCCGGCTGCACCAACCACTGCGAAAATTGCTTCCAGCCCCAGACCTGGGCCTTTGACTATGGCCGGCCTTTTACGGAGGAGACAGAGCAGTACCTCATGGAGCTGCTGGCGCCGTCCTATATCAACGGCTTGACCCTACTTGGCGGCGAGCCCTTTGAACCGGAGAACCAGCGGGCGTTGGTGCCGTTTCTGCGCCGGGTGCGGCGGGAGCTGCCGGAGAAAAATATCTGGGCGTACAGCGGCTTCCTTTATGAGGACATGCTGCGGGAGGGGAGCCATCCCCGGTGCGAGGTGACGGACGAGCTGCTGGGCATGGTGGACGTGCTGGTGGACGGTCGGTTCGTGGAGGCGCTGAAGGACATTTCCCTGCGGTTTCGGGGCAGCTCCAACCAGCGGCTCATCGATTTGAACGCTACCCGGGCGGCGGGAGCGGTGTGCTTGCTTCCGGAGCAAAAACGCTGAAAAATGAACATGAACAAAGGACACTTCGGCTATATGCGGGCCGGAGTGTCCTTTGTTTTGCATAAACTTCATAAATTTATGCAAAGCGACGAAAAAGATCGTGCCGCTTTTCTTGACACGGAAAAAACAGGAACCTATAATGAGGTATCTTCTATCCAAAGCCGGACTTCTGGAGGGGAAAACAGCCGCTTGACAGGGAGACAGAAGGACGCACAGGCGCTCAAGAAGCCTGCGTGAAAACAAATGTCTTTATGCAAAGGATTGGTTAAAATGACAGAAAATGTAAAGCGCACGACCCCCGGCGCGGGAGGGATACGATGATGGAGCGGATACAGCTGGACTATCTTTTTGAGGACCGCCCCACCCCGGAGGCGGCTCCCGCGGACTACGACGCGCTGGACGTGGTCAGCGGCGGCAGCCATATTTACGGGCAGATCATGTGGCCGGACGGCGGCTATGCCGCGCCCCGCCCCTGCGTGATATTGACCCACGGCTATCCGGGCACCGCCCGAAACGACGACCTGGTCCACGCCCTGCGGCGGATCGGCTGCGTGGTGCTGACGCCTCACCACCGGGGCGCCTGGGGCAGCCAGGGCGAGTATCTGGTGTCCCACTGTGTGGAGGACGCGCTGGCCGTGGCGGAATATGTGCGGACGCCGGAATTTTGCCGGCAATTCAACGTGGACCCGGACTGCGTGTTTCTGGGCGGCCACAGCATGGGCGGCAACACCACGCTGAACGCCTGCCGGAAGCTGCCGTGGCTGAAGGGCATCCTTCTGATGACGCCCTTTGACTCCACGCGCCTCATCCGCCAGGGCCGGCCGGATAAGCTCCGGGCCCTGCTGCCCGCCGGCTACAACCTCACCGGCTATGACGAGGAGGTATTTTTCCGGGACATTGCGGCCCATGTGGGGGAGTATGATTTCGAAAACGCCTTTGACGCCGTGAAGGACCAGAACCTCTGCTGCGTGGAGGGAGCGCTGGATACCCTGGCGCCGCTGGAGGACATGTTCCTGCCCCTTTGGGAGCTGCTGCAGGCCCATCCCACCAAGGCCATCCAGCGGATGACGGTGCTGCCCACCGGCCACGGCCTTTGTGACTGCCGGGTGGCTTTGATCCGCTATGTGGCCCGCTTCCTGGCGGATGTGGTGAACGGAGAACAATAAAAAAATACCGGAAGGCCGCAGCCTTCCGGTATTTTTCTGATTACAGCACGTCCTTGCGGTTGGTCATGGCCTCCAGCACCTGGTAGCGCTCCATGTTGAAGGTCTTGGTCATCTGCAGGGCTTCCTCCATGTCCAGGTCCACGATGCGGCCGTCCTGGGTGGCGATGATGCGGTTGCCGCGGCCCTCGGCCATGACCTTCACAGCCTCGTAGCCCATGCGGCTGGCCGTCTCCCGGTCCCGGGCGGAGGGGGAGCCGCCCCGCTGGATGTGGCCCAGCACCGTCACGCGGGGGTCGATGCCCACTTCCTCGTGGATGCGCTTGGCGATGTCCATGGCGCTGGCCACGCCCTCGGCCACCACGATCATGTAATGGGTGGTGCCGGCCAGGCGGGCACGACGGATCTTCTCCACGATGTCCTGCTCAAAGTTCAGCTCCCGCTCCGGGATGAGGACGGCGGTGGCGCCCACGGCGATGCCCACGTACAGGGCAAGATAACCGGCGTGGCGGCCCATGACCTCCACCACGGAGCAGCGCTCGTGGGACTGCATGGTGTCCCGCAGCTTGTCGATGCACTCCACGGCGGTGTTGCAGGCGGTGTCAAAGCCGATGGTGTAGTGGGAGCAGCCGATGTCGTTGTCAATGGTGGCGGGCACACCCACCACCTGCAGATGCTGGCCGCTCTCGGCCGCCTGGCGGGAGAGGGCCAGGGCGCCCCGGAAGGTGCCGTCGCCGCCAATGGCCACAATGCCGTCCAGCCCCAGCAGCTTGCAGGTGGCCAGCGCCTTGGCACGGCCGGAGGGCTCCCGGAACTCCTCACTGCGGGCGGTGTAGAGCATGGTGCCGCCTTTGTTGATGATGTGGCTGACACTGGATGCGTTCATGTGGATGAAATCGCTGTTGATGAGGCCGTTCCAGCCTCTGCGGATGCCGATGCAGTCGATGCCGCGGCCCACAGCGGACCGCACCACGGCGCGGACGGCAGCGTTCATACCGGGGGCGTCGCCGCCGCTGGTCAGAACACCGATACGTTTGATCTGATTTTCCATAATGTACCTCCATCCTCCTCGTGGAAAGCCCCTGTGGCCGCCGGTGAAAAGCGGCGGACCGTGGGGCAGCTTCAGTTAACCGATTACTTTGAATATACTGTTTGCAAAGAAAAATGTCAAGATTCTTCTGAATAAAAGAGGGAATCTTGTGGAAAACGATTAACTCGCGGCGAAATAGGTATAAAAAGTGACGAAGGCATGCCACCGGCACCCGGTGGACAGAGCAACAAAATTCAACAAAAGAAAACGAAAACCTGTTGAAAAGCGTTTAAAGCTGTTGTACTATTAAAATGTCCGCATTTGCGGACATTCCAATGAACAGCGCCGGATACTGCCGGCTTCCCCGAAGGGATACATACGATAAAGGAGAGTACGGATATGGTACGCATGGACAACGATATGCCCTTTTTGCTGCAATATGAGAACGTGGCGTGGTACGACGAGGGAAAGGTCCGCATTCTGGACCGGCGGGTCTACCCCACGGAGGTGCGGTTCGTGGAGTGCACGGACTACCGGGAGGTGGCCCAGGCCATCACGGACATGGTGACCCAGAGCGCGGGGCCCTACACCGCCGTGGGCATGGGCATGGCCCTGGCGGCCTGGCAGGTGCGGGGCAAGGGCGAGGCGGAGCAGATCGCCTTTTTGAAGCAGGCGTCCTACGACCTGTCCCACGCCCGGCCCACCACCGCCAACCGCTACGGCCAGATCACCAACCGCTGCGTGGACGTGGCGGCCCAGGCCCTGGCGGAGGGGAAGGACCCCATCGCCGCCATCGTGGAAAACACGGTGGAGTCTCTAAACCGGCGGTACAGCACCATGCAGATCGTGGGCGACCGGCTGGCGGAGCTCATCCCCAACAACGGCACCATCTTGACCCAGTGCTTCGGCGAGACCATCATCGGCACCGTCATGCGGGCGGCCCGGAAGCAGAACAAGGACTTCCGGGTGTTCTGCGCGGAGACCCGACCGTACCTGCAGGGGGCCCGGCTGACCGCCAGCTGCTTTGCCCAGATGGGCTTTGACACCACGGTCATCACCGACAACATGGTGGCCTACGCCATGGAGCGGGAGCACATCGACGTATTCACCTCGGCGGCGGACTCCATCGCCCGGGACGGCCACATCGCCAACAAGATCGGCACCTTCCAGATCGCCATTCTGGCCAAGTACTTCGGTGTGCCCTACTATGTCACCGGCATCCCCGACCGGGACAAGAAGAGCAGGGGCGACATCGTCATTGAGATGCGGGACCCCAGCCAGGTGCTGTCCTACCGGGGCATCCCCAACACCGTGCCGGAGGTGAAGGCCATCTATCCCTCCTTCGACGTGGTGCCGCCTCACCTGATCTCCGGCGTGGTCACGGACAAGGGTGTGTATGTGCCCTACCTGCTGGACCAGTATTTTGACACGGAGGCCAAGGCCTTTTATTGAGAACGATCCACTGTGAAGAAGTAGGAGGAACAGACAATGTTGATGCAGGAAGAGAGAGAACTGGTCGTTGAATACGGCAAAAAAATGAGTGCCGCCCGGCTGAGCACCGGCACCAGCGGCAATATCAGCATCTATAACGCGGAAAAGGGACTGATGGCCATCAGTCCCTCCGGTATTGATTATTTTTCCACCCGGCCCGAGGATGTGGTCATTACGGACCTGGATGCCAACATCGTGGACGGCGATAAAAAGCCCTCCAGCGAATGGGGCCTCCACACCACCTTTTACCGGCATAAGCCCCACGCCCGGGCGGTGGTCCACACCCACTCCATGTACTGTACTACATTCGCCGTGCTGGGACAGCCCATCCGTGCCGTCCACTATGTCATCGGCGACGCCGGCGTGCCCGAGGTGCCCTGCGCGCCCTACCGCACCTTCGGTACCCTGGAGCTGGCGGAGGCGGCCATTGAGGTGTGCGGCAAGAGCAACGCCGTGCTGCTGGGGAACCACGGCCTCGTGACCTGCGGCAAGGACATTAAGAGCGCCTACGGCCTGGCCTGCAACATGGAGTACATCGCGGAGCTCCAGTACCGGGCCATGTGCATCGGCACGCCCAATGTCCTCTCCGATGAGCAGATGGCGGAGGTCATGGAGCGCTTCAAGACCTACGGCCAGCCCGGCAGCAAAAAGACCGGCTATTGAGCAGCGCGCGAAAACGCCCCGCGGCGGTCAGCCGCGGGGCGTTTTTTACTTCTTGCGCCAGGTGAGCATCCGGACAATGGAGGTGACCATGGAGGCGCCCACGGCGATGGCGCCGGCGGTGGCGGCGGTCCGCAGGCCCACCTGGGAGAACATGGGGAAGTTTTGGTTGATGAGGTAGTCCATGGTGTAGTACAGTCCGCCGCCGGGCACCAGGGGGATGATGCCGATGACCAGGAAAATGGTGGCGGGCGCCTTCAGCAGCCGGGCCAGCAGCTCCGCCAGGGCGGAGACCACAAGGGTGGCCACGAAGCACCGCACCGCGTCGGACCCCAGGGGCTCCGCCAGCAGGTACACGCCCCAGGAGACAGCGCCGATGGCGCTGCACAGGAAGATGAACAGGGGCTTTCGCACCTGGAAAATAAAGCAGAAGCTCACGCAGCCCAAAAAGGCGTACAGGCAGGGCAAAAACCGCATTTCAAGCCACCCCCAAAAGCAATCTGGCCAGGCCCACGGGAATGGCGATGCCCAGGGCCAGGGCCATGGAAATGATGAGTACCTCGGCGAATTTGGTCAGCGCCGTCAAAAAATCACCGGCCAGCACGTCCCGCACCACATTGGTGATGGCGATGCCGGGCACCAGCAGCATGATGGCGCCGATGACGATCTTGTCCATCTGCACCGGAACGCCCAGATAGACCAGGGCCAAAGGCGGCAGCACCATGGCCATGCTGGCGCAGACGTAGGTGAAGAAAATGTTGGTGTTCATGCGGCTGAGGGAGCCGGTGGCGGCCTTGACGGCAATGCCGCAGGCGAAGGCGAAGCAGGCGTCAAAGAGCCTTCCGCCCCAGAACAGCGTGAAAAACACCGCCACGAAGCCGTGGGCCAGATAGCCGCTCCACTGGGGATAGCCGGAGGCCTGGGCGATGGAGCGGAGCCGTTCCATGGCCTCGGCGGGGGCGGGAGTCTCCCGGCACACCTGGCGGCAGAGGCTGTTGAGCTTTTCCAGCTTGTCCAGGTTGATGAAGGAGGTGCGGATGCGGATGGCCTTCGTGTAGTTGTGGCCGTCCTCGAGAATATTCAAAATGACACTGGCGGGAATGGCGAATACCTCCGTGTCCTGGTAGCCGTAGGCGTCCATTAAGTGGTTGATGGAATCCTCCACCCGGTAGATCTCCGCACCGTTCTGAATGAGCTGGCGGCCCATCTCGCAGCAGAAATTCAAAAATTCTTCCGTGTTTTTCAGCTTCATGGCGGTTACGCTCCTTGTGATGTCGCCGCCCGGGAAGGCGCGGCACGCTGACTATTATACTGTGCCATGCGAAAAAATCAATACATTTTATAAAGACATGCGAAAGAAGAATGACCATATGAGAAAAGGTGCCGGTGCTTTCGCACCGGCACCTCAGCCTGTCGAGAAACCCCGGTTGTGCATTAGGCAGCAACCGGGGTTTCAGCGCAAATTCGGGGAAATAGAATTGAGAACAGGAAATGGACAGAGTCATTCCATTTCC